>DATJPN010000223.1:0-4392 GCA_035506335.1 Steroidobacteraceae bacterium | reverse complement strand
CCCGCGGGAGGTCGACAATACTCATATTCGGGGTGCCCCGCCAGCCACCAGCGACGGCTGTGGTGCAGTGCCGCTAAACGACCGAAACATGGCCCCGCCGTCACATCCGAAATAGAATCCTCCGCCCGGGGCCAGATTTGCGGCCGGTACCGGGTTCAATCTGAGAGGGAGAAAGCATGAAGCACGTAATGATCACCCTGGGCGCGATCCTCGCCTGGTGCGTGTGTAGCGCAGCGCTCGCGAGCTATGCGGATGACCGGGCCGAAATCGAGAATCTGTCGAACCGCTACATGGTCGCGGTCGATGCGGGGGACCTGGACACCGTCATGGCCACGTGGACGGACGACGGTGTGCTCGAGTGGGCCAGCGGCACCGAGCGCGGCAAGGAAGCGATACGCAAGGCCATGGGGGGATTTGCGGGCGCGCGGGTCGCCGGTGTGCCGAAGGGCGCCACCTCCTGGCCGCGTTCGCGGCATTTCATCCTCAACCACGTCGTCGACGTGAACGGAAACACCGCGAAGACCATCGCGTACTGGTTCGAGATCACCAACAACACCCCGCAGAAGGACGTGCAGCTGGTCTATTTCGGTCATTACGAGGACGAGCTCGTGAAGCGCAATGGGCATTGGCTGTTCAAGACGCGCAAGGTCTACAACGAGTCATTGACGAATCGCGCGCTCTTCTATCCCGGCCTCGGCGAGAAGGACACGCGGCCGAAGTAACGAGCCGAAGTAACGAATTGTATCGGCCGGGGGCTGCATCCGGATTGCCACCGGCGGCATAATCGCTGTTTCGTCCCGTTTTCAAAGGTCGCGAGAATTCGAACGTGCGAACGACAGTCATGAAGGCGGCAGCGTGGCTCGTTCTGCTGTCGCTGGGTGCCACGGCCATCGCGCAGCAGTCCGCGCCGGGCGGGGGGCCACCGCCGGGCCAGCCGCGATGGACGTTCGTGCCCATGCTCATCGAGAGCAAGGCGTTCGAGGATGGGGGCATCGTGCCGCTGAAGTACTCGTTCTATGGCGCCAACGTGCTGCCTGACTTCAGGGTCAGCAACCTGCCCGTCGGCACCCAGACCCTCGCGGTCATCCTCCGCGACCTGGACGTGGCTCCGGGATTCAACTCGGATGACAACCTGCACTGGCTCGCCTGGAACATTCCGGCCAGCGGCGGCCGGCCCGAACTCCTCGAGGCGATGAAAGGCAAGGTCGTCGCAAAGGCGGCCTATGTCGGGCGCTTCCGGAATGACACCAATGCCGTGCGTCCGCCGCAGGCCGCACGGCCTCCCGCGCAGTAGCACTCCACCATGCAACGGGGCATGGCCGCGGCGATGCGGACGATCAGGCAGGATCCGTCCGTCCTCGAGCATCGCATCAAGCCCGGGACGCTGCGGCGCACGCTCGAGGTCGCCGCGCCCTACACGGGGTGGCTGCTGGTGCTTGCCCTCGTGGTCGTCGCCAACTCGGCCGTCAGCGTCGCCTATCCGCTGATCTACCGTCGCATCATCGACGACGGCATTCTCAAGACCGACACGGCACTGATCGTACGCATGGCGGTGCTCATCGCGGCCCTCGGCGTGGCGGATGCGGCGCTCGGGCTCGCGCAGACCTATCTCGGCACCCGCATCGGCGCCGATGTGGTGGTGGGACTGCGTACCCGGCTGTTCGAACACATCCAGCGCATGCCCCTGGCGTTCTTCGCGCGCACGCAGACCGGCGCACTGGTGAGCCGGCTCTTCACCGACACCATGGGCGCGCGCAGCGCCTTCACCGACATCCTGTCCACCGTCGCCGGCAACATCGTCACCGTGGTGCTGATCATCGGTACCATGTTCGTGCTGTCCTGGCGCATTACCGTCATCGTACTGATCGTACTGCCGCTGTTCGTGCTGCCGGCCCGCTACTGGGGGCGGCGCATCCAGAGCAACACGCGCGAGATCATGAATACCGGCTCCGCCGTGAGCAGCATGATGGTGGAGCGGTTCAACGTGGCCGGTGCGATGCTGGCCAAGCTCTTCGGCCGCCCCGATGCGGACCGGGATGCCTTCGAGGCCAAGGCGCGCGAATTGTCGGGCCTCGCGATCCGCGCGGCCCTGTACGGACGGCTGCTGGCCACGGCCCTGCTGCTCATGGCGAGCCTCGCGACGGCGCTCGCCTATGGTTGGGGCGGCGTGCTCGCCGCTCGGCACGCACTGGACCTGGGCACCGTCGTGGCGCTCACGTCACTGCTCGTGCGGCTGTACGCGCCGGTGATGGGTCTATCGAACCTGCAGGTCACGGTGATGACCGCGCTGGTGGCTTTCGAACGCGTGTTCGAGGTACTGGAGCTCGAACCCATGGTGCGCGAGAAGCCCGGCGCCGTCGACGTGCCGGCGGGGCCCATCGGCGTCGTCTTCGAGCACGTCGCCTTCCGCTACCCCTCGGCGGCCGAGGTGTCCCTGGCATCCCTCGAGTCCATCTCGGTGCCGGAGCGGCGCGCCCCGCAGACCGTGCTCCACGACATCGACCTCAACATCGCGCCGGGGACACTGGTTGCGCTGGTCGGTCCGTCCGGAGCCGGCAAGACCACGATCACGCAGCTGATCCCGCGCCTCTACGATGTCACCGAAGGCGCCGTGCGCATCAATGGCATCGACGTGCGCGACGCGCGGCTCGCCTCGCTGCAGCAGCGCATCGGCGTGGTCACGCAGGAGGCGCATCTGTTCCACGATACGTTGCGCGCCAACCTGCTGTATGCCCGGCCGCAGGCGAGCGATGAGCAGCTGCGCGAGGCGTTGCGCGACGCGCAGATTCTGGACGTGGTCGAGGGCCTCTCCGAGGGCCTGGACACCGTGGTCGGAGAGCGGGGCTACCGCTTCTCGGGCGGTGAGAAGCAGCGGCTCGCCATCGCCCGGCTGTTGCTGAAGGCCCCGGACCTGGTGGTGCTCGATGAGGCGACGGCGCACCTGGACTCGCGCTCGGAGGCGGCCGTGCAGCAGGCCCTCGAGCGGGCCCTCACCGGGCGCACCGCCATCGTGATCGCGCACCGGCTCTCCACCGTGCTCAAGGCCGACCAGATCCTGGTGGTGCAGGACGGCAGGATCGTGCAACGTGGATCACACGCGCAGCTCGCCTCCGCGCCCGGCCTGTACGAGCAGCTGTATCGCACCCAGTTCGCCAGCCAGGCATCGAGTCCGGGCATGGCGGGTTGACCGTCAACGTATCTGCCGGCGAGCGGTCCGGTCCTTGTTCATCACCTGAGCCACCTTGCCCGTTATGGTTCCGCGGTTGTAGGGTTTGACGATGAAGTCCGCCGCCCCCAGTTCGAGGCTGTTGACGACCAGGCTTCGCTCGACGTTTCCGGTCAGCATGATGATCGGAACGCCGGCGAATCTGGGGTCTGATTTCAATTCACGGATGACGGATACGCCGTCCATGTCGGGCATCTTGTAGTCCAGGAGTATCAGTGCGGGGATGGACTTGCGCAGCGCACCCAATGCCTCCCGGCCGCTCGCCGCGAAAACGACCTCATACCCTTCGGATTCCAGAATACTGCCCACGAGCCGGCGTTGAAATTCATCGTCGTCGACGACCATCACGGCGCTGGGCATCCGGTCGGCCATGGCACCGAGTTCCCGTACGGACTGCAGTTGCGGGGACATCGCCTGCATCACGTTGTCCGCCCACTCGCTCAGGGGAGCAAGCGTCTCGCTGATCGAGCGCCAGTGCGGCGCCAGGACCTCCTCGATGTTACCTACCGCTTCGCCGTCGGGCGGAGCGCCGTCCAGCACGAGTGCGGACGGCAATGCCCGCAAGGCAGTCGTCATTTCAGTTTCGGCTTGTTCCACCGCCCGACCAGTCGATGCGATATGGTTCTGGCCGCGGCGAAGCTGCGCGGACAGGATCTCCTCGAGCTTGCCCAGGCACCGGGCCTGCGCGGCGAACTGTACGGCGGTCGGCCGCTCCCCGATCTCGCGACGCAATTGGTCGGACAGCTGGTGTACGGCCATCAGCAGGCGCTTCGGATCGTGGGTAATGGGCCAGAAGACGACATAGTCATCGAACAGGCCACGGTGACAGAGCCGGTACGCCGAACTGGCGTCTTCCTTGGTACACAGCAGCACGGTGCGATGTGGCTGCAGCGTGTCAGGGTCCCGATTGCGGTACATGCTCAGGTAATGATGCTCGGACTTTGCCAGGTCCTTGAACGCCAGTAACAGGACCACAGGACGGCCGGCTCCCGGCCCTTTGGCGGTCTCGCGGGATGCGAGCCGGATGGTAACGTCGTCAAAGTCATCCACGAGAAGTGACTCGATCAAAGCAGCCTCGACCGGACTGTCGGACAGGATGGTGCACAATGGTCTGAATGCACCTGCCGGTGGCATGATCGAGTGCCCTCAGGCCTGCCGGGACGGGG
>DATJPN010000222.1:0-18816 GCA_035506335.1 Steroidobacteraceae bacterium | reverse complement strand
CTTGAAGCCGTATTTCCACGGCGTCACCAGGCGCAGGGGCGCGCCGTTCTGGTTCGGCAGCGCCTGCCCGTACAGCCCGATCGCGATGAGCGCCAGCGGATTCATGGCCTCGTCCATGCGCAGGCCTTCCACGTACGGCCACTGCAGCACCGGATCGTTCTCACCCGGCATCTGCTTCGGGTCCATGAGCGTCACGAACTGCACGTACCTGGCCCTGGAAGTGGGCTTGAGCTTCTCGATCAGTCCGGAGAGCTGGAAGCCGAGCCAGGGAATGACCATGGACCAGGCCTCGACGCAGCGGAAGCGGTAGATGCGTTCCTCGAGGGCCAGGCCCTTGATGAGGTCATCGAAGCCGAAGGTACCCCGCACCTCGCATTCACCGCCCACGCTGACGCTCCAGGGACGGGGTCGCAGGGTGTGCGCATTGATCTTCGGGTCGTCCTTGTTGGTGCCGAACTCGTAGAAATTGTTGTAACTGGTGATGTCCTCGAAACGGTTCGGGGCCTCGGTCGTCGAATAGCGGGCATTGCGGGTGAAGTTGAAGCGCGGGTCGGGCTGCGGCGCTGCGGAGTCCGCCTGCGCGGGCCCGGCCGCGAGGGCGCCCGTGGCCAGCGCGCCCGCCAGCAGCTCGCGGCGGTTCAGGAACGCGTCGAGGGGCGTGATTTCGGACGGCAGGATCGATGCGGGTAGTTTGCGTTTCATCGCTTGAGTCCTTGGGTTCGACATCAGACAGGACCGCCGTCGGTCGGCTGATATTTCACAACTGCACACGCCGTCGGGTCAAATCCACGAGTCGAAAGGCGTGAGCCCCAGGGCGGCGGCCCGCCGGGCGGTGCGCCCGGAGGCATTCACCAGCCGCGGCTCATCCGCCAGCGCCAGATGGGCGAGGTCGCTGGCCGCATTCCCGTACGCAATGGTCCGAAGATCCGGGTGCTGCCGTTTCAGGGCTTCGAAGCACCGCACTTTTTCCGCTCCGCGGCGGTTCGGCGTGGTGAGCGTGCCGATCAGGCGCCCGGCGTCGTCGAAGGCGACACCGGTACAGATCACCTCATCGAACCCCAGGGTCGTGCCGAAGCGCGGCACGTAAAGATCCGTACTCGCGCTCATGAGCACCAGATGATCGCCGGCGTCGCGATGCGCCTGGATCGCCGCGAGTGCCGCCGGGCTGCTGCCGCGGCGGATGACCCAGGGCACGAATTCATCGGTCCACACCGCCAGTGCCCCACGCGTGGCCCCGCCGAGGGTGCTCGCGATGAACCGCGACTTCACCGCGCCGTGGTCGGCGGCACCGAGCGCGAAGGCGGCGAGCGTGGGCAGCAGCCGCGCCATGCGCAGCCGGCTGCGGCCCGAGCGCGCGAGGTAGCCGCTCACATAGGGATAGAGCGTGTCACGATAGGTGATGGTGCCATCGAGGTCGAAGACGACGAGCCGCATCGGGATTCGGTGCGGCTCGTCCGCTTCAGGCCGCGCGGGCCGTGGCGAGCTGCCGCAGGACGTATTGCAGGATGCCGCCGTGGCGGTAGTACTCGTGCTCCTTGGGCGTATCGATGCGCAGCCGCGCCTCGAAGCGCAGCGGTGCGGCGCCTCCCGCGCGGGTCGCGGTCACGGTGACGGTCTTCGCCCCCGCCACCGTGAGGCCGGTGATGGCGAAGGTCTCGGTGCCGGTGAGACCGAGGCTCTGCGCGTTCTGTCCCGGCAGGAACTGCAGCGGCAGCACGCCCATGCCGATGAGGTTCGAGCGATGGATGCGCTCGAAGCTCTCGGCGATCACGGCCTTCACGCCCAGCAGCATGGTGCCCTTGGCCGCCCAGTCACGCGAGGAACCCGTGCCGTACTCGCGCCCGGCCAGGATCACCAGCGGCGTGCCCTCGGCCTTGTAGCGCATCGCCGCGTCGTAGATCGACAGCTGCTCCCCGCTCGGGACGTGCACGGTGACGCCTCCCTCGGTGCCGGGTGCGAGCAGGTTGCGCAGCCGGATGTTGGCGAACGTGCCGCGCATCATGACTTCATGATTGCCACGCCGTGCGCCGTAGGAGTTGAAGTCCGCCGGCTGCACACCCTGTTCGATGAGGTAGCGGGCCGCGGGACTGGTCTTCGAGATATTGCCGGCCGGTGAGATGTGGTCGGTGGTGACCGAATCGCCGAGCACCGCCAGGGCGCGGGCGCCGTGCACGTCGCCCACGGCGGCCGGCTTCATGGTCATGCCGTCGAAGTAGGGCGGGTTCTTGACGTAGGTCGAGCCCTTGTCCCAGGCATAGACATTGCCCTGCGGGATCCGGATCGCGGACCAGTTGTCATCGCCGCGGAACACCGTGGCGTAGCTGTCGCGGAACATCTTCGAATCGATGGCGCGCAGCACGGTCTCCTGGACCTCCTGGGCACCCGGCCAGATGTCCTTGAGGAACACCGGCTGGCCGTTCCTGCCGGATCCCAGGGGCTCGGTCGCAAGATCGATGTCCAGGGTGCCCGCGATGGCATAGGCGACGACCAGGGGCGGCGAGGCGAGGAAGTTCATGCGCACTTCGGCGTGCACGCGGCCTTCGAAGTTGCGGTTGCCCGACAGCACCGAGCAGGCGATGACGTCGCCGGCCTTGACGGCGCTCGAGATCTCCGGACGCAGGGGTCCGGAGTTGCCGATGCACGTGGTGCAGCCGTAGCCGACGAGGTCGAAGCCGATCGCGGAGAGCTCCTCGAGCAGGCCCGCCTTGCGGTAGTAGTCCGTGACCACGCGCGAACCCGGGGCGAGTGAGGTCTTCACCCAGGGCCTGGCGGTCAGGCCCAGCTTGTGGGCGTTGCGGGCGAGCAGGCCCGCGCCGAGCATCACATAGGGGTTCGAGGTGTTGGTGCAGCTGGTGATGGCCGCGATGAGCACCGCGCCATCCCGCAACTCCACGGACTGGCCCCCGGTGGTGAGCGGTGCCTTGCCGGTGGCCGCCGGGTTGCGTTTGGCTCGCTCCTCGGCCATCGCGGCGAGACTCTTGCGGTAGATCGCCTTGGCGTTCTTCAGCGGCACCCGATCCTGCGGACGCTTCGGCCCCGCCAGGCACGGCTCCACGCTCGAGAGGTCCAGTTCCAGCACGTCCGAATACACGGCGGGCGCGGCGCCGGCGACGCGCCACAGACCCTGGGCCTTCGCGTAGGCGGCGACCAGGTCCACCTGTTCCTTCGGCCGGCCGGTCAACTCCAGGTAGCGGATGGTCTCCTCGTCGATCGGAAAGATGCCGCAGGTGCTGCCGTACTCGGGTGCCATGTTGGCGATGGTGGCGCGATCCGCCAGCGGCAGCCCGGCCAGGCCGTCGCCGAAGTACTCGACGAACTTCTCGACGACGCCCTTCTTGCGCAGCATCTCGGTCAGCGTCAGCACCAGATCCGTGGCCGTGGCCCCGGCGGGCAGGCGACCCGTGAGCTTCACGCCGATGACCTGCGGAATCAGCATCGTGATGGGCTGGCCGAGCATGGCCGCCTCGGCTTCGATGCCGCCCACGCCCCAGCCGAGCACGCCCAGGCCGTTGATCATGGTGGTGTGCGAGTCGGTGCCGACCAGAGTGTCGGGATAGGCCTGGTGGGTCTCGCCCTGCGGGCGGTCGAACACCACGCGGCCCAGGTACTCGACATTGACCTGGTGCACGATACCGGTGTTCGGCGGCACGACCTTGAAATTGTCGAACGCGGTCTGGCCCCAGCGCAGGAAGGAGTAGCGCTCGCCGTTGCGCTGGAACTCGATGGCGTTGTTGTCGGCCAGGGCCTGCTTGGTCCCGTATTCGTCCACCTGCACCGAGTGGTCGATGACCAGTTCGACCGGCGCCAGCGGGTTCACACTCTCGGCCTGGCCGCCGAGTTTCACCACGGCCTCGCGCATCGCGGCCAGATCAACCACGCAGGGCACTCCGGTGAAGTCCTGCAGGATCACGCGCGCCGGGGTGAAGGCGATCTCATGCGATGGCGTGGCCCGCGGATCCCAGTCGAGGAGGGCTTCGATATCGGCGCGCGTGACGTTGACGCCATCCTCGAACCGCAGCAGGTTCTCGAGCAGGATCTTCAGTGAAAACGGCAATCGTGCGACTTTGTCCTGGGCCAGGGCCTTCAGGCTGAAGATCTCGTAGGAGCGCTCGCCCACCTTGAGCGCGGTGCGCGACTTGAAGCTGTCAGTCATGAGTTCCTCCCGGAAACGGGGCGACGGCCATCCATGCGGGGGCTATTTTGCGTCCGGAACGATGCCGAGTAAAATGACATTAATTAAACTATTAGTGCGTATTTTGCATGAAAATCGATACCCTCGGTGTCCAGGCCTTCGTCGCCATCGCCGAGAACGGCGCCTTCAACCGGGCCGCCGCGGCCTTGGGTATCACGCAGACCGCCCTGAGCCGGCGGTTGAAGAACCTGGAAACGCACCTTGGCGTGCGCCTGGTCGAGCGCACGACACGCACCGTCGCCCTGTCCCAGTCCGGCGAGAGCTTTCTGCCGCAGGCGCGCCGGCTGCTGTCGGAGCTCGCCGCCTCCCTGAACGAGATCCGCGAGACCGGCAAGGCGATGCGCGGCGATGTGACCCTCGCCTGCGTGCCCACGATGGGGGTGCACTATCTGCCGCAGGTGTTGCGCGAATACGCGGCGCAGTTCCCGAACAACCGGGTGCGGCTGCTCGATCACGCCTCCTCGGCGGTCGCCGAGGCGGTGTTGAGCCGCGAGGCCGAATTCGGCATCAACGTCGCCCGCCTCGGTCATGCGGACCTCGACAGCACGCCGCTGCTGCAGGACAGTTTCGTGCTGGTGTGCCGCCGCGACCATCCGCTCGCGCAGCACCGGCGGGTCAGCTGGCAGCAGCTGCAGGGCCATCGCCTGATCTTTCCGGGCGGGAGCAGCAGCAACGAGCCGCTGCTCGAGCAGGCCCTGGGCGTCGAACACCAGTCACTGGCGATCTTCTATGAGGTGCAGCGCAGTTCCACGGCGGTCGGGCTCGTGGCGCAGGGCGTCGGAATCGCCGTCGTGCCGGGGCTCGCGATGCAGAAGGGAGCCTATCCGAGCCTGCGGGTCATCGACCTCGTCGCCCCGACGGTCTCGCGAACCTTCAATCTGCTGACCCGCAAGGGAGCGGTGCTGTCACCCGCCGCCCGCAACCTGTACGAGTTGCTGCTCGCGCGCAGGCTGCGTTTCAAGGCGCGCGCGAACCGGCCCGGCGCCTGAGTCGACCTGGCGGATGATCCCGCCCCCCAGGCACAGGTCGCCCGCGTAGGCGACCGCGAACTGGCCGGGAGTCAGGGCGCGCTGCGGTTCATCGAAGATCACCCGCGCGCGGTCCGCCTCGACCTGCAGCACGGCGGGCTGGTCGGCATGCCGATGGCGCACCCGCACCGTGCAGCGCAGGGATGCGCGGTCCGGCCGGACCAGCCAGTGCAGCGTGTCGCATTGCAGTTCGCGCGCGTAGAGCAGCGGATGGTCGTGTCCCTGGACGGCGATCAGCACGTTGCGGGCGTGGTCCTTCGCGGCGACGTACCAGGGGGTCGCCTCGCCGTCGCGCCGCCCGCCCAGGCCCAGGCCGCCACGCTGGCCGATCGTATGGAAGGCGAGCCCGCCGTGCCGGCCGAGCAGCTCCCCGGTCGGCGATTCGATGCGGCCGGGCGACTCGGGGAGGTAACGGCGCAGGAACTCGCGGAACGGGCGTTCGCCGATGAAGCAGATGCCGGTGCTGTCGGGCTTGTCGAACACCGGCAGGCCCGCCGCCCGCGCCCGCTCGCGCACCTGCGCCTTGGTGTAGTCCCCCACCGGCAGCAGCGCCTGCTGCAGGTCATCGGGGTGCACGGCGTGCAGGAAGTAGGTCTGGTCCTTGTTCGGGTCGAGCGCCTTCAGCAGCTGCACGCGCCCGGAGTCGTGGCGCAGGCGGGCGTAGTGCCCGGTGGCGAAGTAGCGCGCGCCCAGGCGCCGCGCGTGCCGCAGGGCCACGCCGAACTTGACCTCGCGGTTGCACAGCACATCCGGATTGGGCGTGCGGCCGGCCCGGTGCTCGGCCAGGAAGTACTCGAAGACGCGTGCGCGATAGTCCGCCGCGAAGTTGGCCCGGTGCAGGGGAATGCCCAGCACCCGCGCCACGGCGCGTGCGTCCTGGAAGTCCTGCGCCTGGGTGCAGTAGGCGTCCTCTTCGTCCCAGTTGCTCATGAACAGCCCCTGGACCTCGTAACCCTGCTCCAGCAGCAGCAGCGCCGCGACTGCCGAATCCACCCCTCCCGAGAGGCCGACGATCACCGGTTCGCTCATGCCACTTCCACCGCCGGGATGTCGCGCGCGCCGAACAGGTCCAGCTCGCCGACTCCCTGCAGCGGCCGGCGCTGGCCGGCCAGGTAATCGTCGATACAGCGCAGCACCAGCGGACTGCGCAGGCGCGCCTGCCGCAGCATGAGCTGCGTGCGCGTCAGCCAGTGGGTGCGCAGGATGCCGTGATCCAGCGGCTGCAGGGCGTCATGGTCGGTGACGCTGCCGATGAAGGCGAAGCGCAGCGAGGCGCGGCCGCTGCCGGGGTGGCGCCACAGGTAGGCACCGAGGAAGGCCTCCGAGGTGAAGCGCCAGGCGGTTTCTTCGCGCGTTTCGCGGGCGACGGCCTCGAGCAGGGTCTCGCCCCGCTCGACGTGGCCGGCGGGCTGGTTGAATACGAGTCGCCGCGCGATGCGCTCCTCGACGAGCAGGAAGCGGCCCTGCCTTTCGGCGAGCGCGGCGACGGTGACATCCGGTGGCGATGGCATGAGGCGGCATTATAGCCAACCCCCGCTGGCCCGCCGCGCCCTAAGGGGTCCGCGGGTCTAGCGGTGGCGGGCGACCCGCAGCGCCTGCTCCGGCGCACTCGCGTTCCAGACGCTGTCGAACTCCGCCAGGTGCAGCCGTGCGACGGCCGGATTGTTGAAGTCCGCGATGCCGTCCCAGGTGTCCGCGCGCAGCCGGTAGACGATCGCCCGTTCATCCGCGATGAGGTATGCGCAGGAGCGCATCTGCGGCATGTGGCTCGCGACGTAGCGGATGTCGATGTAGCTGGAGAGCCGCCGCCCCATCGCGATGAAGCGATTGGTGTCGGTCATGACACGGGTGGGATCGACGAGCAGCACGCGCACCTTCGCGAAGCTGCGCGCCAGCACGAAACTCTTGATGATCTCCAGGAACGGCGTCTGGTCGTAGACCTCGGGCTCCAGGTCCTGCGTGTAGATCGACAGCATCCGGGTCGCCGAGGCGGCGGCGGTATCCACCGCGATGCGCGCCTCGGGAATGCTCGTGATCACCGACATGGGTTCGGCGCTGCGCTGGGGCGTGGCGAGGCTGATCACGCCTGCAGATCTTTCGGGTGTGAAACGGGCGTGGGCCAGAGGCGCCAGCACTCCCTTGTCCTCACTCTCCCCTGAGAATTCCACGATGCATCGCCCGGCGATGGCGCCTGCGAGCAGGCAGGCCTGGGGAGATCTTAGAAAGGCGGCTTACGGGGGATTGTCGATCGGTTCACGCTTTGCCGCGGGTTGCCTTGCCGCTTGCGCCGTTTCCGTGGCGCAGGTCACTCAATAATGCGCCTTCAACGCAGATCGCGCGTGAGCTGCGCGGCCAATCCGACATAATCCTGAGGCCTCAGTTTCTGCAGCCGGGCCTTCTCGGCCGCGGCAATCGGCAAGGATTCGACGAAGGCCGCAAGCGCGGCACCGTCGATGGCGCGCCCGCGGGTGAAATCCTTCAGCAGCTCGTAGCCATCGGGTACGCCCTGCGCGCGCAGCACCGTCTGGACCGCCTCGCCGAGCACTTCCCACGCAGCCTCGACGTCGCTGCCGATGCGCGCCGGGTCTGCATCGAGCTTCGCAAGTCCCCGCAGCGCGGATCGCCAGGCCACGAGGGTGTGGCCGAGCGCGACGCCGACATTGCGCAGCACCGTGGAGTCGGTGAGATCGCGCTGCCAGCGCGACACCGGAAGCTTCTCGGCGAAGTGCCGCAGCAGGGCATTGGCGAGCCCGAGATTGCCCTCCGCGTTCTCGAAATCGATCGGATTGATCTTGTGCGGCATGGTCGAGGAGCCGACCTCGCCGGCGACCGGCCGCTGGCGCAGGTACCCCAGGGAGATGTAGCCCCAGATATCGCGACACAGATCGATGCCGATGACATTGATCGCAGCCAGCGCATCGCAGTACTCGCCGATCCAGTCGTGCGGCTCGATCTGGGTGGTGAAGGGATTGTTGATGAGGCCGAGGGATTCGACGAACTGCTGCGCCACCTGCGGCCACGGCAGCTGCGGGAGTGCCACGACGTGCGCGTTGAAATTCCCGACCGCGCCGTTGAACTTGCCGAGGATGGCGACTCCGGCGAGCCGCTGGCGCGAGCGCTGCAGGCGGGCCGCGACGTTCGCCAGTTCCTTGCCGAGCGTCGTCGGGCTCGCCGGCTGACCGTGGGTGCGTGCGAGCATCGGCAACTGCGCATGGCGTTGCGCCAGTGCGCCCAGGGCGGCGATCAATTCATCCGCTGCGCCGAGCATCACGACGCGCGCCGCGGCGAGCAGTTTCGCGTAGCTCAGGTTGTTGATGTCCTCGGAGGTGCACCCGAAATGCACCAGCTCGAGGTTGGCGGGGGTGGCACCGGCGCCCTGCAGCACCTCGCGCACGTAGTACTCGACGGCCTTCACGTCGTGATTGGTGCGCGCCTCGATGCTCTTGACGGTCGGCGCCGCATCCGGCGGCGGATGTTCCGCGAGCTTTCCGGCGGCCGCGCGTACGGCCTGCGGCAGTGCGGCTCCGGCGAGCATCGGGGCAGCCTCGACCAGGTGCAGCAGCCAGCGTGCCTCGATGCGGATGCGCTCGCGGATCAGTCCCGCCTCGCACAGCAGTTCGCGCAGGGGCTCGGTGGCGCGGCGATAGCGGCCGTCGAGGGGCGACAGCGCCGCGAGGGCCGAGGTGTCGGTCGATGACATACGTGCGCAATCCGGCAATGGACGATACGGGATGTTAGGATTTGCAATGATACCGTGCCGGAGTGCCGCAGATGACAGCTTCTTTCCGTATTGAACGCGACAGCATGGGCGAGCTGCAGGTGCCCGCCGATGCGCTCTGGGGTGCGCAGACGCAGCGCGCGGTGCAGAATTTTCCCATCAGCGGCCGGGCGCTGCCGCGGGCCTTCATCCGCGCCCTCGGCGTCATCAAGCAGGCCGCCGCCCTGGCCAACGCCAAGCTCGGCCTGCTGGATGCGCCGGTCGCACAGGCCATCGCGGCCTGCGCCGCCGAAGTGGCCGAAGGGCGCCACGATGCGCACTTCCCGATCGACATCTTCCAGACCGGGTCGGGCACGAGCACGAACATGAATGCCAACGAGGTGATCGCGCACCTCGCGGGCGCCCGGCTCGGGCGTGCGGTGCACCCCAACGACGAAGTCAACATGGGGCAGAGCAGCAATGATGTGATTCCGACGGCCATCCACGTCGGCGCGGCGCTGGCCGCCCGCACGCAGCTGCAGCCGGCGCTGGCGCATGTGTGCGCGGTGCTGCGCAGCCGCGAGCTGCAGCTCGCCGGTGTCGTGAAGACCGGGCGCACGCATCTGATGGACGCGATGCCGGTGACGCTGGCGCAGGAACTGTCGGGCTGGCGCACGCAGCTGGAGAATGGCCAGGCGCGCCTGCAGGCCGTGGAGCCGCGGCTGCTGGCGCTGGCCCAGGGCGGGACCGCGGTCGGCACCGGCATCAACGCCCACCCGCAGTTCGGCGGCGTGTTCTGCGCGGAACTCGCCGCGATCACCGGCATCGCCTTCGTGCCCAGCCGCAACTACTTCGAGTCGCTGTCCGGCCAGGACGCGGCGGTGGAGTTGTCGGGCCAGCTGAAGGTGATCGCGGTGAGCGTCATGAAGATGGCCAACGATCTGCGCTGGATGAACAGCGGCCCGCTGGCGGGCCTCGGGGAAATCGCACTGCCGGCGCTGCAGCCGGGCAGCAGCATCATGCCCGGCAAGGTCAACCCGGTGATCCCGGAGGCCGCGGCGATGGTGGCGGCGGAGGTCATCGGCAATGATGCGGCGATCACGATCGGGGGCCAGTCGGGCAACTTCCAGCTGAACGTGATGCTGCCGCTGATCGCCTACAACCTGCTCGAGAGCATCCGCCTGCTCGCCAACGTGCTGCAGGCGCTCGCCGACAAGGCGCTGTCGGGTTTCACGGTGAACGAGGGACGGCTCAAGGAGGCCCTCGATCGCAATCCGATCCTGGTGACCGCACTGAATTCCATCATCGGGTACGAGAAAGGCGCCGCGATCGCCAAGAAGGCCTACGCGGAAGGCCGGCCGATCCGCGAGGTGGCGCAGAAGATGACGGCGCTCGAGCCCGAGGAGCTCGCCCGGCTGCTCGACCCCCTCGAGCTGACCCGCGGCGGCATCAAGGGCGGCACCAGCGGCGGCGGGTGAGTGCTGATCCGCAATTCTGGCAGCGGCGCATCGCCGAGCGTCTGCGCGGCAGCAGCGCGCGCCATGACCCCGAGGACTGGGTGCTGCCGGGTCTGACGGCCCCGCAGAGCCGCGAATACCGCAGCTTCCTGCCCGCGCGCCTCGCGCCCGCCGCGGTGCTGATGCCCATCGTCCTGCACGAGCCCTCCGCCACGGTGCTGTTCACGCGACGGGCGACCGAGCTGAAGCATCATGCCGGCCAGATCAGCTTTCCGGGCGGGCGGCTCGAGGCCTCCGATGCGGACCCGGTCGCGGCGGCCCTGCGCGAGGCCCGCGAGGAGGTGGGCCTGGAGCCGGCGTTCGTCACCGTCGTCGGCTTCCTGCCCGACCACGTCATCGGGTCCGGGTTTCGCGTGACCCCGGTCGTCGCGTTCGTCCGTCCCGGGTTCTCCCTGACGCCGGATACGCGCGAGGTCGAGGAGACCTTCGAGGTGCCGCTGGATTACCTGTTCGACCCGCGCAATTTCCGCCCGCGCATGCGTCAGTACGTGCCGGACCTGCCGGCGGTGGAGCTCAACGACATTCCGGTGGGCGACCGCAATATCTGGGGCGCCACCGCCGGGATGCTGATGAGCCTGTATCGGCTGTGCAAGGAGTGACCATGTCCCGAACCGCGACGCCGGAGGCGACCGCCATGCGTGATCTGCTGGACCTCATGACGAAGCTGCGGGATCCGGTCCATGGCTGCCCCTGGGACCGCGCGCAGACCTTCCGCAGCATCGCCCCGTATACGCTGGAGGAGGCGTACGAAGTGGTCGATGCCATCGAATCCGGCGAGGAACCCGCAAGGCTGCGCGATGAACTCGGCGACCTGCTGTTCCAGGTGGTCTTCTATGCGCAGCTCGCCCAGGAGCGCGGCTGGTTCGACTTCGAGGGGATCGCGCGCGGCATCCACGCCAAACTGGTGCGGCGCCATCCCCACGTCTTCGGGGATCAGGCGGCCGCCACGCCGGATGCGGCCTTCACGGTGTGGGAGGAACTGAAGGCCAGCGAACGGGCCCGCGCCGGCGCCGCGCGCGATCCATCCGCCCCCGTCGGCACGCTGGCGGACGTACCGCGGGCACTGCCGTCCCTGACCCGCGCGCAGAAGCTGGGCAAGCGTGCCGCGCGAGTGGGCTTTGACTGGACCGACATGCGCGATGTCCGCGCCAAGATCAGCGAAGAGCTCGCGGAGCTCGACGAAGCCGCGCTCGAAGCGCGCGAGCATGCACCCTCGGGCGCCCCGTCGGCCCACCTGGTGGAGGAGATGGGGGACCTGCTGTTCGCCATCGCCAACTGGGGCCGGCATGTCGGCGCCGATGCCGAAGGGGCCCTGCGGGCGGCCAACGAGAAGTTCGAACGCCGCTTCGCCAGCATGGAGTCGCTGGCGCGCGAGCGCTCCCTCACCCTGCGGCAGCTCACCCTGGAGCAGTGGGAGGCACTGTGGCAGGAGGCCAAGGGCGCCGAGCGCGCCGCCGCACCCGGCGGCGGGCCTGGACCGGCGCGGGTTTCGTGATAGGCTAACCCACCTGATGCGCTCTCCCGTCATGACCTCCTGGCACCCGGCAAGCTGGCACACCAAGACTGCACAACAGCAGCCCCGTTACGGGGATCCTGCGGCCCTCGAGAAGGTGGTGGCGCAGCTCTCGCGCCTGCCCCCGATCGTCGTCTCCTGGGAGGTGGATGCCGCGCGCGAGCGGCTGGCCGCCGCACAGCGCGGCGAGGCCTTCCTGCTGCAGGGTGGTGACTGCGCCGAGACCTTCGAGGACTGCGAGTCCGACCAGATCGCGCGCAAGCTGAAGATCCTGCTGCAGATGAGCCTGGTGCTGCTGCACGGCCTGAAGAAGCCCGTGATCCGGGTCGGTCGCATGGCCGGGCAGTACGCCAAGCCGCGCTCCGCCGACATGGAGACCCGGGATGGCGTGACGCTGCCCAGCTATCGCGGGGACCTGGTCAACCGCCCGGAATTCACGCCCGAGGCGCGCGCGCCGGATCCGCAGCTGCTGCTGCGCGGTTACGAGCGCGCCGCGCTCACCCTGAACTTCGTGCGCGCGCTCATCGACGGCGGCTTCGCCGACCTGCACCATCCCGAATACTGGGACCTGGGCTTCCTGAAGCACAGCCCGCTGAAGGACGCCTACCAGCGCATCGCCGATTCGATCGCCGACTCGCTGGATTTCTTCGAGGGCATCAGCGGCCGTCCCATCCACGAGGCCGCGCAGACGAACTTCTATTGCAGCCACGAGGGCCTGCACCTGCTGTACGAGCAGGCGCAGACGCGCTTCATTCCGCGCCAGCAGCGCTGGTACAACCTCTCGACCCACTATCCGTGGATCGGGATGCGCACCGCACAGCTCGATGGCGCGCACGTGGAGTACTTCCGCGGCATCTCCAATCCGGTCGCCGTCAAGGTGAGCAGCGGCATGGATGATGCGTGGGCGCAGGGCCTCGTGACGACCCTGAATCCGCAGAATCAGCCCGGCCGGCTGACCTTCATCCACCGCTTCGGCGCCAGGGACATCGAGAAGTCCCTGCCGCGCCTGATCAAGGCGGTTCGCGAGACCGGCCAGAGCGTGGTGTGGGTGTGCGATCCTATGCATGGCAACACCGAGACCAGCACCGGGGGATTGAAGACGCGGCGCTTCGAGAACATCCTCAAGGAAATCGAGCTCGCGTTCCGCATCCACGGTGAAATGGGGTCCTACCTGGGCGGCGTGCACATCGAACTGACCGGCGAGGACGTGACCGAGTGCACCGGCGGCGCGCGGGGCCTCACGGACGCGGACCTGCAGCGGGCCTACCGCTCCACGGTGGATCCACGCCTGAATCACGAACAGGCGCTGGAGCTGGCCTTGCTGATCGCGGAGCGCAGCCACAACCATCGGCAGCGTTGACGCGGATGCGCTACGGACCGAGCGTAGTTCCGAGTGCCGGTGCCAGGATCCGGACCAACCCGGACGGTTCGATCAGCGTACCGGACGAGGTCATCATTCCCTTCGTCGAAGGCGATGGCATCGGCATCGATGTCACCCCGGCGATGCGCAAGGTCGTGGATGCGGCCGTCGCGCGCGCCTACGGCGGGCGGCGGCGGATCCACTGGATGGAGATCTACGCCGGCGCGAAGGCGGGCAAGCTGTGCGGCAACTGGCTGCCCGATGAGACGCTGCATGCGATGCGCGACTTCGTGGTGTCCATCAAGGGGCCGCTCGAGACCCCGGTGGGCGAGGGCATCCGCTCACTGAACGTCGCCGTGCGGCAGAGCCTCGATCTGTATGCCTGCGTGCGCCCGATCCGCTATTTCCCCGGCGTCGTGAGCCCCATGGCCGACGCCAGCCTCACCGACATGGTGATCTTTCGCGAGAACACCGAGGACATCTACGCCGGCATCGAGTGGGCCGCGGGCACACCCGAAGTGCACCGGCTGATCGCCTTCCTGCAGGATGAGCTCAACGTCCGGGAGATCCGCTTTCCGGCCAGTTCCGGCATCGGCATCAAGCCGGTCTCCCGCGAAGGCAGCCAGCGCCTGGTGCGCAAGGCCATCCAGTACGCCATCGATGATGATCGGGTCTCGGTCACGCTCGTGCACAAGGGCAACATCATGAAGTACACCGAGGGCGCGTTCCGCAACTGGGGCTACCAGCTCGCGCGCGAGGAATTCGGTGCGCAGCCCATCGGGGCGGGTCCGTGGCTGTCGTTCCGCAATCCGCGCACCGGCTCGGACATCGTCATCAAGGACGTGATCGCGGACAATTTCCTGCAGCAGGCGCTGATGCGGCCGGAAGAATACGACGTCATCGCCACCTTGAACCTGAACGGGGATTACATTTCCGACGCGCTGGCCGCACAGGTCGGCGGCATCGGCATCGCACCGGGCGGCAACATCGGCGATGGACCGGCGGTGTTCGAGGCCACGCACGGCACCGCGCCGGGATTCGCCGGCAAGGACCGGGTGAATCCCGGCTCGCTGATCCTCTCGGCCGAGATGATGCTGCGGTACCTGAAGTGGACCGAAGCGGCGGACCTGATCGACAAAGGCGTCGCGCGCACCATCGCGCACAAGGAGCTGACCTACGACCTGGCGCGGCTGCGCGAAGCGATGCGCACGAGCAAGCGCGAGCTGGCCGCGCGCCGCAATGTCGAGGAGGACCTGCAGCGCCTGGTGCCCGGGGCCACCCTGATGACCTGTTCGGGTTTTGCCCAGGCCATCATCCGGCACATGGACGATTAGGCGCCCACGAGCCTCACAGGGCATCCTCGTAGTAGGCGCTGGTCCGGGCCCGCACCAGGGCCGGAGTGACGCCCGGAGCGAGCTGCACCAGCCTGAAGGGCGAGCGGCGATGCTCGCGCTCGAACACCCCGAGATCCGTGATCAGCATGTCGACGACGCCGGCGCCGGTCAGGGGTAGTTCGCAGTTCGCCTTGAACTTGGGACTGCCGTCGCGTGCGACGTGTTCCATGACCACGATGATGCGCCGGACCCCGGCGACGAGATCCATGGCGCCGCCCATGCCTTTGACCATCTTGCCCGGCACCATCCAGTTGGCCAGGTCTCCTCGCTCCGAGACCTCCATGGCGCCGAGCACCGAGAGGTCGATATGTCCGCCACGAATCATGGCGAAGCTGTCGGCGGAGGAGAAGAAAGACGAGGCCGGCAGGGCAGTGATGGTCTGCTTGCCCGCATTGATCAGGTCCGGATCCTCCTCTCCCTCGAATGGAAACGGGCCCATGCCGAGCAGCCCGTTCTCGGACTGCAACACCACCTTCATCCGCTCCGGAATGTAATTCGCCACGAGCGTCGGAATGCCGATCCCGAGATTCACGTAGTAGCCGTCGCGCAGCTCTTCGGCGGCGCGCGCCGCCAGTTGCTCACGCGACCACGGCATGGTGGCGTCTGCGCACGGTGCGCTGTTCGATGCGCTTGTCGTAGCGCGCACCCTGGAGAATGCGCTGCACGTAGATTCCCGGCGTATGGACCTGGTCCGGATCGAGCTCTCCGGGCCCGACCAGCTGCTCCACCTCCGCGACCGTGACGCGCCCGGCGGTGGCCATCATGGGGTTGAAGTTTCGCGCCGTACGCCGGTAGACGAGATTGCCCTCCGGATCGCCCTTCCAGGCCTTGACGAGGGCCAGATCCGCCGTGAGCCCGGTTTCCAGGACATAGGATTGACCGTCGATTTCGCGTGTCTCCTTGCCCGCGGCGACCTGTGTGCCCGCTCCGGTGCGGGTGAAGAACCCCCAGATTCCGGCGCCCCCGGCACGGATGCGCTCGGCCAGCGTGCCTTGCGGGTTGAATTCGATTTCCAGCTCGCCGGCCAGAAACTGCCGCTCGAATTCACGGTTTTCGCCCACGTAGGAGGAGATCATCTTGCGGACCTGGCGGCGCTGCAGCAGCAGTCCCAGGCCGAAGTCATCCACGCCGGCGTTGTTCGAAATGACGGTGAGGCCGCTGACGCCGCTGTCGCGCAACGCCGTTATCAGGTTCTCCGGAATGCCACACAGCCCGAAGCCGCCGGCCATGACGGTCATGCCGTCCTTGAGCAGGCCTGAGAGGGCGCTGCCGGCATCCGGATACACCTTGGCGCTGGTCGATCGATCCGGTGTCATGTGTCAACTATAGATGGAAAGATGAACTTTTGTAGTCCGGCGACGCTTGTTATCCTTGGGAATGCTGAGTAGCCGAGTGGCCGTCGCGCCGGGGCAGCCGCTGTACGATGCCGGCTGCCAGGCCTGTCCGCGCCTGGCGCACTATCTGGCGGATTCGAAGGCGAAGTATCCGGATCACGTCTGCCGGCCCGTGCCGGCATTCGGTGATGAGAAACCCTGGCTGCTGATCGCCGGCCTCGCGCCCGGCCTGCACGGCGCGAATCGTACCGGTCGGCCGTTCACCGGCGACTTCGCGGGCGTTCTGCTGTACGAAACCCTCTTCAGACTCGGGCTCTCCAATCAGCCCGACGGGAAGTCGGCCGATGACGGGCTGCGCCTGTCGGGGGTCCGGATCACCAATGCCGTCAAGTGCGTGCCGCCGCAGAACAAGCCGGACAACGCCGAGATCCGCCGCTGCAACGCTTACCTTGCCGCCGAAATCGCCGCACTGCCACACCTGAAGGTGATTCTGGCGCTGGGGCGCATCGCGCATGATGCCGTGCTGATGGCGCTCGGCCGCAAGCGCACCGCCGCCGGCTTCGGACATGGCGCCGAGCACTTCATCGACGGCCGGTACCTGATCGACTCCTATCATTGCAGCCGCTATAACACCCAGACACGCCGGCTGACCGCGGAGATGTTCCGGACGGTCATGAGCCGCGCGGTGGAGCTCGGTCACGTTTGATCCCAAGGAGTTCGTAGGCTCGCTGCCCCAGCGCCCCGGCGTGTACCGCATGTACAACGCCGGGCGTGAGCTGCTGTACGTGGGCAAGGCGCGCAACCTGCGCGACCGCGTCGGAACCTACTTCAACCCCGGGAACGTCGCGCCGAAGGTGCACGCCCTGGTGCAGCAGATCGCCGCCATCGACGTGACGGTGACGCACTCGGAGGTCGAGGCGCTGCTGCTGGAATACAATCTCATCAAGGAACACCGGCCACGGTTCAACGTGGTGCTGCGGGACGACAAGAGTTTTCCCTACGTGCAGCTGCGCACCGATCACGAGTTCCCGCGGCTGGCGTTCTACCGCGGCGCGCGCAACCAGCCGGGGCGCTACTTCGGGCCGTTCCCGAACGCCGGCGCCGTGCGCGAGACGCTGCAGGGCCTGCAGAAGCTGTTCCGCATCCGCAATTGCCGCGATTCGTTCTTCGCCAACCGCAGCCGCCCATGCCTGCAGCACCAGATCGGGCGCTGCTCGGCGCCCTGCGTCGGGCTCATCGACAAGGTGACCTATGCCCAGGATGTCGAGGCTGCCGTCAAGGTGCTCGAGGGGCGTAACCAGGAACTGAACGCCCAGTTGCGCGAGCGGATGGAGACCGCCGCGGCGCGCCTGCAGTTCGAACGCGCCGCGCAGATCCGGGACCAGCTCGCGGCGCTCGCCAACATCCAGTCGCAGCAGAGCGTCACCTCCGATGAAGCGATCGATGCGGATGCCTTTGCCATTGCCGGTGAACCGGGCGAGTACGCGATCAGCGTGCTGCTCGTGCGCGGCGGGCGCAGCCTCGGCACGACCAGCTACTTCCCGCGCGCGGCGCTCGGTGATCCGGATGAGGCACTGGGTTCCTTCATCCTGCAGTACTACACGGCGCAGGAGCCCCCAGCCGAAGTGCTGCTCGCCCTCGCGCTGCCCGACAGTGATGCGGTGGCCGAGGTGCTGCGCAGGCGCGCGCCGCATGCCGTCGATGTGCGCAGGCCGGTGCGCGGCATCACGGCCCGCTGGGTCGACCTCGCCGCGGAGAACGCGGCGCAGGCGCTGCGGATGCGCCAGGCGCAGCGGCGCAATGCGGCCGAGATGATGCAGGCACTGGCCGAAGCGCTTGACCTCGGGCAGGTACCGCAACGCATCGAGTGCTTCGACATCAGTCATACGGCCGGCGAGGGCACGGTGGCTTCCTGCGTCGTGTTCGGAACCGAAGGGCCGCTGAAGAAGGAGTACCGGCGCTTCAACATCGCCGGTATCACGCCCGGGGATGACTACGCGGCGCTTCACCAGGCGCTCGAGCGCCGCTACACGCGGATCCGGGACGGGGAACTGCCGCGGCCGGACCTGCTGCTGATCGACGGCGGGGCGGGTCAGATCGCCGCCGTGCAGGCTGCGCTGGCCGAACTCGGGATCGCGGACCTGGCGCTGGTCGGCGTCGCGAAGGGTCCGGACCGGCGTCCGGGCCAGGAGCGGCTGTTCGTCGCCGGGGATGCGGCTCCCAGGATCCTGCCGCCGGAGTCGGGCGCGCTGCGGCTCATCCAGCGCGTGCGTGACGAAGCGCATCGCTTCGCGATCAGCGGTCACCGCAAGCGCCGCGCGCGGCGCTTCAATGAATCCATCCTGGAGAGCGTCCCGGGCCTGGGACCGGCCCGACGCCGGGCCCTGCTCAAGCATTTCGGGGGGTTGCAGGGCGTGCTCAAGGCCGCCGTGGCGGACCTCGAGCAGGTTGAAGGTATCGGGGCATCCCTGGCCCGCACCCTTTATGATTACCTGCATCCGGGCGCCTGACCTGCCACGTTCAAGGTCGTGGTCAAAATACAACAAATGGAAGTCTCCGTGTCAGAGTCCTCGGACATTCGCCAGACCCCCTGGACGGTGCCCAATATCCTGACCTGGATCCGGATCGCCGCCATTCCGCTGGTGATCCTGGCCTTCTACGCGCCCTATCACTGGGCCAGTGCCGCGGCCTGCGTGGTCTTTGCGGCGGCCGGCATCACCGACACACTGGACGGCTATCTCGCTCGCAAGCTCGGGCAGATCACGCGGCTCGGGGCCTTTC
>DATJPN010000221.1:0-13957 GCA_035506335.1 Steroidobacteraceae bacterium | reverse complement strand
AAGATGTTGTGTTGGTGCTCGCGATTCGTAATCAGCGGGAAGCTGGGTATTCGCCGTAAAGCGACCGACAGGAAGACTGGCGGACGAACTGACAGTTAGTAGAGGTCGGTCGATTGCTCAGGTTTCAGAACTCTCGGAACCAGCCCTTGAACGCTCAAATCGAAATCCAATCGTTCCCAGTGAAGGCCGCCTACGCGTCCGAGAACCTCGACGGCCCGGATAGCGCGGGGGGGGTAGCGTGCTTGAGTTCCGGGATGAGTTGGATCGAAATTTGCAGCGTCACTCCGCTCGTAAGCCCGACCTCAAGTGCGCCTGGTTGAGACCGGAAGCGTGCGCTCGCCGCTCTGGATTCTTGCCTGGCAGCCCTGCGACCAGCGAGTGAAGCCCTCGCAAAGTTTCGCCGCAACTCGTTCCCGACCCGTGCCGGTGTCCGATTCACTGTGGGCATCCTTTGCGGCTACCCTGATGAGGTTGCATCGCCTGGGGCCTGTGCAGCTGGCTGTCCCAACTTCGAAGGATCAGAGCTGAAGAATAACACGCAAGTACTTGATTTTATGGTGGGCGGTACAGGGCTTGAACCTGTGACCCCTGCCGTGTGAAAGCAGTGCTCTACCGCTGAGCTAACCGC
The DNA here is from genome assembly GCA_035506335.1 of Steroidobacteraceae bacterium. GTDB lineage: Bacteria > Pseudomonadota > Gammaproteobacteria > Steroidobacterales > Steroidobacteraceae > DAIDKA01. Next base: position 13,329 of record DATJPN010000221.1, on the reverse strand, counting down.
CCGCCAAAATGAGCGCGCAAGTGTAAGCACCCGGCGCCCGGGAGGCAATGGCGGACCGTCAAGCTGCTACCATCGCGCCCGCCATGACTATCGTAACCCGCTTCGCACCGAGCCCGACGGGGCTGCTGCACATTGGTGGCGTCCGCACGGCGCTGTTCAGCTGGCTGTTCGCCAGGCGCCACGGCGGGCGCTTCATCCTGCGCGTGGAGGACACCGACCGGGAGCGCTCCACGCAGGAGGCCGTCCAGGTCATCCTCGATGGCATGCAGTGGCTCGGCCTGTCCCACGATGAGGGGCCGTACTATCAGACCCGGCGCTTCGAGCGCTATGCCGAAGTCCTGCAGCAGCTGCTCGCCCAAGGCAAGGCCTACCACTGCTACTGCAGCAAGGACGATCTCGAGGAGATGCGCACTGCGCAGCTCGCGCGCAAGCAGAAGCCGCGCTACGACGGACGTTGCCGGGGACGCAGCTCCCCGGTTGCCGGCGTCGCGCCGGTGATCCGCTTCAAGAATCCCCTCGACGGCGACGTCATCGTCGAGGACCTGGTGCACGGTCCGGTGGTGTTCCGCAACGACGAACTCGATGACCTGATCATTGCGCGCTCCGATGGGACGCCCACGTACAACTTCTGCGTGGTCGTGGACGACAGCGACATGCACATCACGCATGTGATCCGCGGGGACGATCACCTGAACAACACGCCGCGTCAGATCAACATGCTGCGGGCGATGGGGTTCACGCCGCCGGCCTATGCCCATGTGGCGATGATCCTCGGAGCCGACGGTGCAAAGCTCTCGAAGCGCCATGGGGCGGTGAGCGTGCTGCATTACCGCGAAGAGGGGTACCTGCCCGAGGCGCTCCTGAATTACCTGGTGCGCCTCGGATGGTCACACGGGGACCAGGAGATCTTCACGCTCGAGGAACTGACCCGGCTGTTCGACATCACCGAGGTCAACAAGGCGGCGTCAGCCTTCAATCCGGAGAAGCTGCTGTGGGTGAACCAGCAGCACATGATGCGCGCCCCCTTGCCCTACCTCGCCGGCGTGCTGCGCGAGCAGTTGCTGCGCTTAGGCATCGAGACCGACGATCAGCCGCTTCTCGAAGGCATCGTCGCCGGGCAACGCGAGCGGGCGAAGACCCTGAAGGAGATGGCCGAGACCAGCCGCTATTTCTTCGGCGCCGAGGTCGAGATCGATGACAAGTCGGGGCGCAAGCATCTCACTGGCGCGGGATTGGCCATGCTGGGCCGGCTGCGCTCAGCGCTCGAAGCGCTGACGGACTGGTCGGCGGCGGGGGTTCACGGCGCCCTGACGGCCATCGCGACCGAGTCGGGCGTGGGCCTGGGCAAAGTGGCCCAGCCGCTGCGGGTCGCGCTGACGGGCACTGCGGTATCGCCGCCCATCGATGCGACGGCTGCGCTGATCGGCCGGGAGCGGGTGCTCCGGCGCCTGGACGCGGCCCTGGTGTGGGCGCAGACGGCGGGCGTGTAGCGGCTCCGGAGAAGCCCGCGCCAGGTCTCATCCGGGGACCAAAACGCGTGCGTCCGCCGGGATTTCTGGTATCCTGCGCGCCCGTTCGGGTCGGGGCCATAGCTCAGCTGGGAGAGCGCTTGCCTGGCATGCAAGAGGTCGACGGTTCGATCCCGTCTGGCTCCACCAATAAAATCAATAGGTTATGTGCCAGTCGTTGCTGGCTTCCACATGTGCGCAGTCGGTTACTTGGCGCGCTGAATCCTGCCAGCTTTCCCATAGTCGTCGATCGCGCGACACAGGCCGTCGATGTGTGCGGGGGTCGGTTCGAGCCGACCGCCCTTGCGATGCTGCTCAAGTTTGAGTTCCGGATCGGTCAGCGCAAAGCGCAGATAGTCCTGACAGTCCCGGAATCTGGCTTCGAAGTATCTGGCAAGCTTCATGGCGGGCCCCTATGGTTCTTTCAACATACAGGTTTTAGCCGCAACCGAGCCAGAATCAAGACGTCGCAGACTCGCTACGTCGGCATACGGCGACGTCTTCGGACTTCGGACCTCCGGGTCGAATGGGCGGCCGGTGCGACGGTTCGATCCCGTCTGTCTCTGGCCAGGAAACCGGTCTCTTATGGCCGCGCTGCACCCGGCGGGCAGGGTCCTGGCGTATATAGCCTCCGTGACCCTCACTTCACTGCTGATCGACTCTGCCGTGCCGCTGACCCAGGCGGCCCCGGACGCTCTGGCGCAGACCGATCGGGACTTTTGCGCGGCCCGTGAGGGGGACTCGAGCGCTTTCGTGCGGCTGGTCCGCGTTCACCAGGCGCGCGTCTACAGCCTCGCCCTGCGTCTGACCGGGCGAGCCGAGGATGCCGAGGAACTCGCCCAGGACACCTTTCTTGCCTTGTTCGCTCAGCTGCGGCAGCTCGAATCGGCGCTGCACGTGCGGCATTGGGTCTGTCGCACGGTGACGCATCGCTCGATCGACCTGCTGCGCAGTCGCAGCCGGCGGCCGCGGTCGCATTCCCTGGACCAGATGCTGCTCGAGATTCCCGTGGAGGACGCGGGTGGCGATCCGCTGCTGCACCGGACACTGCGCGCGCTGCTGTTGCGGCTGCCGGAGATCCCGCGTGCGGTACTGGTCCTGAGGTTCCAGGAGGATCTGGACCCGCTGGACATCGCAGCGACTTTGGACTTGCCCCTGAACACCGTGAAGAGCCACCTGCGCCGCTCGCTGGAGTGGCTGCGCGGGCAGGGACTGGAGATGCCCACATGAATCCCGGTGACAGCCGAACTTCGGATCGCCTCGAGCGGGCGCTGCAGGCGAGCCTGCGACCCGTGGATCCCGGCGTGAATTTCACGATCGCCCTGCAGGCGCGGCTCGCCAGCGCCGATCTGCGCGACCGGCCTGACGGTGCGGCGGCAGGCATTGCCAATTCGGGAGGTGTGCCGCGCGTGAGCCGCCGACTGCATTCAGCCTCGATGGGACTGGCGGCTTCCCTGGTCGCGGCACTGGCCGTGGGCTGGCAGCTGCAGAATCTGCGTGCCGTGGAACGCGCCGACCAGGTGCGGGTTCAGGCGCAGTTGCTCCAGGCTCTGGAGATCACGAGCGAGCGATTGAGTCTCACGCAGCGGCAGATCGAACAGTTTTCCTCACAGGAGAAGACTCCATGAATTTCAGAGCTAAGCATGCCGGCCTGGTGCTCGTCGGGCTGCTGCCGGCATTGGCGGCCGCGCAGGCCGGCAGGCTGGTGATACCCGATTTCGGGGATCTGGCGAAGAAGGCCACCGAGTCGGTGGACATCACCCTCGATGGCGACATGCTGCGGTCCGCGAGCCACATGATGGGTGGCGGGGGTGGCCAAGGCCCACGCAACGGCGATGTTTCGACCCTGGTCAGCGGGCTCAAGGCGATCACCGTACGCAGCTTCACGTTCGACAAACCCGACATGTACTCGCAGCAGTCGGTGGCGGGGGTGCTGGCGCAGGTCGATGCGCCCGGATGGAAGAAGATCATCTCGGTCCGCGGCAAGGGCGAGCATGTCGAGATCCACATGCGCGCGGATTCCGCCGACGGCGGACTGCTGATCGTCGCCGAGGAGCCCAAGCAGCTCACCATCGTGAACCTGGCGGGCCGGATCAACCTCGATCAGCTGCGCCAGTTGCAGGGCCACATGGGTGTGCCCGACATGTCCGGAGCCATAGGCGGCGCCGCTCCCCCGGCGCCACCAGCGACCCCGGTGACCCCGGTCACTCCGGCACAACCTGCCGCGCCGACGCCACCCGCGAACCCCGCGCAGTAACAGCTCAGAACGGGTGACGAATGAGGTCGAGCATCAGTTTCTGGGATTCGACGATCCAGATGCGGGTGCCGCCACGCGAGGACCACCAGCTGTCCGGGTTGAAGTCCGAGTAGTGCGCGTAGACGACGATCACATCGATCGGTGCGCCCTGCGTGGCGCGCCTCAGTACCCGACGCGTCCGTCGTGAATGATCGGGAGTGCTGACGAAGATGACGCGATGGTAGCCGTGGGCTGCGCACCAGGGCGGCAGGGAGTGCCCCTCGTCGTTCGTGCCGCCGACGGGTTGGGGAATGACCTCGGTAGCCGTCACGCCCAGGGAGTGTAGTTGCCGGATGGCCGTGGCGGCCGAGTTGAAATACGGCGCGCCGCGCCGGATGAATTCCTGCTCGACCGGATCCGGCAACCCGGAGAAGACCGCGACGCGCGGCGCGAAGCCGGCCCGCACGAGATCGGTGGCCTCCAGCGCACCGGAGCCATTGGCGTCCGTGGCAATCACGATGACGTCGGCATGCTGCAGGGGGTCGGCGCGCACCAGCCAGCCGCCGGCGAGGCGCAGGATGGGCTCACGCATCAGCACCACCGCCGCGGCTGCGGCGACCAGCACGAGTGCGGACAGTGCAATCCGGCGCCTCATCGAGGAGGCATGCGTCGCCACGGGGTCCTCAGGCGGCCGGGCCGTGGTCAGGATGGGTTCTCGAGGCTGAATGAGGCGTTTTCGTCGTCGTAGGCGAAGGCCTCGGCGTAGCGACCCCAGCTGATCATGGCCCGCAGCGTGCTCTCCGCATCGTCTTCGCTCATGTAGTCCTCGAGTTCGTCCGAGAAGCGGCTCTTGCGCGCGACATGCGTGGGCCGCTCGTCGAGCACCCGGCGGATATGGGCCGCCAGCGGCACGTAATTGAGGAGTTGGCGCGCGAAAATGCGCTTGCGCTCGTCTGACTCGGAATTCGCGAATACGTTGCCGATCTCGGTGAGCCGGATATCGCCGCCGGCGACTTCCGCGAAGCGCATCATCTGCAGGGTCTCGGCGACCGGGAAGAGCTCGTCGATCTCCATCTGCAGATCCGAGGCGATCTTCGGCAGGTCGGCCATGCCGTGGAAGGGGGCCCCCGCCACGGTCTCCATGAGGCCGGCGAGCAGGTTCGAGGAGACGTGCGGCAGCACCGTGCCGATGCCCAGCCCCGGGAAGCGCTCGTTGCGTGCGTGGGTCTCCCCGGCGAGGCGCGTGGTCATGACCACGTAGATGCTCTCCACGAGCGCGCGGAAACTCGGGTCCAGGCGGTTGCGGGGCTGGGGCAGGGTCACACGGATCTCGGAGAGGATGCGGCCCGGGTTGCTCGCGAACACGAGGATGCGGTCACACATCAGCACTGCCTCCTCGATGTTATGGGTCACGAGGATCACGCCCTTGATCGGCATGCGGCCTTCCGTCCACAGGTCCAGGAAATCGGTGCGCAGGGTCTCCGCGGTGAGCACATCGAGCGCCGAGAAGGGCTCGTCCATGAGCAGGATGTTCGGATGCACGACCAGCGCCCGGGCAAAGCCCACGCGCTGGCGCATGCCGCCGGAGAGCTCGCGCGGGTAGGCGGATTCGAATCCGTCGAGTCCGATCAGGTCGATCGCCGCCAGCGCCCGGCGCCGGATTTCGGGGGGCGAGACGTGCAGGGCTTCGAGGCCGAGGGCCACGTTCTCGTAGACCGTGAGCCACGGGAAGATGGCGAAGCTCTGGAACACCATCGAAATGCCCTGGGCCGGTCCGTCGATGGGTTCGCCCAGATAGGAGAGGGTCCCGCCCGTCGGACTCGAAAGCCCTGCGATACAGCGCAACAGGGTCGACTTGCCGGACCCCGAGCGGCCGAGGAGCCCCACGACCTCGCCCTCGTTGATCGTGAGGTTGACCCCCTCCAGCACGATATGCTGCCCCTCGCCATCGGGCTTCGGAAAGGCTTTGCAGACGTCCTTGACCTGGAGCAGGGGCGCGGTGTTCATGAGGGTTCTCTAGGCAAGCCGGTAGCGTCGCTCGGCGTAATAGTACAGGGGCCGCCAGAAGAAGCGGTTGATGATGACCACGAACAGGCACATCGTCACCGTGCCGAGCACGATGCCGTGGAAGTTGCCCGAGGCGCTGGCCTCGGCGAGGTACGCGCCGATGCCGTGGGCCGTCACCTGGGTCGACCCCCAGCTGGTGTATTCGGCGACGAAGGCCGCGTTCCAGGAGCCGCCCGAGGCCGTGATGGCGCCGGTCACGTAGTAGGGAAATACCGCCGGGAGGGCGAGCGTCCGCCACCACTGCCAGCCGCGCAGGTTGAAATTCTCGGCCGCGTAGCGCAGCTCGCCGGGGATGGCCGAGGCGCCGGCGATGACGTTGAAGAGGATGTACCACTGGGTGCCCAGGATCATGAGCGGGCTCAGCCAGATGTCCGGGGTGAGCTTCCAGCGGACGATGCAGAAGACGACGAGGGGGAACAGCAGGTTGGTGGGAAAGGCCGCCATGAACTGTGCGATCGGCTGCGCAATGGCCATGACCCTCGGCCGCAGCCCCACCCAGACGCCGATCGGCACCCAGACCACGCTTGCCAGGGCAATGAAGACGAAGACCCGCACCATGGTGATGAGGGACAGCCCGCACACCTCGAGGGCCTCCTTAACCGTGGTGTTGGCGATGAGATTCGCGCCGATGTGCCACAGCCCGAGGACCACGATGCCGATGACCAGGACCAGGAAGAGGCGGTCGCGGCGGGTGGTGTCCTGTTCGGCGCCGCGCCGCTGCCTGCGGGGGTTCGCGACGGGCAGCTTCGAGCTGCTCCAGCGCACCGCGGCGAAGAAGCCATCCGTGATCAGCGACAGCAGCCGCGATCGCTGCATCACGGTCAGGGCCCAGGATGAGGGTTCCGGACCTGTGGCGTCCTGCTCGAACTTCAGTCGATCGGCCCAGGCGACCAGGGGCCGGAACAGCAGCTGGTCATAGAGCAGGATGACCACGAGCATGGCGGCAATCGCCCAGCCGATGGCGACCAGGTTGCGCTGCTCGATGGCCACGGCGATGTAGGAGCCGATGCCGGGCAGGGCGAGCGAGGTGTGGCCGACCGGAAGGGCTTCGGAGGCCACCACGAAGAACCAGCCTCCCGACATGGACATCATCGTGTTCCAGATCAGTCCGGGCAGGGCAAAGGGCACCTCCACCTGCCAGAAGGTCATCCAGCCGCTCAAGTGGAAGGAACGCGCGGCCTCGCGCAGTTCAAGGGGCACGGTTCGCAGGGACTGGTAGAAACTGAAGGCCATGTTCCAGGCCTGACTGGTGAAGATCGCGAAAATGGCCGCGAACTCCGCGCCGACCACCCGGCCGGGGGCCAGCGACATGAAGAACACCACCGTGATCGAAATGAAGCTCAGGATGGGCACGGACTGCAGGATGTCCAGGATCGGAACCAGCAGCTTGCCGGCGCGGGGGCTCTTGGCCGCCCAGGTGGCGTACGTGAAGGTGAAGACCAGCGAGACGCCCAGGGCCGCGAACATCCGCAGCGTCGAACGGGCGGCGTAGAAGGGCAGCTGCGAGGGATCCAGGGACAGGGGAGTCGACTTGAGCTTGGCCAGCGGTTCGAGCAGGCCGCGGCTGGCCTCCCCGAGCGCGACCAGCAGCCCCAGCACGATGACGAGCGCGACCGCATCCCAGCGCGTGGCCAGGTCACGTACGAACGCAAAGGGCTCGGTTCTCTTCATGACGCGCACGGGTGTCAAACAGCCGCGCATTGGACCACTAACCCGTGACATTGGCTACCGGAAAAAGTGGTGCCGCGCGAAGGCTCGTCGCCCGATGGCGACTGGTGTACTTGCCCGGTGGCCTCTGCAATGCTCGCCCGACGATACGATTTCGGTGACCCGAGCATGTCAACGTTCAGCCCTTCAAGCCTGCTTCCGGGCCTGCCTGCAGGAGTGGTGTCCCTGGCGGCGCTTTCCGGCCTGGCAGCCTGCGGCGGGGGCGGTTCCACGGCGGTGACGACATCCCCGAATCCGCCGCCACCCGTTCCGGCGGTCGCCACCGACGTGGTCACCTACAAGAACGATCTCCTGCGCACGGGCCAGGATACGACCGAGTCGGTCCTGACCCCCGCCAACGTCAATTCGACGAGCTTCGGGCTGCTGCGCAATCTGATCGTGGACGGCAAGGTCGATGCCCAGCCCCTGTATCTGTCGAAGCTCATGATCGGCACCGCGAGTCACAACGTCGTGTTCGTCGCGACCGAGAATGACTCCGTGTACGCCTTTGATTCGGATACCGGGGCAGTGCTGTGGAAGGCTTCCCTGACCGCCTCCGGCGAGACTACCAGCGATACTCGCGGCTGCAGCCAGGTGACCCCGCAGATCGGCGTCACTTCCACGCCCGTGATCGACCGGGCGGCGGGGGCGCACGGAATGCTGTTCGTCGTGGCCATGACGAAGGATGCCTCGGCCAACTATCACCAGCGGCTGCACGCGCTCGACGTGACGACGGGCGCGGAGGCGACCGGGAGCCCGAAGGAGATCGCGGCCACGTACCTGACCACGAGCTTCGTCCCCGGGACGTACGAGGAACGCGCGGCGCTGCTGCTGTCGAATGGCACGCTGTACACGAGCTGGACGTCCCATTGCGACAGCGGGCCCTATGGCGGGTGGGTCATGGCCTACAGTGAAAGCACGCTGGAGCAGACCGGCGTCCTCAATCTCGCCCCCGGCGCCAGTGGCTCGGGCTACGCCAGCCAGGGTCCGGCAATCTGGATGAGCGGCGGGGGTCCCGCGGCCGATCCGGCCGGCAATGTCTACCTGCTGACCGGAAACGGCCGTTTCGAGACCACCCTGGACGCGAACGGCTTCCCCAGTGGCGGCGACTACGGGAATTCCTTCGTGAAGATTTCCGCAGGCGGAGGCGCTCTGGCGGTATCCGACTACTTCGCGATGAAGAATGGCGTGACGGAGTCCGGCAACGACGTGGACCTGGGGTCGGGGGGCATCATGCTGCTTCCCGACCTGATGGACGCCAACAACGCGGTCCGGCACCTGGCGGTCGGTGCGGGCAAGGACGGCAACCTCTATGTCGTCAGCCGCGATGCGCTCGGCAAGTTCAGCGCCGCGAACAACAACATCTGGCAGGAGCTCGACGGCGTCCTCGGCGGCGGCATCTGGTCGACGCCGGCGTACTTCAACGGCATGGTCTACTACGGACCCAGCGGCGGCACCCTGAGATCGTTTTCGGTGGCGAGCGCGCTATTGTCGGGCTCGGCGGTCTCGCAGACCGCGACCGCGTTCGCCTATCCCGGCACATCGCCCGTGGTCTCCGCGAACGGCACCGCGAACGCGATCCTCTGGGCCTATGAGAATGCGACGCCCGCCGTACTGCACGCCTACGACGCCACGAATCTGAGCCACGAAATGTACAACAGCAGCCAGGCGGCCAACGGCCGCGATCAGTTCGGGGCGGGCAACAAGTTCATTGCGCCGATGGTCGCGGATGGCAAGGTATTCGTGGCCAGCACCGCCAGCGTCGGTGTCTTCGGTCTGCTTCCCTAGCTACCGGGCCCGCCGACATACCTGTAAGGTGTGGCCGGACAGTCTCGAGAAACCTGCAATGAGCAAGCTCCTGGTCACCGGTGGCGCCGGATTCATCGGTGCCAATTTCGTGCATCACTGGCTGCGGCGGCATCCGGCCGACCGTGTCGTGGTGCTGGACTCGCTGACCTATGCGGGCAATCTCGCCAATCTCGAGACCGTACGGGACGAACCGGCGCTGCGATTCGTGCACGCGAGCATCAACGACACCGCGCTGGTCGAAGCGCTGCTGCGGGACGAGCGGATCGATACCGTGGTCCATTTCGCCGCCGAGTCCCATGTGGACCGGTCGATCGAGGGACCGGACGCCTTCGTCGCGACCAACATCGTCGGGACGCACAGCCTGCTCAGCGCGGCTCGCAAGGTATGGCTCGAGGAACGACTCGTCGAGCCCCATCGGTTCCATCACGTCTCGACCGACGAGGTCTATGGCTCGCTCGGGCCCGACGAGGCGGGCTTCACGGAAAGCACGGCCTACGCGCCGAACTCGCCCTATGCAGCCAGCAAGGCGGCTTCCGATCACCTGGTCCGGGCGTACGGCCACACCTTTGGTCTGAAGGTGACTACCAGCAATTGCTCGAACAACTACGGTCCCTATCAGTTTCCGGAGAAGCTGATTCCGCTGATGATCGTGAACATCCTGCAAGGGCGTCCGCTGCCGGTCTACGGTGACGGTCGCAATGTACGGGATTGGCTGCACGTCGCCGATCACTGCCGGGGAATCGACCTGGTGTTGTCCGCGGGCAGACCGGGTGAGGTGTACAACATCGGTGGCGGATCGGAGTGGGAGAACATTCACCTGGTGCGGACGCTGTGCCGCATCGCCGATGAGAGATTCGCAGCGGATCCGCAGCTGCGCGCGCAGTTTCCGGACTGCCCGGCCGCACGTGGTGCGACTTGCGATGGCCTGATCACGTTCGTGACCGATCGCCCCGGTCATGATCGCCGCTATGGCATCGACTGCCGCAAGATCCGGGCACAGCTGGGGTATCGCGCCGAAGTGGTTCTCGAGTCGGGACTGCGCAGCACCTTCGAGTGGTACCTGGCCAATCCGGCCTGGTGGCGGGGCATCCTGGACGGCAGCTACCGCAATCCAGCCCGCTGATCCAAAGGCAGCATGCAGATCCACGCCGACTGGCTTTAACTGTAACTTGACCATTGGCGCGTCGGCGCGGGCCGTCGTGCAGTGGCGCGACTTCAGGAGCGGCGGGGCGGTTCACTGTTGCTTGAGCAACGGGTGCGAGCCGATGGCATCGCCAGGATCCCGCGCTTATGTCAATCGCCGGCCACGGCGCCTCTTAGGGCTGGACTCAACTGGCGACGACACGCAGGATGGGCCGATGCGTGGCCGCGCGGCGGGCTGTGACATGAATCACGTTCCGTGAAGATTGTCCGAAGCGGCGCAGCAATCCGGTTATCGTCGATGCTTTCTTGAACCTTGCACGTATAATACGAATTGTAGGATGAAAAAGGTCCGATGCCGCGAACCTGCACGGTGGACCAACGCCGCTTACCGAAGATGACCCGTTTCTGAAACCAATCGTAGAGTGGAAAAACAGGTGTTGGACTCTGCCGGCGAGATAATTCCAATAACAAGGGAAGAGCGGCGGAACCCCGAGCGGCGCATTCCTGAGCGGCAAATCGAGCGCCGGTCTGCCTCCAGGCGTGCATTGGCCGGTGAGCTCTCGGGTCTGAGCGTGGCGGTGATCGCAAGCGTGGCCGACCTGGCGTCACTGCGCAGCGATTACGATGAACTGAATGCCTCGGCGGCATTGAAGGTTCCCTTCACGCTGTTCGAATGGCATAGCGCCTGGTGCGAGCATTTCCTGGCGGCAAGCGGGTCGATACAGGACTCGATGGTCGTGTATGTGGTGCGCACCGAACAGGGGCAGTGTGTAGCCATCGTGCCCATGATCCGGACCCGTCGGTCGATCGGGCCTTTCGAGGTTTCGACGTTGAGTCTGCTCGGCGCGGACGAGGCGTTGACCGAAATCCGCATACCCCTCATCGCACCCGGGTATCACGCCACCGTTGCGCGCATCATCGGACGGGAGCTGGCGACGCTCGACCGCTGCGACTGGATTCAATGGATCGGCGCCACGCCGGCCCTGGCCCGCGGCCTGACCGGTTCGGCGAGCCTGCGGTGGCAGCAGCCCCTGATGGATTATGTGCTGGATCTCCCTGAGGATTGGGAGTCGTTCCGCAGGAACCTCAAACGCAACATTCGCGAGTCCTTGCGCCACTGCTACAACTCCCTGAAGCGAGACAGGCTCGAGTTCTCCCTGGTGACCCTGGTCCGACCGGAGGAGATGGCGTCGGGTATCGATCAGTTCCTGAAACTGCACACGACGCGCGCCCAGCTCAGGGGCACCGTGGCCCATCGGGATTATTTCTCGACGCCCTGCGCGCAGGCCTTCCTGCGGGACATCTGTGCGCGACTGGCCGCCCGGGGCGTGACCCGGATCTTTCAGCTGGTCGTGAACGGACAGGTGGTCGCCGCGCGCGTGGGTTTCCTCATCGGAGACACGCTGTACCTGTACTACTCGGGTTTCGATACGGCCTGGGCCCGGTACAGCGTGATGACGACCACGATGGCCGAGATCATCAAGCTCGCCATCTCCGAAGGCGTGCGGACCATCAACCTGTCTCCGGGAACCGATGTCGGCAAGACTCGTTGGGGTCCGCGGGAAGTCGCCATTGGACAGTTGCTGCAGATCAACCGCAGTTTCAAGTCGAGGATTGCACGTTCGGTCTACGAACGGGCCACCAGCCCGGAATACAGGACCGGATGGATTGCCAGACTGCTGCGCGGCCTGCGACGGCGCTGGTCCTGAGAATCGCGATGGGCTTTCACCCGTTGCGCCGGGTCAGCATGATCTGCCCCGTGCGCCACAGGAAGAGGCAATTGCCAAGCAGGTAGCGCCGCCACAGTCGTGCCGGCTCCCGAAGCAGGCGGAAGAGCCACTCCAATCCCAGCCTGCGAAGCAGCCGCGGCGCCCGTCGGACCCGGTGCGCCATGAAGTCCAGTATGGCCCCGCCATTCACCACCAGCATGGGCCCGGGCAATTCCCTTGCGATCAGTGCACTGAGCAGCTCCTGCCTGGGCATGCCCATTCCGAGAATGACGATCCGCGGCCGCTTCGCGCGCAGCAACTCCAGATAATGCCCGAAGGGCTGGAATCCGTCGCAATGCGTGACTTCCGGCACTCCGAGTCGTTCGAGCGAGGCGGCGGCGGTCGCGGCCGTGAGCGCCGTCGAGCCGAAGAGGGCCATCGTGTGATGCCGGCCGGCCTCGAGGATCTTCGGGATGAAGTCGGTGCCGTTCATGTTCAGTCCGGGATCCACGCCGATGGCAGTCAGCAGGATCCGCGTGCCGATGCCATCCCGGAGCACCATATCAGCGCTGCCGAGGGCGTGAAAAAACTCCGCGTTCCGGCACGCCAGATTCATCGCATGGGCGTTTACGAACGAGACGACGTAGTTGCGATCCGCCATCATTTCGTTCAGCAGACTTTCGGCACCCGATCCGACCAGCCGCATCTTCCCGACGAGGGCCATCATGACCGAAACAGCGGTATCGGCTCCTCCGGCGGCCGGCTCCTGGTGGTGCTTGATCGGCACAGGCCGGAATCAGGGCTTGCGCCTGGATCCGCGCAGCAAGCGCCAGGTGCGCGCCTGCCACCGCCGCGTGGACCACGGCTCCTGCAACAGATACTCGACCAGAGACTTCTCCTCCCACGGGACGTCCTGGTGCGCGGAGTACCACCCGTCCCCCGGCGTACTGGATCTCCAGGCCTGCGGAAAGAAGGCGACCATGTCGCTGTGAATCGGTGTGTCCGGCGATGCACGGCGCTGGCCGCCGAGCCGCTCGCAGATCGCGCCGGCAAGATCCCCGCCCTCGGCAAACTGCAGGTGCCCGAGCTGCGTGCAGCGTGGGTTCATCTCGATCAGGAAGGTCTGACCGGAGGACTCCTCGATGATGAA
>DATJPN010000220.1:0-2684 GCA_035506335.1 Steroidobacteraceae bacterium | reverse complement strand
CCTCCATGCCCTTCGGCAGCCCCAGGTCGCCGCTATCGCGCAGCGCCAGGGCGGGGTAGGAACCGGTGGGCGAGGCGGCGCTGGTCTCCACGTTGATGCTGACCAGGCGATCGGGCCGCCACTGCATCGTCTCGCAGAATTCATCGCGGAACTCGTCGATCCAGCTCGCCAGCTCGAAGGTCTCCATCTGCGTGGTTTCGCGCCGCGACAGCTGCAGCACGTTGTTGATGATGTCGCTGACGCGTTCGGCATTCTTGGTGATGATATCCGTGAGCCGGTGGTCCTCGGGCGCCAGCTGCGGGGACTCGGCCAGCAGCTGCCCGGCGTGGCTCATCGCGCCGACCGGATTGCGGATTTCGTGGGCGATGCTGGCGCTCAGGCGCCCGAGGGCGGCGAGCTTCAGCTGCTGCACCTGCTCGGCGATCACGCTCATGTCCTCCAGGAAGACCAGCACGGCGGCCGGCTCCGAATTTCCGAGCGCGGCGAAGTGGGGCCGCAGCATGCGCGCGCCGTCGGCGCTCACCAGGGTCTCGGTGGCCGAGTTCACCCCGTCGGTGCGCTGGCGCCAGACCTCCAGCAGGTACAGCAGGCGCGGGGAGGCCTCGCCGAGCAGCGCGCCGGGTACGGCCTGGTCGGCGCCGAGCAGGCCCGCCGCGGACTCATTGATCAGGCGGATCTGGTCCTTCACGTCCACTACGAGGATGCTCTCGCGCAGGTGCTGGACGATGTAGTGGGACAGCTGCTCGAGGTTCGCGAGGTCGATCTCCTGACGCCTGACCAGCGCCTCGCTCTGGCGCAGGCGGTCCGCGATCGGCCACACGGACAGGCCGATGACGAACAACACCACGCCGAGCATGCCGGCGGTGGTGAAGTCGGTGGCCGGCGCGTGGCCGGCCAGATTGGCGGCGGTCTGCTGGGCCAGCAGCCCCAGCGTGGCGATGGCCGGCACCAGGAAGGAGTCCTTGGTTTGGCCGAGCAGCGCCATCGCGCCCACCGGCAGCACGAGCAGTATCCCCAGGCCGCTCGCCACGCCGCCGGCGGTGTAGAGGATCAGGGAGATGGCCAGGGTGTCGACCGTGGCCGTCACCAGGGCGAGGACGCGCAGGCTGGGGCGCGGGAGCCGGCGGGCGAGGACCAGCAGCACGCCGGCAACCAGGTAGGCGTAGCACACCACCTGGAACAGCTCCGGCTCCTGGGTGCGAGCCAGGATCCCCGGACTCGCCAGCGCCTGCAGGAGCAGCAGACCCGGGGGCAGCAGCAGCCGGTACAGGCTGGTCAGGCCGATGACCCGCCACGCCAGGTCGCTGGGTGCCGGCGTCGGGTTCGCGACGGCATCCGGCATCAGCCGCGCTCCCGAATGGTGTGCCTGTCGCAACCCATGCTCATGCGCGGGCGCGACTGTAGCATTTTTGGCACAATAACGATTTTCTCCATCCCGCAAAGGTCATCTCCCAGCATGAACCTGCATGAGTACCAGGCGAAGGACGTCTTTCGCAGCTTTGGCATACCGGTGCCCGAAGGCCACGTCGCGTCCAGCCCCGAGGAGGCGGTCGCGGCCGCGAAGTCATTGGGTGGCCCGATCTGGGTCGTCAAGGCGCAGGTCCACGCCGGCGGCCGCGGCAAGGCCGGCGGCGTCAAGGTCGTGCGGGACCTGGATGCCGTGCGCGACGCCGCCGCCGGCATGCTCGGCCGGCGCCTGGTGACCCCGCAGACCGGGGCCGAGGGACTGCCCATCGACAAGGTGTATGTCGAAACCGGATCGCAGATCGCCCGCGAGGTGTACCTGTCGCTGACGCTCAACCGGGACAAGGGCCGCATCGCGCTGATCGCCTCGGTGGCCGGAGGCATGGACATCGAAGAGGTCGCGGCGCATACGCCGGAGAAGATCGTCTCGGTCAGCGTGCATCCGGCGACGGGCCTGCAGCCGTACCAGTGCCGCAAGCTCGCCTTCGCGCTCGGGTTCGAGGGCAAGCAGATCGCCGCGTTCCAGAAAATCGCCAGCGCCCTGTTCCAGCTGTACCTGGACCGCGATGCGAGCCTCGTGGAGATCAATCCGCTGATCGTCACCGGAGCCGGTGATCTGATGGCGCTCGATGCCAAGATCAACATCGACGACAACGCGCTGTTCCGGCAGCTCGAGCTCGCCGCGGTGCGCGATGCCGCGCAGGAAGATCCGATGGAGCGCCGTGCCGCCGAGCACGACCTGAATTACGTCTCCCTGGACGGCAACATCGCCTGCATGGTCAATGGCGCGGGCCTCGCGATGGCGACCATGGACCTGATCAAGCTGCATGGGGGGAAACCCGCGAACTTCCTCGACGTGGGCGGCGGCGCCACCAGCGAGCGCGTCACGGCGGCCTTCCAGCTGATCCTGTCCAACCCGAACGTGCAGGCGATCCTGGTCAATATCTTCGGCGGGATCGTCCGCTGCGACCTGATCGCCGAGGGCGTGATCAACGCGGTCAAGCACGTGGGCGTGAAGGTGCCGGTGGTCGTGCGGCTGGAGGGTACCAATGCGACCCAGGCGCGCGACATGCTGGCGAAGAGCGGCCTCACGATCACCCCGGCCGGGGATCTCACGGATGCGGCGCGCAAGGCCGTCGCGCTCGCAAAGAAGGGTTGAACGCACGATGAGCATCCTGATCGACAAGAACACCCGGGTGATCTGCCAGGGCTTCACGGGC
>DATJPN010000219.1:0-10135 GCA_035506335.1 Steroidobacteraceae bacterium | reverse complement strand
CGGGCTCCCGATCGCGGATCCTCCACGGGACGTCCGATCGGGTCTCACGACCGCGCAACTGGAACGTTATGCACGCCAGGTGCGGCTACCCGGATTCGGGATTGCGGGGCAGAGACGTCTGCTCGACGCACGGGTATTGTGCGTGGGCGCGGGTGGTCTCGGATCTCCCGCCTGCCTGTATCTCGCCGCCGCCGGCGTCGGGGAAATCGGCATCGTCGATGACGATGTCGTGGCGCTCGGCAATCTGCATCGCCAGATCCTGCATGCGACGAGCCGCGTCGGCACGCCCAAGACCGACAGCGCCGTCAAAACGCTGGCCGCGCTCAACCCGGAAGTGCGCGTGCGAGCGCACCGGACGCGGCTGCAGGCGGCAAACGCGCTCGACATTCTCGCCGGCTACGATGTCGTGCTCGACGGGAGCGACAACTTCGCGACGCGTTACGTCGTGAACGATGCGGCCCTGCGGCTGCGCAAACCGCTGATATCCGGCGCCGTGCTGCGCTACGAAGGCCAGGTCGCCGTCTTCGAGGGCGCGCCGTGCTATCGGTGCCTGTTTCCGCAGCCCCCTCCGCAGGAGGCGGCTCCTTCCTGTTCGGAAGCGGGCGTGCTCGGAGTCGTTCCCGGCATCGTGGGAACGATGCAGGCCGCGGAGGCATTGAAGCTCATCCTGGGCGTCGGTGAACCCCTGCGTGCACGGTTGCTGACCTTCGATGCCCTGTCGATGAGCTTCAGTGCGCTCGCCGTACGCGCCGCTCCGCATTGCACGTCATGCGGACCTCGCGTTGACCGTGCATCCCTCGAGCTTCGTGATGTCCCGGATGGCTGCCGGGACCCCGGAGGCTAGAGGGCCCGGTAATTGGCCTGCAGCAGTGCGAGATCGACGATCTTCGAGTCGTATTTCCTGACGCAGACGACGGTGTTCTTGGTGCCGGCCGGGACGTCGACCTCGCAGGCGTCGGAGGTCTCGGCGCCGCTCCTGAAAGTGATCTTCCACTGGTACTGGCATCGATACTTCGAGGGGCCGTCGGGCAGTGTCGCCACGATGTTGACGACCCGCGAGTCCTTGGGGTCGAGGACCGCCACCGACTTCGGGGCGTCCGCCAGCGAAACCCGGGCGAAGGACAGGGCCAATGCACTCACACCGAAGACAAGTCCCTTCATCGCGATGTTCATTGTGTATTCCCCTTGTTTGAAGGCGAATGGCAGCAGGTCAGCCGGAAGCTGACCGCCGTGGGCCGGCGCGCGGGACTATAGCACTCGATACCGCAGCCGTAATCGCCGGCCGAATTCACGGACCGCAGGTGCGACGCAGCAACGCGGTGGCGTTCTCTATGGGTGAACGGCGTTAACCGGCGGGCCTCGCGGCCCCGGAACCTGCTGCAGCGGCCTTTCCCGCCGGCGGCGCCCGCCAGGCGTACCTACTGGTGGGCGGCCGGCGCCGGCGGCTGAGCCCCGGGCGGCGGCCCGGCTCCCGGAGGCGGGCCACCCGGGCCGAAGGCCGGCGGCGGGTTGCGCTTGAGCTCGTTCGCGCGCGCCGTGAGGAAGGAGCGGATCGCCTCCGCATCATCCGGCTTCAGCGCGTTCTTGAACGAGATCATGCCGTTCTCGGCGAGCGCGCCGTCGACCACGATGCCCTTGAACAGATCGGGGGCGTTGAGCGCGATGGTGTAGTTCAGGTCCGGGAAGCCGCTGAACAGCCGCCCGCCCTCGTGGCAGCCGGAGCAGTTGCGCTGGTAGAGATCCTGGCCACGTGCATGCATCGCCGCATCACCGAAATCCGGCGGCGGGTTGAGCACCTGCGCGACCGGCGGCGGAGCCGGTGGCAGCTGCACGGCGCCGTTCAACTTGTACACCAGCAGGCGGTTCTTGCCGGCGGCGGCTGCAAAGCCGGTGCTGGCCGAGGAGATCACGGCGATGTACTGCTCGCCATCGAGCGAGTAGGTCACCGGACCGGGAACGACGTTGCCCTGGGTGGCGACCGCCCAGATCTTCTCGCCGGTGTCGGCGCGGAACGCCGCGAACTTCTGCCCGGGCGTGCCCTGGAACACGAGGTTCCCGGCGGTCGTGAGCGTGCCCGCATTGCCGCTGCCTTCGCGCTGCTCCCACGCCGCCTTGCGGGCCACCGGATCCCAGGCGAGGAGGTAGGCGCCGGGATTCTCGACCTCGGGCCGCTTGCCCTCCGGCGGATGCGCCATGCTGACATCGACCATCTGGTTGCCGAGGATGCGGCCGCCCTCCTCCGCGTAGAACGAACCCACGCCGCGGCGCGCCGGCACGTAGATCAGGCCGGTCTTCGGGTTGAATGATTGCGGATGCCACACATGCGCCTGCGAGGGCAGGATGTAGAACCCCTTGCCGGTCTTGCCGTAGTTGGCTTCCGGATTGAGGATGGGCGCCCAGTTCCTGTCCTTGTCGAAGCCCAGTGCCCAGTTGATCTTCGGTACATAGGGATCCGCCGACACCACCTTGCCGGTGGCCACCTCGATCACGTAGAACACGCCGTTCTTCGGCGCCTGCATCACCACGTGCTTCACCTGGCCATTGACGGTCAGATCCGCCAGCGTCAGTGGCGCGGTGTTGTCGAAGTCGAATCCGTCCATCGGCGTGGCCTGGTAGTGCCACTTGTACCTGCCCGTCTTCGCGTGCACGGCAACGATGGAAGAGGTGAACAGGTTGTCGCCGCCGCCCGGCGAGCGCAGTTGCGCGGGCCAGGGCAGGCCATTGCCGGTGCCGAAGATCACGAGGTCCGTCTTCGGGTCATAGACGATACCGTCCCAGGTGCTGCCGCCGCCGCCCTTCTCCCACCACTTGCCGTTCCAGGTCTTCGCGGCCATCGGCATGACATCATCGGAGGCCTCGCCGTCCGCGCCCTTCGCGGGATCGCCCGGCACGGTGTAGAACCTCCACACCCGCTTGCCCGTCTTCACGTCGTACGCGCTGAGGTAGCCACGGGTGTAGAACTCGGCGCCACCCACGCCGATGAACACCAGTCCGTCACCGATGCGCGGCGCGCCGGTGATCGAATACTGCAGCTTCGGGTCGGTGACGCGTGATTCCCAGACCTTCCGTCCGGTCTTCGCATCAACCGCCATCAGCCGCCCGTCGATGGTGCCCCAGATGATCTTGCCATCCGCATACGCCGCGCCGCGATTCGAGATGTTGCAGCAGATCGACGTGGCGGCGATCTCACGCGGCGCCTTCGGGTCGACCTTCCACAGCTGCTTGCCGGACTTCGCGTCGAAGGCATAGAGGCTGCTCCAGGGGGCGGTCATGTAGAGCACCCCGTCGATCACCAGCGGCGTGCTCTGGTAGCCGCCGCGCTCGGGAATCTCCGCATACCAGGCAAGGCCCAGCTGCCCGACGTTGTCGGTGGTCACCTGGTCGAGCCTGCTGTAACGCTGCTCGTCCGGGTTGCCGCCGTGCTGGGTCCATTCCACGTCCTTGGTGTTGTGGCTCGCGGGCGCGGCACCCGAATAAGCGGTCACGCCGGCCGCAACGAGCAGACCGAAGATCAATCGACGCATCACATCCCCCCAAAGACAATGACAGAATCCACGGGCTCCACGCCGTGCGCGCACGAGCTCCGGCTGCGACCGCAGCGTACCTTCCACAGCAGCGCCGGGCAAATCCGGCAACGGTGCCCGCCTGGACTCTTTGCCGGATATCAAGGGTGCGATGACGCCGGGTGGGCAGAAAGTCCGGCGGGACGGCGCGGGTTCAGCCCTGCCTGGGTCCCGGGCCGAACACGTCCCCGGCCCGCTCGAAGGGGCTGTTGCGCCCGGTTACTTGCGCCGCCGCGCGGATTCCGGGGCGGCGGCTTGCGGACAGGTGAAATCGACGACGAAATGGTCGCCGTCGAATTGTGCGACTTTGCCGATGAGGTCGGGGCGTATGTGGCAGCTCAAGCGGCCGCCTCCCTGCTTCTCATCTGCGCAGGTTGACACCACCAGCCTCACCGGCAGGACGCCTTGTTGTGCGAGCTTGAGGTGCTGCGCCAGCAGTGTCGTCTCCCGCGAACCGGGCGACTGTCGCGAAACCTTGTCTTCATACCGCAGCACCCCGCGGCAGGGGCGGCCGAAATACCTTGAAATGCAGTTGAGAACCAAAGCTCCATCGTCCGCCACGGCGGACAGGGCATGTAGCCGATTCGCCGGCTTCGCACCGAATCTGGCGAAGGCATCACGCAACGAGAGATTCATGCTGGGGTTGCTCTTTGAAGGGCGTACACAGGACGGAATCCCAACCACTGTGTTGAACATTCCGGCGACAGTTTTCCAAGCCGGTAACTGACGTCCTCCTGAATCCGAGGCAATGCGATCCGATCGCGCCGGCACCGATCGCGTGACCCGATGCGCGCCAGGGGAAGGCCCGTGCGAAATCCTGCAGCCGGCCGATGCTGCGCACGGTCGAAGTCCACCTTGCGCCTTTTGGATCCCGCGCGCAACGGCCACACGGGCGCTAGGTCACGCCCGGACTGCAAAGGCCGACTCGACGAGGGGAGCGGTTTGAGAAGCGCAGCGGAAACGACCGAAAGCCTGTATTCTGGGTCCCGGCTCGTAATCTTCCGGCTTGTCGGCCTCGCCCGCGTGACGCCCGTCTGCGCTCCCACAGGCCAGTCTTTCACCCTCGTAAGCCCGACGAACCAAGGAGAGGTGTTGCCTGCCATCCCAACCCCCCTTTTTCGTGGGTGCAGTCATTTCGCAGAAACTCGGCATCGAGCCCCAGTGCACCTGGCGCGCCGGAGATGCGCGGCGCGATGAAGGTGGCGGCATGCTGGCCGGCCTCTCACGGTGACATCCCAGGAGCATTTCTCTTTGCAGGAGAATGGAGCGAAAATGCGAAAGAACTATCAGCAGGTTCGCAAGCAACGCGAACTGGCGAAGAAGATCCGGCAGCAGGAAAAGCTGCATAGGCGCACCACGCGCCCCGTTGCCGCAACTGGCGCAACACACAGCGCGAGCCCGGCGGGGGCAGCGGCTGTGGCAGGCGATCTGGACGCGGGCGAGGCAACATGAGACTCGCCAGGACCGGTCCGGCCCGGGAGCGCCGGGAGCGGCGCGAGCGCTTCAGGCGCAGCCGCGCGGCCGCGGTGGCGCTGCGCGAGACCTTTCCGGCCGTGCAGCAGGTGCGGCTGGAGCTTTTCTTTCAGGGCTCCAGTGCGACCACGCCGGCGCCGCAATGCCACACCCTGCATGGGCCGGCGAGGGCGTTCTTTGAATTCCCTTGCCCTTATGCGGATTGCGACGGCGAATTCAGTCTCGGCCCCGCGGTGGAGGCGGCGCTCGCCGACCCGTCTCATCGCGCGACCGGCGAGGCGGAGTGTTCGGGGGGACGGGCTGCGCGCGACGGTGGCAAGCAATCCTGCAAGCTGCGCCTCACCTACTGCGTAACGGTTACCTATCGGCCCTGACGGTGAAACTCTCGGCTGAATCGCACCGATGGAGGTGTTCTGATTCGTGGACGACCCTGATATGACACCTATGAGCGACAAAACCGTGGCGCCCAGCGCCTCCCCCGATCCCATTCGAACGCACGCCGAGCGCATGGCACTCGCGGCGGAACAGCGCCGGCGGGATCGGCTGCTCGCGCTCGCGGAGCAGCGCCTGGCGGCGAATCCTCCCGACGTACGGATTCGCGCCTGGGAGAAACTGCACGGGCTGCAGATCCCGTCGGACGCGTATCACCCCGTGCTGCTCGTCATTTCGCAGGATACCGGCTTGACCCTCGAGCAGGTCCGGCAGGAACAACGGGCACTGTGTGCCCGGCGCTCCGGCCCGCGCAGCGGGTGAACTGCGGCCAGACCGCGCGCAGCCTATCGCAACGAGGGCTGCGCCCGCAGCTGCTGCTCTGCCCTGACCTGTTCCGTACTCAGGCCCGTATTTTCTGCGATCAGCCTGATCAGACGATGCGCGGGATCCCGCGGCAGATCGATTTGGTGGCGTTGTTCCCAGACGCGGATGCGTTCGGCAGGCGATTTGTCGGTGGAGGACTGCTCGACGAGCTGCTTGCGCCAGCGCTCGAGCGCCTCCGCCTGCAGCCCGGCCAGGCGGGCGCGATAGTCGTCCCTGCTCTCTCCAGCGTAAATGCCATTCAAGGGCACGCTGCCGCTGCTGTTCTCATCGGCCATACGTTGCTCCTTGAATCTATGGCCAAGCCCCGGTGACACGGCGGCTGGGCAGGCGCGGGATACGATCGGCGGCAGCCGCCCGGCCGACCGTCACCACGCCCGGCGAAACCATAACACCAATCACGATCGACCGCTTCGATAATCACGGAACCGCGAGCTGCCTGAATCGCGGCGCCCCGTTTGCGCGGCCCGCGCCGGGCTACGGCGCCAGGCGCGCCAGTGCAGCCGCGGACAAAGGACTTGTCATTCACTGACCATAACGGTACGGTGCCGCGTGCGCTCGCGCCAGGCGGATGTGGAGATTGACTTTGGTGTCGTCGACCGATCCCGCCGCGCACCAGCGCGAAATCATCAACCGCTACGCCCAGCCCCGCGATGCCCGCGGCCTCTTTCAGATCCTTTCGACGCTGATTCCCCTCGGCCTGCTGTGGTATGGCGCGCTGCGAAGCGCCACGGTCTCCTATTACCTCACCGCGGCCGCCGTACCCTTCATCAGCCTGCTGACGTTGCGCGTCTTCGCGCTGATGCACGACTGCGGCCACGGAAGCCTGTTCCGAAGCCGCTGGCTGAATCGGTCCTTTGGCCTTGCTCTGGGCGTCATTGTCGCCATGCCGCAGTACGTGTGGGCACAGCATCACAGCTACCATCATGCGCACAACGGCAATTGGGACAAATATCGCGGTCCGTATTCAACGCGGTCCACCGATGAATACGCGGCAATGAGCCCGTCAGCCCAGCGCCTCTACCGTCGCAAGTGCAGCATTCAGGCCTCGCCGATCGCCGGTTTCATCTATTTGATTGCCAATCCGCGGCTGACGTGGATCAGGGGCAGCATCGATTTCGCCTGGCACGCTCTGAAGGGCAAGTTCCTTCAGCCGCACCGGTCGCTCACCGCGCACGCACGAAGCTTCGTGCCGCGCTATTGGAAGTCGGCGAAGGAATACCGGCACATGACCTGGAACAACCTGCTGCTGATCGGCGGTTGGGTGCTGATGTGTTCGCTGTTCAGCCCAGGGCTGTTCTTCTCGACCTACCTTGTCAGCCTCTCCCTGGCCGGAGCCGTCGGAATCGTCCTTTTCACCGTACAGCACAATTTCGAGCATGCCTACGCGAGTGATGGCGCGCATTGGAGCTACGCCGCGGGGGCCATCCGTGGCACGAGCTTCCTGGTGCTGCCCTCCTGGCTGAACTGGTTTACCGCCGATATCGGGTACCACCATATTCACCATCTCTCATCGCACATCCCCAACTACTGTCTCGCCAGATGTCATGCGGAACAGGAGCCGCATTTCCAGAAGGTCACTCGCCTGCGGCTTTCCCAGGTGAGAGGTTCCCTAAAATGCATCCTGTGGGATACGCGGGCCCGGCGGATCATCTCCGTCAGGGAATATCAACAGCAGTTGTTGCAGGAACTCGCCCGCTCTCAGCACTGAACGAAGCATCGCGCCTTCACCCCGACATGGCATCGCGGATGCCACCGGAATCAATGGCACTCGAATTCGTCCCCGTGGGTGGGATTGCAGAAGTCGCCCCAGTTGCCAGTGGCGCGGAAATAGTCGGCGATCTTCAGTTCCCGCAGTAGTTCCTTGAAGCGCGGGTCGGCGCGCACACCGCTGTGCCAGTCACGCCAGAGGATCGTGACGTCGAGCGGGTGCCGGTCGATCACCAGCCAGCGCAAGGCCGCGAGGGTCGTATCCCGATCTCCGAACCGGTCGGCGTAGTAGGCGAGCTGGATTATCGGCGCCGTTCCCCGATTGGCCGGATCCGCGACGGCGCGGCGCAGGATGGCGCGGACACCCTCCGGATCATCAAACTTGCCGTGCAGCGCCTTGACGAACGCATAGGTGCTTAGACTGGTGACCGAATCAAATAGTGCACGGACCTGCTGTGCATCGACATCCTTGCGGCCCAGCACCCGGAACAGTGCATAAATCTTCATGCGGCCGTCAAAACCCACCAGTTTGGCGAAGCGCTCATATTCCGCCTGGGCCTCATCGTAGTGCCGCGTCATGTCCAGTGCCACCTGCAGGTCCGCAGACTCTAGGGTGTTCAGCGGATCCGTGGCGACCACGCGCTGCACGCACTCGCTCCAGTCGCCGAGCCGGCCCAGCTGCGTGCCGAGTGAAGCGAAGTCACAAGCACCGACCGAACCCGGCGGCGACTTCAGAACGACGTTGACCGCAGCTTCGGCCTCGATCCAGCGGTGCTGATCGATCAGCCGTCGCGCCAGCAGCACCCCGGACCACGCCGGTGCCAGGGCCACGATGTGCTTTTCGGCTTCGTCCCGCACTGGCTGCACCCTCGAGATCGATTCCGGGTAGATCTGCTCAGACGTCCACGTGATCTGGGCGATCGTCTGCCATGCCAGCAGGAAGGTCGGATCGATGGCGACGGCCTGTTGCAGCATCGCAAGCGCGTCATCACCATTAACGCCCGCCCTGCTCCCGATCTGCAGCGCACGCAGATACTTGTCATGGGCCTCGATGCTGGCGGTGCCGCCGCGGGCGCGCGACAGTTCGCCCACATCCAGGGTGACGCTCAGGGCGCCGGACACCGCGGCGGCGATCTCCTCCTGGACCTTGAACACATCCGTCAGGCTGCGGTCGTAGGTCTGCGACCACAGGTGCGTGCCACTGCGGCTGTCGATGAGCTGGGCGGTGATGCGCAGCTGGTCGCCGGCCTTGCGCACGCTGCCCTCCAGCAGGTTGGCGACACCGAGCTTCTCGCCGATGGTGCGCAGGTCCTCGTTCCGGCCCTTGAAGTAGAAGCTCGAGGTCCGCCCGGTGACTCGCAGGTCGCGGATCTGCGCCAACTGGTTCAGGATCTCCTCGGTCAGGCCGTCGGCGAAGTAATCCTGGTCGTGCGCGGGGGACATGTCGGCGAAGGGCAGCACGGCCAGCGTGACCTGGCCTGCCCCCGCTGCACTCGCCGGCGCGACGCCCGGTACCGTAGCCTGTCCACCGTGGCTCGCGTGATACCACCAGGCCCCGGTGCCGCCGAGCACCAGCAGCGATGCCACGGCTGCCAGCGCAATACTGCGCACGCCCACGGCCTGGGCCAGACGGCGGAACCCGCCCGGGGCAGGCGCTGTACCCGCGGACCCGCCCGGCGCCGCCTCGCCCATCGGCTTGCCCTGCCCGCCCGCGGACCGCCGCAGGCCCGCGACGAAGGAACGCCAGCGCGGATCGTTGGGGTCTCCCGCCCAGCCGATGAGATCCACGGTGTGCGTCAGTTCGAACATGATCGGACGCTTGCAGGGCTCGATGACCACCGGCACCAGCCGTTGGCTGACCTGCGCTTGCGTCGCCTCGGCCCGTACCCAGCGCGAGTTCACGGACGCCTTGGACCACAGCACGATCACGGCCCTGGCCTCTTCCAGCGCCCGCTCGATCGCCTGATCGAAGGCATCACCCGGATTGAGGGCCAGGTCCCACCAGACCTCGAAGCCCTCGCGCTGCAACACATCGGCGAACTGCTGGACAGTCGCACGATCGTCTCGCGCATAAGAAAGAAACAGGTCGGGCATGTTGACCGGAAGCTGAAAATCGGCGCTGCGACGGGGCCTTGTTAAGCTATCAGTCAAGGGGCGTGGCGTCACGCCGACACATCGATGCTGCAGTGCGTCATGATTGCGGAACGATGCTGTTCAGGAACGTCAATCCGGATTGCATCTGAACACCCATCGAACGACCCTCGAGGAATTCCCCGACCCGAGGCTGGGATCCCCACCGACTCGTCACCGTCAACTCATCGCTGATTCCTTATTGGGTTACGGCATCCCCCCCCCGCGTCTCCGTGAGTTCCTGCCGCCCATCCCGCGGCGCACTCGGCACCAAATAGCGTGAGTTTTGTGGATGATCTGCGATCGCAACACATTACGTCCGTCCCCGGGGACTTTCCAATCCCGTTGGCCGTAACGAAAGTGCTGAAAGCCATGACGCTCGGCCCTGCGAGGGGAGAGCGGCAAGACGGGAGCCGTGCGATCCCGGGACTATATGGGGCGTCTAT
>DATJPN010000218.1:0-2761 GCA_035506335.1 Steroidobacteraceae bacterium | reverse complement strand
ACTCGCGAAACGCGGCGATGAAGGCGCTGGTGCTTTCGTGTCCGCTGAATGAACCGCGTCTTCGCGCCGTGCGACTCATCCTGCATGATGCCGGGCATGCGGCGGTCACGATTATCGAGCAATGAGTGGCGTGCGATCTTTCGTCAGCAGCGGGCCAGCGGGCTGACGGTCAAGGCATTCTGTCAGCAATCGGGGGTGGCGCTGTCCACATTTTCCCTTTGGCGTCGGAAGCTGGGGGACCGTCCCCGCGGGGCCGAGCGACCGCATCGGGTGGGTTTCGCCGAGGTGAAGGTGGCCCCGGAGGGTGCCGGGGCGCGCGACGCGGGAACCGACGGCGCCGCCGGGCCAAACGGGATCGAGCTGCACCTGGCCCACGGCCGCCGGATCGTGGTGCGGCCGGGATTTGATCGGCGGACGCTGCGGGAGCTGCTGGCAGCGCTGGAGACCGAATCATGATCGGCCTGCCCTCGCTGTCGCAACTGGATCGGGCTTCGGCGGTGCGGATCTGGTTGTGTACGGCGCCGACGGACATGCGACGTGGGTTTGATCGACTCGCCGAGCAGGCCCAGCAGGTGACGCGGCAGGACCCGCGATCGGGGCACCTGTTTGTGTTCCGCTCCCGCGGTGGAGACCGATTGAAAGTTCTGATATGGGATGAGGACGGTTTTCTTCTATATTACAAACGGCTCGAAGTGGGCCATTTCAAACTTCCCCGGGTCGAGGCCTCGCAGGCGTCTGTGGAACTGCGGGGCAGCGAGCTGGCCATGATTCTCGACGGCATCGACCTGGCCAGCGTGAAGCGGACGAAGCGTTACCGGCGGGCCGACGGCGTGGGCGGGTGATCGTCGCCGCCTCAGAAAAATATTTTGCGGAAGGGAATTTTACTTCGACGAGGCGTGTTTTCCTTTTCATGATGGACGAAGCGCCCACGCCGCCGCACGATGACATCAACCACCTCAAGGCCATGCTCGCCCAGCGCGACCAGATCATTGCCGCGCATCAGCAACAACTCAGCGAGCGCGATCAGATCATCGCCATGCTGACCCAGCAGCGTGACGAGTATCAGCTCGAAAAGTTACGGCTGGAGATGCGGCTGGCCCAGTTGCTCAAGCAGGCCTACGGGCCGCGGGCCGACCGGATCGGCGATCCGGCCCAGCTCCTGCTGGACTTTGCCCGGCGCCTGGAAGCTTTGCCGATCCAGGCCGATGCGCTCTCGCCGGATGCAGATGCCACGACCGGCGACCGCCGCCTCTCCCGCCGCCTGGGCACCCGCGGCCGGCGCGACATCGGCGCCCTGGACCATCTGCCGATGATCGAGAAGACCTACGAGCTGGCCGGCGAGGCCTGTCTGTGCCCGACTTGCCGGGCCCAGCGCGAAAAGATCGGGGAAGAGATCAGCTACACCGTCGAGTACCTGCCGGCCAGCTTCATGCGCATCAAGCACATTCAGTACAAATATGCCTGCCGGGCCTGCGAGCAGGAAGGCTACAACCCCCGGATCGAACGGGCGGACAAGATCAGCGCCTCGCCGATCGACAAGGGCATGGCCGGGCCCGGACTTCTGGCCTACATCGCCGTCGCCAAATTTGCCGATTTTCTGCCGCTGCACCGCCTGGAGGACATCTTCGCCCGCGAAGGCTTTGAACTGGATCGCTCCACCCTGTGCCTGTGGATGGCCGACGTGGCTCGGATCGTCCGGCCGATCTATGACCGCATGGTCGAACTCGTGCTGGCCTCGCACGTGCTGGCGACGGATGACACGGTCATGCCGCTGCTGCAACCCGGCCGGGCCCGCCAGGCCCGGATGTGGATCTACCGCGGCGACGACGCTCATCCGTATAACGTCTTCGAGTTCACGGTCAGCCGCTCCCGGGATGGCCCTCAGCAGTTCCTCAAGAACTTTCGCCAGACGCTCCTGGCCGATGCCTACGGAGGCTATGACGGGATTGTGCTGAACCAGGAACTGCCCCGGGCGGGCTGCTGGGCCCATGCCCGCCGCAAGTTCGTCGACGCCGAGCCGACCGCGCCGGAGGTGGCTCGCATGATCCTGCGCCTGATCAAAGGCCTGTTCGACGTCGAAGACCGGGCCCGGGACATGATCGCCGACCAGCGCCTGCGTCTGCGACAGTCGCAGTCAAAGCCGATTCTGGATTCACTTCGCACCCTGCTGCTCGATGAGAAGGAAAAGCTCCTGCCCAAGCACCCCATGGCCCTGGCCATCGCCTATACGCTGAATCAGTGGAAGGAATTAACCCTGTTCCTGAGCGACGGCGCCGTCCCCGTCCACAACAATTTGGCCGAGCAGCAAATGAAAAGAATCGCCCTGCTGCGCAAGAACGCCCTGTTCGTCGCGACCGAGCGCGGGGGCCACACCGCGGCAGTGATCAGCAGCCTGACTTCCACCTGCCGGCGGCACGAGGTCAACCCGCAGCTCTATCTCACCCAGCTTCTGGCGAACCTGCTCGACACACCGTCCAGCCGGCTCGATGAATGGCTGCCGAATAAGTGGAAGAAAAAGAATTCACCTGAAGCCGCCGCTTCATCACCGCAGATTCGCCCAACACAGCCGAACGCAAAATCGTAACTACACCCAATCCACTTCCCCCAATCGGTGCAGCCGCGTGCGGTTCGTCAAACGCACACGATGGTCCAGGGCGCCGATGTCGCGCCGGCCGCGGGTGCCCAGGCGGCGGGAGAGGCGGCGGTCGCCGGTCGTGGCATCTGCATCCGGCGAGAGCGCATCGGCCTGGATCGGCAAAGC
>DATJPN010000217.1:0-4254 GCA_035506335.1 Steroidobacteraceae bacterium | reverse complement strand
TGCAGTTCCTTGGCGGCTCCGAAGTCCCCGCCACCGGCACCCTTCAGGAACTGCGGAACCTCGCCGAGCGTCAGCCCGAATTCCTTGGCGAGCGGTTCGAGCCCGGCGCCGGATTGGTCGATCTTCTGCTGGATCTGCTCCTGCAGGTCGCCGAAGCGGTCCGCCGCCCGATCGTGCCTGAGCTGGTCCAGCACATCCCCGCGCGCCTCCGCAAAGGTCTTGCCCCTGGCCGGCTGGATCTCGTCGAGCCGGATGATGTGGTAGCCGTACTTGGTACGCACCGGGGCGCTGATCTCGCCGGGCTTCATCGCAAACAGCGCATCGCCGAACGGGCCTTCGAGGCTGCCGCGCTCCGCGAGTCCCAGGTCACCGCCCTGGGTGGCCGAGCCGGCGTCATCGGAGAACTGTTTCGCAAGAGCTTCGAAGTTGCCGCCGGCCTTGAGCCTCGCCTCGACATCCTGGGCCTTCTTCAGCGCCGCGGCGGCATCCACCTTGTCGTTGACCGCGACCAGGATGTGATGCGCGCGGCGCTGCTCGGCCGAGATATAACGGTTCTTGTTCTTGGCGTAGTAGTCCTGCAGGTCCGCATCCGACACCGTGATCTGCGCGGCAACCTGCGCCAGGGTCAATTGCGCATACTGCAGATCCACCGACTCGGGCGTCATGAACTGGCTCCGGTGCGCATCGTAGTACGCCTGGACGGCCGCGTCGGTCACCTGCACGGCCGCGGCGAACCTGTCCAGCGGCAGCACCGCGAAACGGATCTGGCGCTCCTGGTTGTTGAGATCGAGCATGCGCTGCTGCTCGCTCGGCGTGACGAACTGCGACAGCTGGATGCCCTCCTGCAGCTGGCGGCGTTCCAGTTCGGCCTTCAGGTCGTTCGCGTACTGCTCGGCGCTGATACCCGCCGAGGCCAGCCGCGACTTGGCGATCGCGGCATCGTACCGGCCATCGAGCTGGAAGGCCGGTTCCGCGCGCACCGCCGCCTGCAGCAGCTCGTCCGGAACGCGATACCCCAGATCATTCGCCCGGTCGGTGAGCAGCGTGCTGCGCACCTGCGACTCCAGCAGCTGGTCCTGCAGCAGCGCGCGCTCACCGGAAGGAATCTCGCCGCCGAAGCGTTGCTGCCACTGATTCTGCTCGCGCTGCCAGGCCGAACGCACGTCCTCGTAGGCGATGGTGTGCCCATTGACCTTGGCGGCGTAGCTGCTGCTGCCGAAGCTCAGGTTCGCGATGCCGTAGGCACCCCATGCGGCGAAGATCAGTGCCAGTGCACCGAACACCACGTACGTGAGCCACTTGTGGCTCTTCAGGCTGTCACCAATTTGCTGCAGCATCACTTCGGGTCTTGAAGTTGGCGGAGCGGACGGGACTCGAACCCGCGACCCCCGGCGTGACAGGCCGGTATTCTAACCAGCTGAACTACCGCTCCAGCTTTAGGGGAGCCGGATTGTACAGGGCAAAATTGCGGGACGCCACGCAACTTTGAAAAATGGGTGGTGGGTGCTGACGGGATCGAACCGCCGACATTCGCCGTGTAAAGGCGACGCTCTACCAGCTGAGCTAAGCACCCGGCCGGTGTGAAATCTAGCACGTGCGGGCCGGCCGGGAGGGCCCTAGGCGAGGAAACCGGTCGCGGCGACGATGGTCCCGACCACCGCCGCCGCGATGCCCGCGACGGGAAAAAGCCGCTTGCGGGCCAGGAAGTACAGCGAGGTCAGCACCAGCCCCAGTTCGAGCAGCCCCTCCCCCAGGTCCAGCCGCAGGCCGCGCGCCTCCTCGCGGCGGCTCTCCGCCTCGCGGGCCTGCGCCTGCTGCTGGATCGCCGCGGCATCGCTGGCATAACGGTCGCGATCCTTCGCGTACTGCGCGCCGAGCGCCTGGGCCTTGTCGGGCTGCGCGACCGCAACGACGCCGAGCAGCCCCGCGCTCACCTCCATCAGATGCTCGCGCTCCTTCTTCGCCTCGTAGAACGACCACTGGTCATTCGCCTCGGTGCGGTGAAGGACGGCCGCCGTGTGGGCCCGATGCGAAGCGATGGTGACGAAGGCGAGCAGGATGCCGATCACGCCCACCATCACGCTCACACCTTTCGCGAACGCATCACCGCCCGCCTCATGGGAGGTATGGATTTCGACTTCAGCCATCGCTCGCCCTCAGCGCAAAGGGATACATCGCGACATCCTGCAGCGACCCGAGCACGATATGTCCCAGGGCGCGCAGAGCCGTCGTGGGTTGCACCGTGTCCGGGACCTGGATCACCGTCATGCCGGCA
The DNA here is from genome assembly GCA_035506335.1 of Steroidobacteraceae bacterium. Lineage (GTDB taxonomy): Bacteria > Pseudomonadota > Gammaproteobacteria > Steroidobacterales > Steroidobacteraceae > DAIDKA01. The sequence continues at coordinate 1,979 of DATJPN010000217.1, read as the reverse complement.
CCATGAGCCGCGCGCACACCGTACTCGGAGTCCTCGATGGCGAGACACCCCCGGGGGTCCACCCCGAGGCAGGAGGCCGCCCTGAGGTAGACCTCCGGATCCGGTTTTGGCTTGCGCACCTGGTCCACGCCGACGACCGTCCCGAAGCGCTCCAGCAGGCCCGCGTGCCGCAGTCTATCGACCGCGTGCGAAGTGCTCGAGGAGGTGGCAACCGCCATCGGCAGTCCGAGCCCCGCCACCGCGTCCAGCAACGCGACCGCACCGTCCTTCGGCCGTGCCGGGGTCACGCGGCTCAATTCGTGGAAGTGCCGGTTCCAGGCCTCGAAGAAAGCCTCACTGTCGAGGGCGGGACCATAACCCTCCCGGATCACCTCCCGGGCAATGACCTCGGCCGCGCCGACGCAGCGCAACAGCAGGTCCACCCGTGCCGTGACCGCGAATTCATTGCAGGCGCTGAAGAAGGCCTCCTGGGCCACCCGCTCGGTGTCCAGCAGCGTGCCATCCATGTCGAAGATGACGGCCTTGAAGTGCTTCATGAAGGCGGCGCCCCCCCTTTCGAGGGGGCGCGCAGACAGGTGACGAGCGCCGACCCCGGAGCTACTAATGCGCCGAGGGCGGCTTCAGGCTACGGCGCCCGGCGCGGCGCGCCGGCTTCGTTTCCACGGCTGGCGCCACGGCCGGCGCCACCAGCGGCACCGGCTGGCTGACCAGGGCGATCTGCAGCACCTCGTCGATCCATTTCACCGGCTTGATGACGAGATTGCCCTTGATGTTGTCGGGGATCTCCGCCAGGTCCTTCACGTTCTCATCCGGGATGAGCACGGTCTTGATGCCGCCGCGATGCGCGGCCAGGAGTTTTTCCTTCAGCCCGCCGATCGGCAGCACCTCGCCCCGCAGCGTGATTTCGCCGGTCATCGCGACGTCGGAGCGCACCGGAATGCGGGTCAGCGCCGACACCAGCGCCGTGCACATGCCCACGCCGGCGCTCGGACCGTCCTTGGGCGTCGCGCCTTCGGGCATGTGCAGGTGGACGTCGTTCTTCTGGTAGAAATCCTGCTCCAGCCCCAGCACCTGGCTGCGGCTGCGCACCACGGTCATGGCCGCCTGGATGGACTCCTGCATCACCTCGCCCAGGTGGCCGGTGTGCTGCAGCTTCCCCTTTCCCGGCACGATGGCCGCCTCGATGGTCAGCAGTTCTCCGCCGACTTCCGTCCAGGCAAGCCCGGTGACCTGGCCGATGCGGTCGCTGTCCTCGGCCTTGCCGTAGCGGAAGCGCTTCACGCCCAGGAACTTCTCCAGGTTGCGCGGCGTCACGTTGATGGGCTTGTGCTCGCTGTCCTCGAGCAGCAGCTGCTTGACCGACTTGCGGGCGATCTTGGCGATTTCGCGCTCGAAATTGCGCACGCCCGCTTCGCGCGTGTAGTGCCGCACGATGTCGAGCAGCGCCGGGTCCGAGACCTTCAGCTCATCGTCCTTCAGTCCGTTCGCCTTCATCTGCTTGGGCACCAGGTAGCGCCGGCCGATGTTCATCTTCTCGTCTTCGGTGTAGCCGGGCAGGCGGATCACTTCCATGCGGTCCAGCAGGGGACCCGGGATGTTGAGCGTATTGGCCGTGCACACGAACATCACCTCGGACAGGTCCAGGTCGACCTCCAGGTAATGATCGTTGAAGGTGGCGTTCTGCTCCGGATCGAGCACCTCCAGCAGCGCCGATGACGGATCGCCGCGGAAATCCATGGACATCTTGTCCACCTCATCCAAGAGGAACAGCGGATTGTGCACGGCGGCCTTGGCCATGTTCTGCACGATCTTGCCCGGCATGGAGCCGATGTAGGTGCGGCGGTGGCCGCGGATCTCGGCCTCATCGCGCACCCCGCCTAATGACATGCGCACGAACTTGCGGTTGGTGGCGCGCGCGATGCTCTGGCCGAGGGAGGTCTTGCCCACGCCCGGCGGACCGACCAGGCACAGGATCGGTC
>DATJPN010000216.1:0-7490 GCA_035506335.1 Steroidobacteraceae bacterium | reverse complement strand
TTCGTTTAATTTTGCCCAGTCTGCCGCCGCCGGCCAGGACTGGTCCGAAGGTCGCACGCGACGCAGGGTCCGCGCGGCGTTGGCCGCCGCGCCCGAGGCGGGCAAGCCAAGCCAGGTCAGGCCACGTAATAGCGGCCAGGCGGCGATCGTCTGTAGCAGCTGTCTGCGTTTCATGCCCCGTTCCGTCATGGGTACATTTTCATTGCCTCAGATCATGACAGATCGTTGCGCCGCGAAGGGATGTCGAAGAAAGGGATTCTGGCGCCCCCGGCCGGAGTTGAACCGACGACCTACCGCTTAGGAGGCGGTCGCTCTATCCACTGAGCTACGGGGGCGATGGCGTCAAGTTTACCCGTCCGCGGGCCCCACGCGTACCCCCGTCAGGGCTCGAATCCCTCGTCTCCGGAGAGGCGGACCGGTCCGTGCAGCGCATGGATCCGCAGATCCTGGGAGACCGGGTCCTGGAAACTGAAGAAGATCCCGCCGGGCTGGCAGTGCAGGTAGAAGTCCTCCTGAGGTTTGCCGCAGTTTGCACAGTGGTTGGCAAATCCGCCCAGGGCGGCGCCACGCCTGCGCGTGGGATGGAATTTCGGCCAGGGCGAGAGCTGCCGCCGCAGCGCCTCGTCAATGTCCGACACGTTCGAAATGCTGAAATCCAACGTCGCCTCGCCATCGATGAATCCGCTCTGACAGTACAGGCAGATCACCTCGGTCTCGACCTGGCAATGCCAGCAGCGCACCCGGCCGCTCACCACCAGGGCCTCATCGCTCAGGATCCGATAATCGCGCTCGAGCATCGGTGGCCTCACAATGCAAAATCGTCGCGGCCCAGTTCCCGGCGCAGGTCCCCGATCCGGCGCTCGGTCTCGCTTCCCCAGGAGGAGGCCTCGGTCGCAGGGCCGGCCAGCTGCGCACGAATGGCCCGCCATTCCTCGATGGCCTGCGTCCGCACCTCCGCCGCCGTTCGGCGGGCGCTGGCGAGCACCCCGCCCGTCCGGTCCGGCTGCCCGAACTGAAGATTCCGCTCGCGTGCCAACTCCCGGTGTCGCGCGAACTGCTCACGCGCGCGGTCGCCAAGCACACTGGGTTCGCCGCGACGCTCGATCTCCCATGCGACCCGCGGCAGCCAAGGCCGTGCGTCCGGCCGCAGCACGGCGTCGCCTGGCGGGAGGTGGGAGACGCGTGCCGCAAGTCCGGCCTCGCGCAACGCCTCGTTGGTCATGACAGCCCAGCGCTCCCGCAATCGCGCCTGTTCCTCGGCCGCCCGGGGCAGTCCCTGCTCGAATCGCTGCAAGCCGCTCATTTCCGCGATGGTCTTGGGGCCGAAGCCCGCGGCCGTCACCTCGCGCGTGGTCGACAGCAGGTGGGCATGGAAATTACGCGGATCCGAACGCGGCTGGTGGACGGCCAGATCGACTGCGTTGTAGTAACGATCGGAAATCTCCTGGGCGAAGGCGCGGGCAAGGACGGTCCGCTGTTCCGCGTTCATTTCGTGCGGCAGGGCCAGGACATACTCACGAGCCACGCGCGCATTGGCTCTGGTTTCAGTGCGCTCGACGACATTCCACAGATTGGCCCGGTCCCGGGCCCAGTCGAGTCCGGATGCCGCGCCTTGCAGGTGCGAAGGCAAGAGGATTTCCTTGTACTGCACATCGCTGCGATCCGAATGATCGTAAATGCGGTTGGTGCGTTGGTCGCGGATACGCTCGCCGGCGCGATAGGCGGCGGCGCTGGTGGAGACGCTGCCGCCGGTGCCGGCGCTCCTGCCGAAGGACTTGACCCCGAGATAGTAGATGGCCATGTCAGACAGGCCTTCGGGCGCCGCTGAAGCGGGAGACCCGCACCGGATGCCAGGTCGGCGATGAGGCGGTCTTCAGGTACCCGCACAGGTCGGGCAGCTGTTCGACCTGCGCCGCCAGCACTGCCGGCTCAACGATCCGCTGTTCGCTCACCTGCACCGAGCGGCGCGGATCCGTCGCGAACAGCAGCCCCGGTGTGTCGCGGCCACGGGATCGCTGCCGCCGGATGACCTCCCGCTCGCCGATGAGGCGCGAGGCGTATTGGGACGTCCCGCCATGATCACTTCCCGAGCATCGCAGGATCAACGTGTTCCCGCAGTTCTCGATCATGGTCTGTGCATCATGGGAGCCATAGGTCGATTTGACCTGCGAAAGTGACTGGAACCCGAGCACGCAGCGGCCACCGAACTTTCGCAGCCGCGCGAGGGCATCCTTCAGGCCATCGATCTGGCCTAGGGCATCGAGCTCGTCCACCACCAGCCACAGGCGCTGGTCACGGCCCTCCGCCTGGCTCAGCGCCTCGAATATGGCGAGCCCCATCCAGGTCGCAATCAGGGTCCGCAGCGCGGCGATCTGTCGCGCGGAATACGGCAAGAAGAGCACGCCCTGCCCGCTGCGCACCCACTGCCGCACGGAGAATGGCCGGCCGGTCTGCCATTGCACGTACTCCAGTGCGCGCATCGCCGACACCGCGATGGATCGAAGCGAGCCGAACATGCGGGCATTCTCTGCATCGAGAAACGGTTGGGCGGGTGTTCCGGCGAGCAGCGGCCGCAGCTCCTGCGCGCCGGCAACCGCAATCAGGCGCCACAGCTCGCGAGTGTCGCAGCCGCGCACCAGGCGACAGCGATCGAGCACGGCGGCCACGAAGGCGCGGGCATAACCCCGCCACTCGCTCGCCGTCGCATCCGCGCTGGTTGCGATCAGGGCGCTCGCCAGGTGTTCCGGATCCGCCGCTTCCTCAAGCTCCGACAAGGGTTCCCAGCGGGCCGACCGCGAATCGAAGGGGTTCAGCAGCTGGTCCCCGCGCCACGGTGCGAAGAATCGCGCGCCGTAGCTGCCATCCGGATCGGCGATGACGGCCCGGTCGCCACGCCGCAGGGCGGCCCCCAGGAGCTCCCTGATGGCGGTCGACTTGCCGGTCCCGGTGGTACCGATCAACTTAAAATGCCTGGTCTCATCGAGCGGCGTGAGCGGCTTGCCCGCCAGGGTCAGTCCGTCACCGGCGCCGGCCCGCAGGCGCCAACCCACGCGGCGGAGCGCATCGGCGCCGGCCAGCCTCGCCCCTCGGACCGTGGCTTCGCGCCGGGCCGAGCGCCCGATCAGGAATGCGATGAGGGCGCAGGGTGCGCCCAGCACCACGCCCACCCAGGGATCGGGCGGCTGCCAGAGCGCCCAGGAAACACTCACCTCAATATCCCTTCAGGATCATGAAATCCGCGCCCTCGCCGTAGGGCGGGGATTTGCGCTCGACACGGGCGCACAGGCGATTCGTCTCGCCGCAATGTCGCAGCTCGATCCTCCCACCTTCGCGGGACAGCTGGGCCGCATTCGCGGTGAGCTGATCCAGGGTCGCGCGCGCCTGGAGCAGCTGCGCCCGCGAGGGCATCAGGATCCAGCTCAAAGCAGCCGGCACCAGTGCGCAGGCCGACACGACGCCGAAGGCCCAGCGCGCGAAGCGCACGCCCGTCTCCCGATGCAGCTGCGAGAACCGCTGCGATGCCCGCAGGCCCGCCGCGTCAAGGGACCGGTGCAGGGCACCCTCCACAGCCGTATCGAGATCCCGCGAGCGCGCATCGAGAGCCGCCAGCAGGTCATTGATCTGCGACTGCTGCGCATGGACCATCTCCACGATGCGATCGAGTCCCGCCATCGCGGTCTCCTCGAGCGGTTCACAGGGCATAGCCGGCCTCGCGCCCTCGATCCGCCTGCCGAGCCGGATCCAGGCGCACCCGTAGCCATTCAGGCCGGGAGGCGATCTTCAGGTACCCGGTGAGGTCGGGCAGTTGCTCGATCTGCGAGGGCAGGATCGCGGCCTCGACGGCGACCTGCTGGCTCGTGGTCCTCACACCGACCAGATCCAGGGGCCGCCGCGACCGGGACTGCGTCGTGCGCAGTATCTCCCGGTCCCCGATCAGGCCGGAGGCGAAGCGCGCCGTCCCGCCGCCCTCGCTCGCCGAGGAACGCAGGATCAGTGAATTGCCGCAATTCTCGACCACCGTGTGCGCATCCCCGTGGCCATAGGTGCCGGAGACCTGCGCGATCGATTGCAGGCCGAGCACGCAGCGGCCGCCGAATTTCCGCAACCGCGCCAGCGCATCCTTCAGGCCGTCGATCTGGCCGACGGCATCGAGCTCATCGACCACGAACCACAGACGCTGATCGGCGCGCGGCTTGTTCATGGTCTCGAAGATCGCGAGCCGCATCCAGGCCGAGATCTGCGAGCGCAAGGCCGCGATCTGACCGGCCTGGTACGGAATGAAGAGCACACCCCCGCGCCTGCCGTCGTCGGAACCGCGAACCCAGCTGCGCACCGAGAGGGGTTCCTGGCGCTGCTCGCCCACGTATTCGAGCGCGGTGACCGCGGAACTCGCGACCGAGCGGATGGAGTCGAACATCCGGCTGTTGTCTTCGTCCATGAAGGGCTGCGCCGCCGTGCCGGCCAGCAAGGTCCGCAGCTCCCGCGGTTCGGCCGACACCAGCAGCCGGTGCAGTTCCGCGACATCCCTGACCCCGGCTTCATGGGCGCGACGGGTCACGGCGGTGAAGAACGTCCGCGCATAGCCGCGCCAGCTCCGATCCGAACCTTCATGGTCCGGGATCAGCGAGCGCGCCAGCTGCTCCACGTCATAGGCAGTGTGGATCTCGCCGAACAGGTCCCACTTGCGCGATGCGGGGTCGAAAGGATTCAGGATCACGTCGCCTCGTTGCGGTTCGAAGAAGCGCCGCAGGTATCCGCCGTCGGGGTCGGCGATGACCGCCCGGTCGCCGCGGGCCAGCGCCGAGGCGAGGATTTCCGTGATGGCCGTGCTCTTGCCGGTACCCGTCGTACCGATGATCTTGAAGTGCTTGGTCTCATCGGCTTCCGGCACGGGGATGCCGGCCAGGGTGATGGCCGCCTGCCGTTGCGACCCACCGCGCTCGCGACTTGGGCGCGCGGACCTCACCGGCGAGTCTTCCAGCACGACCGTGCCACGACGGTACTCGGTTTGAGCCGCACTTGGCCTGGCCAGGAGCCGGCCCGCCACATAGCCCGCACCCACCGTGGCCGCAGCGCCGGCGGCCGTGGCCAGCGCGCCGCCGCCCAGTGACAGTCCCAGGGAGGCGCCGAGAGTGCCGGCGGCCGCCACGGCGGCGCCGGCCGCGATCGTCACGGGCACGGCGTAGAGCGGCGCGGCGGCGAGGCGCCTCCACGAGGCGCCGTTTCGGGCCATGCCCACCATCATCGGCACTGCCACGGACGCATATCCGAGGGCGAGTCCGATGCTGCCCTGGGTCACTGATGCTGCCGCGCCCAACATGATCTCACGATCGCACGCGGTACCCCGGTTGGCACCCCGTGAATCCGCTGCATTCCTGCAGCAATGAGCGATACGGGTCGTCCGCCCCTGTTCAGGGTAGCGCGCGCGAGCAGTTCCCCAGTCAGTATCCCGGCAGACACGAAGTCATCATGAAATTGCCTCCCGCGCCGGTCCGTACCAGATCTCCTGGATGTACCGGCTATGGCCTTGCACGCCGAACTGGATCACCACGTCCACCAGCGTGGCGAGCAGCCGGCGGATGTCCGCGCGCGACATTTCCCGTCCCGCCTCGTTCTGCTTGACGAGCAGGGTGAGCTGCTCGAAGGCGAGTTCGGCGGAGGACGCGTGTACGCTGGTGATCGATCCCGGATGTCCTGAGTTCACGTTGCGCAGGTAGTCGAAGGCCTCCTCGGCGCGAAGCTCCGCCAGCAGGATCCGGTCGGGTTTCATCCGCAGGCACGCTTCCAGCAATTGCTTCGGCGTCACGCGGCTGCGGCCCTGGCCGCCCTTGCTGTAGAAGAGCCGGACATGATTCGGGTGCCGGTCCAGCACCAGCTCCTGCGCGTCCTCGATGCAGATCAGGCGCTCCTCGGCCGGTATTTCGCGGATCAGCGCCTTGGTCCAGGTGGTCTTTCCGGACCCGGTCGGCCCCGACACCAGGATGTTGAGCCGGCCGGTCACGGCCAGGCGCATGAAGCCGACGTAATCGCCCCGCTCGAGCAGCGACAGCAGCTGCTGCCGGGTCGGATCGACGCGGCCTGCGCCGTGGTGGGTGCGCTCGAATATTCCCTGCAGCGCCAGTTCGTCCAGCGACCAGGTCCGGGGCGTCGGTTTCCGGATGGTGATCGAGACCGTCTGCGCCGGCGTCGCGGGCGGCATGGCCAGCTGGATTCTCTCACCGCCCGGCAGCGATGCGGACAGCAGCGGTGACTGCTCGTCGATGCGCTGCTGGGTCGCATTCGCCACGAGCTTGCACAGTCGCAGGCACCACTCGTAGCTGGCGAACCGGACCGGCAGTCGTTGCCAGCCGGTCGCGGACTCGACGAAGGCCTCTCCGGGTCGGTTGATGCAAAGCTCCGTGAGCCCCTCGGCGCCGAGCATCGGATCCAGGTCCCGCAGGGTCAGCGCGAGGGCCGAGCGCTCCGGCTGAGCCGCGGCCGCCTCACTGCTGATGGGACGCCTCCGAGTCACGCAGCTGATAGACCCGGCGGAAATCCAGGTCGCGCGCCACCAGGATCTGGATCCTGTCTCCCTGGTGCTTGGTGATCGTCGGTGCGATACCGATGGTGCCGCGCAATGCCTCGGTCGCCACGTCGCGTGAGGATCCGTCGTAGATCGCCGCTCCGGATCCGCCCGAGCGCTGGGCCGCCTGGACGGCGCCGTCCACCAGCGAGATCAGGATGGCGGCACCGAACCGCTGCCAGAAATGCCGGTCGACCTCGCCGTCGAGGCCCGCGCGCCCCAGTGCATCGGTACCCGGGGAGGCCAGCGGGACGACTACTCCGGTGGGCGTCCGCGCCTCCGTCCACAGCACGAAGAGACGCGCACTGCCCTGCTGCACCTGGCCACGGGTCTCGCCGATCAGTTTCGACCCGCGCTCCAGCAGCACGACCTTCCCATCCGCGCCGAAGGTGTCGGTTGCCGTGATGCACGTCGTCATCCCCGGCAGCGATGAATCAATCGCGGTCTCCAGGGTGCAATCGATGAACGCACCCTTCGGCAGCAACAGACGCTGTCCGGGCGAAACGCTCGCCTGGGCCGCAGGCAGCGCGGTGGGAGTGAGCAGCGCGGCCAGAGTGCCGGTGCGATCCGCGGGGTCGGCTACCGGTTCCGACCCTGCACCGCCCGGCGCCATGGCCGCAGCACCCGCGATGGAATTGGCGGCAAATGCCGGACCGGTCAGTCGCCGGTCGGGCGCCTGGGACACATCGACCGCGGGCGGCGGCGCCGATGCCATCAGGGGCGCGGGCTGCAGCGCGGGAATGTCGACCGGCGCCTGCGCCGGCGGCGGTACCGGAATCGGCGCCGCGTGCACGGGCGTGACGGGTTCGAGCGGCGGCAGTGCGCTGTCTGTCACCACCGCCGCCGTCGCGCCAGAGTTCGCGGCGTTGGCATGCCGATGCGACAGCATTCCGCCGTAATACCAGGTCAGCAGCCCGGCGGCCAGGCC
>DATJPN010000215.1:0-15290 GCA_035506335.1 Steroidobacteraceae bacterium | reverse complement strand
TCCGCGGCGCCTCCGACTCGAAGTCCGACGGCCAGCTCATCGCGCGCGCCCATCGGCAGCTGCTGCAGATCGCCACGGCAAATGCCCATCCGGTGCTGCTCAACGACGTGCAGGGCGGGCCGCTCGCCGCCGTGGTCTCCTGCCGCGCGCTCGTGTGCCCGGTGCGCAACGCGAGCGGGCGCGGCATGGGCGTGCTGGCGCTGCTGCGCGATCCGAAGAGCCCCGAATTCCGGCCCCGTGACGGCCGGGTGGCGGAAATCCTGTCGCGCCGCGCCGCGGTCGTGGTGGCGAGCCACTACGACGCCCTGAGCGGCCTGTACACGCGCACGGCCTTCGAACAGCGCGTGCGCTCGATCGTGGCCGAACGCACGCTCAACAGCACGCCCTGGAGCGCGCTGTACGTGAACTGCGACCGCATGCACGTCATCAACGACAACCATGGCATGCACGTCGGGGACATCGTGATCGGGCAGCTGGGCGAGCTGATCCGCGGACGCCTGCCGCCCGGCGCGCTCGCGGCGCGCATCTCCGGCGACCGCTTCACGATACTGCTGCCGACCGAGGTCGACGACGCCGCCCGCTTCGCCGAGTCGCTGCGCGCCGGGGCGGAAATGCTGAGCGCGATGCACACCGGCCAGGACATCAGCATCACCATCAGCATCGGCGTGGCGCCGCTCGAGAACGGCCGCGGCGGGGAGCTCGCCCACTCGCTGGCCGCCGCGGAGACCGCCTGCAAGGCCGCCAAGGACCGCGGCCGCAACCGGGTCGCGACCTACCAGGTCGCCGACCAGAGCATCATCCGCCGGTTCTCGGACATCGACGTGGTCGCGCGCGTGCGCGATGCGCTCGCGCACAACCGGCTGCGGCTGGACGCCCAGGCCATCGCGCCGTTCGACCCCTCGATGCACCGGCCGCCGCACTTCGAGCTGCTGCTGCGCATGATCGACCGCGACGGCGGCGCGCTGGGGCCCGACACCTTCATGTCGGCCGCGGTGCGCTACCAGATGATGGCCGACATCGACCGCTGGGTCGTCAAGCGCGCGGTCGCGCTGCTCAAGCCCTACGCGGACCGGCTGCAGACCCGGCCGTTCGTGGTGTCCATCAATTTCTCCGGCCAGTCCCTCGGTGACGAGGAATTCCCCGATTTCCTGTTCGACTGCGTGCAGAAGAGCGGCATCAATCCCCGGGTGTTCTGCTTCGAACTGACCGAGAACGCGACCATCCTGAACCTGGCGCGCGCCGAGATCGTGATGCGCCGCCTGCGGCGCATGGGCTGCGAGGTGGCCCTGGATGATTTCGGCACCGGATTGTGTTCCCTGTCCTACCTGCGGCAGCTGCCCGTCACGATGCTGAAGATCGACGGCAGCTTCGTGCGCGACGTGCTGCGCGACCCGCGCGCCGACAGCATGGTCCAGGTCATTGCCCAGCTGGCCCGCACCATGTCGCTGGACACCGTGGCCGAGTACGTGGAGACTGAGGAGATCCGCGAGCGGATCGCCCAGCACGGCGTCGACTATGCGCAGGGCTACGCGATCGGGCGGGCCGAGCCGTTCGAGGAAGTGCTGAAATCCCTGCCCGAGTTGAATGGCGCGCCGGTCATCCTCACGCGGGCCGCGACGCTGGCGGTCGGCGGCGGCTGATGAGGATCGGAGTTGGGCGCACTGCATTTTCTGGTCGATACCTTCCTGCACCTTGACCGGCACCTCGCCGAAGTCATCGTGCTGTACCACGCCTGGATATACGGCATCGTCTTCGCGATCATCTTCGCCGAGACGGGGCTCGTGGTGACGCCGTTCCTGCCGGGTGACTCGCTGCTGTTCGCGATCGGCGCGCTCTCGGCCGTGGACAGCACCGGGACGCTGCGCGCGCCGCTCATGTGGGCGCTGGTGTGCGCGGCCGCGATCCTCGGCAATACCAGCAATTACGCGCTCGGGCGCGCCATCGGCCCGAAGGCCTTCTCGGGCCGCCTGCGACTGCTCACGCCCGAACACCTGCGCCGCACCGAGGAATTCTTCGCGCGCCACGGCGCGCTGACGATCCTGCTGTCGCGCTTCCTGCCGCTGCTGCGCACGTTCGCGCCCTTCGTCGCCGGGGTCGGCCGGATGCGCTACCTGACGTTCCAGGGCTTCAACATCGCCGGGGGCATCGCCTGGACCACCCTGTTCATCTGGGGCGGATTCCTGTTCGGCAACATTCCCGTGGTCAGGAACAACTTCGGCCTGGTCACCCTCGGGATCATCGCGGTGTCGCTGGTGCCGCTGGCATGGGCTCTCGTGAGCGACGGCGGGATCAGCGGCCGGCCCGCGGCTCGGCCCTGATCCGGTCGGCCACCGTCACGCGGTTGCGGCCCTCGCGCTTGCTGCGATAGAGCGCGGCATCGGCCTGGCGCAGCAGCGCTTCGGCGGCCGCGCCGTTCGGCCCGGAGCCGGCATCCAGCGCCGCGACGCCGAAACTCGCGGTGAACTGCAACTCGCCGGCGAGGGTCGCGACGGCGCGCGCCTCGCACTGGCCGCGGATCTTCTCGGCGATGTCCACCGCCTGCGCGAGGTCCGTGTCCGGCAGCACCACCACGAACTCCTCGCCCCCGTAGCGCGCGACCCAGTCCACGGTCTCGCGGATCACGCCGCGGGCGAGAGCGACGAAGTGCCGCAGCACCTCGTCGCCGACCTGGTGACCGTGCCGGTCATTGACGGACTTGAAGAAATCCAGGTCCGCGAGGATGACGGACAGCGGGTGCGGCTGGCGCCGCGCCTGCTCGACCTCCTGCATCAGCTGCTCGTTCAGGTAACGGCGGTTGTAGGTGCCCACCAGCGGATCGGTGATGGACAGGCGCTGGATCTGCGCATTCGCGTCGCGCAGCGACTGCTCGAGCTGCACGATCCGGCGACCCGCGGCGAGGCGGGCCAGAAGCTCCGCCTCGTCGGCCGGCTTGCGGACATAGTCATCCGCGCCGGCCTCCAGGCCGATCACCGCGCTGCGGGTGGCCATCTGGCCGGTGAGCAGCAGGATGTACAGGTATCCCGGCAGGCGGGTCGCGCGCGCCTTGCGGCACAGCGTCGGGCCGTCCATGCCCGGCATCTCCCAGTCGGTGACCAGGAACTGGAAGCGGCCGGTCGCGAGCTTCGCGAGCGCCGTCGCGCCGTCGGCGGCCGTCTCCACTTCGTATCCGCCCCGGCGCAGCATGCGCTGGGTCAGCAGCAGCTGCGTGGGCTCGTCCTCCACCAGCAGCAGGTGCAGCGGCGCGCCGCCGTTCATGAAAAGCGCACCTCGATCATGTTGGCGCACTCGCCGAGCGCCGCGCGGATCTGCTCCACCGCGGTCGCGAGTTCGCCCGCCGCCGCGTTCGGCGCGGTGTGCTCGAGGGCCAGCGACAGGTCCATGATGCGCCGCGCGCAGACGCTGCCGGCGCCGCCCTTCAGCTTGTGGGCCAGGGCCTTCAACTGGACACGATCGCCGGATGCGGCCGCCTGGCGCAGTTCCTCGACCAGGCGCGTGCTGCTCGCCAGGAACGTGCGGCACAGCTCCTCCATGAACTGCGGATCATCGCCGACCAGTTCCCGCAGGCGCTCGAAGTCCACCGCCGGCACCAGCGCCCGCAGCGGCTGGCTGCGGGCGCCGTCGCGCGCCGCGTCACGCGGATTGCCGAGCCCGTGCCGGTCGAGGATCTCGCGCAGGCGCAGCGGTTGCAGCGGCTTGGTCAGCAGATCGTCCATGCCGGCCGCGCGACACCGCTCGAGCTCATCGGTCATCGCGCTCGCCGTGAGCGCGATGATCGGCACGTGCCGGCCGGGGGTCTCGGCACGCCGGATCTCGCGCGCCGCCGTGAGCCCGTCCATGACCGGCATCTGCACGTCCATGAGCACCAGGTCGACCGGGGAGTGCGCGCAGGCTTCCACGGCCCGCAGGCCGTTGTCCGCGAGCTCGACCCGGCAGCCGAGCCGCTCGAGGAAGCGGCGCGTCACCTGCTGGTTGACGATGTTGTCCTCGGCCACGAGCACCCGGCCGCGGTACTGGCCGAAGGCCTTGCCGGCCGCCAGCGAGCTGCGCGTGACCAGCTGCGCATGCACGCCGCTCTGGTTGACCGAGTCCGTGACCCGCTCGACGCAGGCGCGCAGCTCGCGGCCGCGCACGGGCTTCGTCAGATAGCCCGCGAACCCCAGGTCCGCGAGCCGGCGCGTGCCCCCGTGCCGGTCGAGCGAGGTGAGCAGCACCAGGGGCACGCCGGCGAGCTGCGGATCGCTCTTGAGGGTCCGCGCGAGCCAGCTGCCGTCGGCATCGGGCATCTGGTCGTCGGCGATGACCAGGTCATAGGGCGCCCCTTCCGCGATCGACTGCTTCAGCAGCGCCATCACGTCGCCGGCGCGTGCGGTGGTCTCGACGACGTGGCCTGCGGTGAGCAGCTGGCCGCGCAGCACCCTGCGGTTCGTGTCGTTGTCGTCCACGACCAGGATGCGGCGGCTGACCGCGGCGTGCGGCGGGTCCAGGATGCGTTCGGTGGTGGTGGTGAGCGCCTCGCAGGGCAGCATCACCGAGAAGCAGGTGCCGAGACCCGGCCGGGAGACCACGCTGATGGTGCCGCCCATCAGCTCGCACAGATGCTTGGTGATGGACAGGCCGAGGCCCGTGCCGCCGAAGTGACGCGTGGTGGAGGCATCCGCCTGCACGAAGGGCCGGAACAGCCGCGACACCACCTCCGGCGTCATGCCCACGCCGGTATCGCGCACCTCGAAGTGCAGCAGCACCCGGTCGCTGCGGGTGCCGAGGTTGTGCACCTCGATGACGACTTCACCGGCCTGGGTGAACTTGATGGCGTTGCCGGCCAGGTTGGTGAGGATCTGCCGCAGGCGGTGCGGATCGGACAGCACGCACTCCGGCGTCGCCGGATCGACGTTGACGATGAACTCGAGGTTCTTGGCGGCGGCCTGCACCGCCATCATGGTGCCCACGTCCTCGACGCAGTCGCGGACATCCATCTCCACGGATTCGACCTCGAGCCGCCCGGCTTCGATCTTCGAGAAGTCCAGGATGTCGTTGAGGATGCCCAGCAGCGAGGTCGCCGAGGTGCGGATGGTCTCGGCGTACTCGTGCTGCACCGGATTCAGCGAGGTCTCCAGCAGCAGCTCGGTCATGCCGAGCACGCCGTTCATCGGCGTGCGGATCTCGTGGCTCATGTTGGCGAGGAAGTCGCTCTTGGCGCGATTGGCCGCCGCGGCCTCTTCCACCGCGAGGCGCTCGTCGTGGATGTCGATGAGCTGGCCCGTGAGGCTCGTGATGCGGCCGAGCTCGTCGTGCTCCACGGCGCCGCGGCGGCGGAACCAGCGCCACTGCCCCGATGCGGTCTTCAGCCGCAGCTGCACGTCGTAGGGGGTGCCCTCGGCGATGTGCCGCGCGAAGGCCGCGGTCACCGCCGCCTCGTCGCCCGGCCAGGTCTCGGCGTGGAAGGTCGCGGCCGGCACGCGCCGCTCCTGCGGTGCATGGCCGAGCAGCTGCTGGTAGGCCGCCGAACACCACACCTGGTCGGTGCCGAAGTCGTACTCCCAGTGCCCCTGGAAGCTCAGGCGCGACGCCCGTTTCAGGCGCAGGTCGGCCTCGTGCTGCCGGGTGACATCCTGGACGGCGCCCGACACCCGCAGGGTGCGCTCATCGGCCACTTCCGGATCCCCGACGCAGCGCACCCACAGCCGCGACCCGTTCCGGTGGACGGCGGGCAGGGTGAGGTCGAAGGGCTTGCCGTTGGCGACGGCTTCCCGGAAGGCCGCCTGCATCAGCGGCCGGGCTTCCGCCGCATAGCACTCCAGGATGTCCTCGAGGTCGAGCGGCCCGGACGGGTCCAGGCCGAAGATCTGCCGCGCGTGGCTCGACCAGAGCGGTGTCATCGAGTCGACGGCCAGCTCCCAGGCCCCCAGGCCCGTCATGCTGGCGACGATGTCGAGGAGGTGGGCGCTGCGCTGCTGCAGGGTTTCGGCGCGCTGCGCCTCCGGCGACGGTGTCGGGGATGTGGCGGTCAAGTCCATGGCACAATCTGCACCCATGAGCGGACGTACCCGAGGATACGCCCACCGCGTCGATATTGCGGCAGGGGCGTCACAGGTCTGGAAGGCCCTGACGGACAACGAGAGCCTGCGCAAATGGTGCTCGCCGGAGGCGCAGATCAGCGCCCGCGAGGGCGGACACTTCCGGGCCTCGGTCGACCGGGTCATCGAGCTCGAGGCGCACATCGACGTGCTGCTGCCGGAGCGCCGGATGCGGCTCATCTACCTGCCTTCGCAGGAGCTGCCGCAGAACGGCAGCCCCATCGTCGATGACTTCATCCTCGATGGTTCCGACGCCTCGGTCACCATATTGCGGCTGCTCGGCTCCGGTTTTCCGACCAGCGACGAGTCGGACCGGCTCTACCTGCGGCTGCGCACCGGCTGGCAACGGGCCGTGGCGCGCCTGAAGGTGCTGGTCGAGAAGACCGCGAAGGACGATGGCTGATGGTCGGCTTCCTGTTCCGCGCGGCGCTGTCGGTGGTCGGCCTGTGGATCGCCACCCGCTGGGTCAGCGGCATCCGCATCGACGACGCCCGCACGCTCATTCTGGCGGGGCTGCTGCTGGGCGTGATCAATGCGGTGGTCCGGCCCATCGCGGTGATCCTCACGCTGCCGCTCACCCTCCTCACCCTCGGACTGTTCCTGCTGGTGATCAATGCCGGAATGCTGGCCCTCACGGCCTCGCTCCTGCACGGATTTCACGTGGCTGATTTCCGGGCGGCGCTGCTGGCCAGCCTCATCGTCAGCGTCACCGGCTGGATCGGATCCTGGTATATCGGCCCGCGCGGCAGGTTCGAGGTCTACGTCAACCGCCGCTAGCCTCGGGAGGTCGCGGCGCGGTAGAGCCCCCAGGCCAGGACGACCAGCACCGCGGCGCCGAGCCACTGCCCGAACTGCCAGGCCGCGGGCAGCGCCAGCACCTCCGGATTGCTGTACAGGACGATCGGCACGGCGATCACGATGCCCATGAGCGCCTCCCCGGTGATCAGCCCCGCGGCGAACAGCACGCCCTTGCGGCTCATGCGCTCCAGCGCCTCGGCATCGAGGGCGCGGCGGCGCAGCGCGCGCTCGGCGAGCAGGCTGATGCCGCCCCCCAGGAATATCGGCATGGTGACGTCCATCGGCAGGTAGATGCCCACGGCGGCGGCCAGCACCGGCACGCGGAAGGTGGCGCCGCGGGCGCGCAGCCATTCATCGAGCCCGATGATGGCCGCGCCGATGACCCCTCCGGTCGCCACCATGCTCCAGGGCAGCGAGCCGCCGAACATGCCGCGCGCCACCGAGGCCATGAGGGTCGCCTGTGGCGCGAGCAGCGGCTTCGGATGCGCCGCCGTGGGGACGCCGATGCCGTACGCGTGGGCGAGCAGGTTCAGCACCGGCGCCATCACCAGGGCGCACACCACCGAACCGATGGCGAGCATCACCTGCTGCTTCCACGGCGTCGCGCCGACCATGTAGCCGGCCTTCAGGTCCTGCAGGTTGTCGCCGGCGACGCAGGCGGCGCAGCACACCACCGCGCCGATCATGATCGTCGCCACGGGCCCGAGCGGCGCCTTGCGGCCCATCAGGGCGAGCAGCACGGTCGCGGCGAACAGGATGGTCGCGATGGTGATGCCGGAGACGGGATTGTTGGACGAACCGACGAGGCCGGCCATGTAGGCGGACACCGAGCAGAACAGGAAACCCGCGACGATCATGATCAGCGTCATCGGCAGGCTCACGCCGAGGGTGCCCACGATGCCGTGATAGAGCAGGCCGAGCGGGATCGTGAACAGCACGATGCCGGCCAGTATCCATTTCATGGGCAGGTCGCGCTCGGCATCCGGGACGGCCGCGCGGCTGCCCGTGCGCGCCACCGCAAGTCCGCTGCGGATGCCCGAGGCCAGCGAGCCGCGCAGGCGGATCAGCGTCCACACGCCGCCGACGATCATCGCGCCGACGCCGAGATAGCGGATGTGGTGCGACCAGAGCAGGCCGGCCGCATCGCTCGCGGCCTGCCCCGCGACCGCCTGAGCGAGATCCGGGTTGTGGTCCAGGAACAGGCTCATGTACACCGGGATGACGAGGTTCCAGGAGATGACGCTGCCGGCGACGGTGACCACGCCGATGTTGAAGCCGACGATGTAGCCGACGCCGAGCAGCGCCGCGGACAGGTTCGTGCCCACGTACGCCACGGCCTTGCCGAGGTAGCCGGCCAGGAAGGCCGTGTCCGGGATGAGCTTCAGGCCGCTCGCCGCCGCGAGCTTCGCGAGGCTGCTGCCGAGCGCCGCCGTCCCGAGGATCCGCAGGCCCGCCGCCGGGTTTTCCCCGGCGCGCAGCACCTCGGCCGCGGCCCGTCCTTCGGGAAAGGTCAGCTGCTGGTCCACGATCAGCGAACGCCGCAGCGGCACCGAGAACAGCACGCCGAGGATGCCGCCGAGACCGGCGATGGCCAGCACCCACCAGAAGTGGAACGACTGCCAGTAGCCGAGGATCACCAGCGCCGGCACCGTGAATATCACCCCTGAGGTGACCGAGCCGCCGGCCGAGCCGCCCGTCTGCACGATGTTGTTCTCGAGTATGCCGCCCCCGCCGAGTGCGCGCAGCACCGCCATGGACACCACCGCGGATGGAATCGCCGAGGCGATGGTCATGCCGGCGAAGAGTCCGAGGTAGGCATTCGCGGCGGCGAGCACCGCCGCCAGGACCATCGCCAGCAGCACCGCCGGCACGGTCAGCTGTCGGGCCGCGTTCACGGGCGCACCGGCGCGCGCAGCGCCGCTTCGAGCGCGCTGGTCATGGGCTTCAGGAAGAAGTCCTCCTGCGGCATCGACTGCACGGGGATGCCGTGCTGCCCGAGCGCCGCGGCGACCACGGGGCCGACGGCGGCGACATGCGTGTGCCGCAGCGCCGCGACGACGCGCTCTTCACCCCCGACGGCCAGCAGCCTGCGCACCTGCGGTGTGCTCGTGAAGGCGACCGCATCGACGCCGCCGCGCTCGATGCGCGCGAGCAGCTCGAGCACCGCGGCATCCTCGCTCGAGTCGGCGTACGAGTACGGCGCGACGGTCATGACGCCCGCCCCGCAGCCGTGCAGGAAATCGATGAGCGGCAGGTTCGGCTCGTTCCCGTACAGCTGCACGCCGAAGCTGCGGCCCTCCAGGGTGAAGGCGATGGGCTGCAGCGCGGCGATCACCCCGGCCGTGGTCGGTACTTCGGCGGCGATATCCGGTTTCAGGCCCAGTTCACGCAGCGCCCGCGCCGGCTTCGGACCGCGGGTGATCTTGCGCACCCTGGCCAGTTGCGCCAGGAACGCGGGCTTCAGCGCCGGTTCGTGCCGCTCGAGGCAGGCGAGGAGCCGCCGCAGGCCTTCCCCGGTGAGCAGGATGAGGTCATCGCAGGCCCCTTCGGCGAAGCGGCGGATGAAGGTCAGGACCGGCGCCGGATCGGCGGCGTCGCGGATCGCGACCAGCGGACAGCGCAGCACCTGCGCCCCGCGGCGTTCGAGCAGTGCGGCGAACAGATCCAGCTCCCGTGTCTCGGGCACGGCGATGGTCTTGCCGGAGAGAGTCAGGGTGTCCATGACGCGCAAGCTTACCCCGGGGTGCCTGCGGGCGGTGCACATCCCGCCCGGGGCCGGCTGATCAGCGCACGGCGCCCATCCAGGCGCGCACCGGCCGGGCCAGGAGCAGCATGACGAGGCCGGATGCGCAGCCGATCAGCGCCATGCGCAGGAATTGTGCGGGCATGTCGGCGACCCCGGAGCCGATCTCCCCGCCGATGAGACCCGCGGCGAGGTTGCCGATCGCGGCGCCGAGGAACCAGGTGCCCATCATCTGCGCGCCGTAGCGGGCGGGCGCGAGCTTCGTGACGTTGGACAGCCCGATGGGGCTCAGGCACAGCTCTCCGGTGGTCTGCAGCAGGTAGGTGAGGATCAGCCAGCCCGGCAGCACCAGGGCTCCGGTGCGCCGGACGATCTGCGCGGCGACCATCATCACGAGGAAGCTCAATCCGAGCTGCAGCAGCCCGAGGCCGAACTTGGCGCCGGCCGAAGGGTCCCGCCCGCGCCTTCCCAGGTTCACCCAGATCCAGGCGAACACCGGCGCGAACACCAGCACGAAGACCGCCTGCGCGATCTGGTACCAGCTGACCGGATGCTG
The DNA here is from genome assembly GCA_035506335.1 of Steroidobacteraceae bacterium. GTDB lineage: Bacteria > Pseudomonadota > Gammaproteobacteria > Steroidobacterales > Steroidobacteraceae > DAIDKA01. The sequence goes on along the minus strand of DATJPN010000215.1, from coordinate 5,119 downwards.
GCCCGAGGCGAACCAGCTGCCGAGGAAGGACCGGTCCGTGTGATCGCGGGCGAAGAGATTGAGCGTCGAGCCGGCCTGCTCGTAGCCCGCCCAGAAGAGCGCGGCGCAGACGAAGAAGATCGCGATCACCGCGACCGACTTCTTTTCGGTGCCGGAGAGTCCGCCGGACAGCAGCACGCTGCCGAAGAACGCGACCGCCAGCGCGACCATCGCGGCGCCGGTCGCGCGCGCCAGTTGCACGACGTCCAGGTCCAGGCGGCCGAGCATCATCAGCACCCCGACGACGCCGATCAGAACCAGCGCGGCCTGCAGCAGCCGCCGGGCCCTCACGCGTTCGCGCTCCGGGGCCGGGTGCGGCGTGAGGCCCGCATCGCCCAGCCGCCGCCCGGTGAACCGGTACTGGATCAGTCCGAGCAGCATGCCGAGGCTGCTGGCGAGGAACCCGAAGCGGTAGCCGGCGGTCTCGCCGATCGTGCCGACGATGAGCGGCGAGAGGGCGCCGAGGTTGATGCCGACGTAGTAGATCGAGAAGGCCGCATCGCGCCGCGAGCCGGAGTCGCCTTTGTAGAGCTCGCCGACCAGGCAGGTGCAGTTGGGCTTCAGCAACCCGGTCCCGAGGCTCACGATGAGCAGACCTGCGTAGAACACCGTCATGCCGGCCGGAAGGCTGAGGGCGAAATTGCCGGCGCTGATGAGCACGCCGCCCCAGAACACGCACCGGCGCTGGCCGAGGAGCCGGTCGGCGATCCAGCCGCCGGGCAGGGTGGCGAGGTACGAGGCCGCGGTGTACAGCCCGTAGACCGCGCCTCCCTGCGCATCGCTCATGCCGAGGCCACCGGCGCCGACGGCGGCGGTCATGTACAGCAGCAGCAGCGCCCGCATGCCGTAGTAGGAGAACCGCTCCCACATTTCGGTGAAGAACAGCGTCGCGAGCCCCCGCGGGTGACCGAACCAGGTGCCGCTCGTGGCCCGATCGCTCAACCCGCGCCGGCCTCGCGGCGTTCGAGATCCTTGCGACGCATGTTCGAGAGCACGGCGGCCATGATGAGCCCGCCCTCGTAGAGCAGGTACATGGGGATGGCCATGACGCACTGGGAGATCGCATCCGGCGGCGTGACCATCGCGGACACCACGAAGACGCCGACCAGCACGTAGCCGCGGTTTTCCTTCAGTTTTTCGATCCGCACGATGCCGGTGAGCACCAGCAGCACCACCGCGATCGGGGTCTCGAAGGCGAGGCCGAAGGCGAAGAAGATCTGGATGGCGAAGCTCAGGTAGCTGGCGATGTCCGTCATCCAGGTCACGCCCTCGGGCGTGGTGTTCGCGAAGTAGCTGAACACGTGCGGGAAGACGATCTCGTAGGCGAAGCCCACGCCGAGGTAGAACAGCAGCACCGACGACACCAGCAGCGGAATCGCGAAGCGCTTCTCGTGCTTGTAGAGCCCGGGGGCCACGAACGACCAGACCTGGTAGAGCACGTAGGGCATCGCGATGAAGATCGCCGTGAACAATGCCAGCTGCAGCGGGATCGTGAAGGGCGACATCACGCCGGTGGCGATCAGCGTCGCGCCCTTCGGCAGCTTGTCGCGGATCGGCTTCGCGACGAAGGTGAACAGCCGGTTCTGGTAGTAGATGCAGGGAATGAGCACGATGACGACGGCGATCATCGCGCGCATCAGCCGGTTGCGCAGCTCCAGCAGGTGGGAGATCAGCGTCCCTTCGGCCAGGTTCTCCTTCTCGGGCTCCTCAGCCATGGTCGTGCGGGAACACGACTTCGACGCTGGCCGGCTGCGCGGGGGCGGAAGTTCCGGTCGCCCCGGGTTCGGCGGGCGCGGGCGCCGGTGCATCGGCGGCAGGCGGCGCATGCGGGTTCTGCGCCACGACCGCGGGCTCGGTGCCGTTCAGCGCGAAGTAGATCTGTGCCTCCGGATGGGTCTCGGCGCCCGGCGGCGCGACGGTGGCCATGTCGGGCGGGATCGGCGCCTCCGGCTGCGCCTCGTGGACCGGCTCGTGGACCGGCTCGTGCTCGGGCACCGGCTCGGGGGCCGGCGCGGGCGGGCCGACGTCCGGCGCCACGTGCCGCGGCACCGGCTTCACGGCGTTGATGGAATTGACTTCCTGCTCCAGCTGTTCGCGGAACTGGCGCGCCATGTGGCGCGCGCGCCCGACCCAGCGTCCGATCTGCTGGACCAGGCCGGGCAGCTTCTTCGGGCCGAGCACGACCAGGGCGAGGCCGAAGATGATCGCCAGCTCGGTGATGCTGAAGTCGAAGAATCCGCGTTGCCGGGCCCGCCCGGGCGCTCGGGTCATGCTAGGCACCGGGCTTGCCGCTCCCGCGCGAGCGGGCCGCCAGCACCTCCGGGAATTCGGCATCCGGCAGTCCCGCGGCGGCCGGGGGGGCGTGCGGGGTCTCGCCGGCCGGAGGCTCGAGGCCTGGCCCGCGCAGCTCCCGGCGGAAATTCTTCACGGCGGCGCCGAGATCGGATCCAGCGCTGCGCACCTTGCCGGCGCCGAGCACCACCAGCAGCAGGACGACGATGAGGAGAATTTCGAACATGGGCCGAATGATAGGGCAAATGCCGGCCGCCGCACAGTAAACTTCTCTGTCAAATTCAACGACTTCCGGGGGATCTCAGGCGCGGTGGGCTTCCAGCCAGAAGGTGACCGGCCCGTCGTTGACCAGGCTCACCTGCATGTCGGCGCCGAATTCCCCCGTCTCGACCCCCGGACAGGCCGCGCGGGCCCGCCGCAGCAGGTACTCGAAGAGCTCCCGGGCGCGCTGCGGCGGGGCCGCCGTGCTGAAGCCCGGGCGGGTGCCCGAGCGGGTATCGGCGGCGAGGGTGAACTGCGGCACGAGCAGCACGCCGCCGCCGATCGAGCGCACGTCGAGGTTCATGCGCCCCTCGCCGTCGGCGAAGATGCGGTAGCCGAGCAGGCGCTCGAGCAGACGATCGGCGTCGGACTCGGTATCCTCCTTCTGCACGCCGATCAGGGCGAGCACACCGCGCCCGATGGCGCCCGTAACCCGGGTTCCGACGCGCACTTCGGCACGGGTGACACGCTGGATCAGTGCGATCATGGGCGGGAAGCATCCGCGAAACCGCGATGTCCCGCCACAGCGGGTGGCAATTGCACGGCCGAATCCTTAAGATTCGGAGCCGTTTTGCGCAAGGTGGTGACGGGTATGGGTTTTTCGATCCGGGGCATGGTGTCGATCTTCGCCGCTGGCGCGGCGCTCGCGGGCGGCTGCGCATTCGCGCAGGATGCGGCGGTCACGAAAGGCGATCCGGTGCATGGCAAGGCCATCTCCTATACCTGCCTCGGATGTCACGGCGTCGAGGGCTACCGCAACGCCTATCCGAACTACAGCGTGCCGAAGCTCGTCGGCCAGCATCCCGAGTACATCGTCGCGGCCCTGCAGGAATACCGCGGCGACCAGCGCTCGCACGTCACCATGCATTCGCAGGCCTCGACGCTCTCCGACCAGGACATGGCCGACATCGCCGCCTACTTCTCCGGTGTCGCGCTGCAGCCGGCCCCGGCGCCCGCGAATGCGCCGCCCGCTCCGGCGGCGGTCGCGGTCTGCGCGGCCTGCCACGGCGCGACCGGCGTCAGTGTGGTGCCGAACTATCCGATCCTGGCCGGCCAGTACGCCGATTACCTGAAGCGCGAGATCGCCGAATACAAGGACGGCGGCCGCAAGAACGCGATCATGTCGGGCATGGCCGCGACCATCAAGGACTCGGATGTCGACGCGCTGGCCGAGTACTTCAGCCGGATGCAGCCGGCGCTCTCGACGCTGCGCCGGCCGATCAGCATCCTCACCGCCGGCCGCTAGGGCGCGATCCGCTTCAGGAACTGCGCCACCGTGGCGAGCCACGCATCGCGGTTCGCGACGTGGCGGATGTCGTGCGCTTCATCCCGCGCCGTCACGTACCAGGCCTCGCCGCCGCGCGCGCGGATGCCGGCGACGATCTGGCCGGCCTGTTCCACTTGGGCGGGAGTGTCCCTGAGGCCCTGGAAGACGAGCACCGGCTTGCGGATCTGCGCGAGGGCGTTGATCGGCGAGAGGCGGTTCAGCTGCGCGCGCGCCTGCGGATCGCGTTCATCGCCGAATTCGGCGCGGCGCGCGGGCAGCTCACCGGGCCCCGCGTCCGCCAGATAGGCGGGCAGGCTCGCATAAGCGTCCACGACGATGCCGCCGCTCAGGCGATCCCCGTAGGTGGCCAGCATCGCGAGCGCCATGAAGCCGCCGTAGGACTGTCCCATGACGGCCACGTGGCCGCGGTCCAGGTCCTTCTGCATGCCCACCCACACGAGCAGCGCGCCGAGGTCCCGCAGGGCATCCTCGCGTCCGGGCCCGTTGTCGAGGTCGGCGTAGGACCTGCCGTAGCCGGTCGAGCCGCGGATGTTCGGCGCGATCACCACCAGACCGAGCTCGTTCACGGCGAACTGGATGAAGGGGTCGAACCCCGGACGGAACTGGCCCGCGGGGCCGTCGTGGATGTCGATGAGCACCGGATGCGGCCCCGGCGTGCGCGGCCGGTAGACGAAAGCCGGGATCAGGCGCGGGCCGGATTTGACCCGGTCCCAGGTGGGGTACTGCACGACCTCGGCCCCCACGAACCGGCGCGGATCCACCGCACCCGGCTCGCTGTGGGTCCAGCGGGTGAGCGTGTTGTGCTCCGGTTCGAAGACGTACACATCGGCCGGTGACTGCGGGCCCGCGGCGCTGAGGGCGAGCAGGTGGCCGGTGTGATCGAATTGCAGGCCGCCGATGCGGCCTTCCGGCAGGCCGGCCGGCGTGACTTCGAGCTTCGCCTGGTTGTCGAGGACCGTCAGGCGGTCACGGCCGCCGTCATTGGTCACGTAGGCCAGGTAGCGTCCGTCCACGCCGACCTGGAAATCGACGATGTCCCAGGGGATCGCCGCCGTCAGGGACTGGGCCTGGTGCGTGGCGAGGTCCAGGAATCGCAGCTGCGAGAAGTCGTCGGCATCCGTGGAGCTGATGTAGATGCCGCGGCCGTCGGCCGAGAAGCGTGCGTGCCGGATGCCCAGATGCCGGCCGCCGGCTTCGGCGGGCAGCACCGAACCGGAGTTCACGTCACCGACGTACAGG
>DATJPN010000214.1:0-5241 GCA_035506335.1 Steroidobacteraceae bacterium | reverse complement strand
CTTCGAGCTCGGCCACACCTCCCCGGGCGCGGGAATGTTCCGGGTCGCGGTACCCGTCGCGAAGGGCTGGTCGGCCACGAGCAGCGTGCCGCGCAGCGGATAACCCTCGGAGACGGCCTCGACGTTGGCGAGCTGGCTGTCGTCCCCGCGGAAGACCACGCTCAGGAGCGTCTCGATGCGGGCGGCCGCAACGCCGCGCGCGGCGGCGGTGGTGAACCAGTCATCCGGCAGGGGCTGCGTGGAGGAGACACGCAGGTCGGCCGCGAGCACCTGGGTGGCCTGGTCGCGCACCGCCGTGTCGATCCGCCCGACGAGGAAGCCGACCCCGGTCAGGGCGGCCACGGCCGTGGTCAGGGCGAGCAGCAGCACACCCAGTTCACCGGAGCGCCACTCCCGCAGGAGCGTCCGCAGGGCGAGCTTCAGGGCATGCATGGGCTGACCAGCCGGCCCGCGTCCATGTGCAGGATCCGGTCGCAGCGGGCCGCGAGGGGTTGCTCGTGCGTCACGAGCACGAGCGTCGTGCGCGACGTGCGGTTCATGTCGAACATCAGGTCGATGATGCGCTGGCCGGTGTGGGCGTCGAGGTTGCCGGTCGGTTCGTCCGCGAACAGCACCGCGGGCCGCATGACGAACGCCCGGGCGAGCGCGACCCGCTGCTGCTCGCCCCCCGAGAGCTGTCGCGGGTAATGATCGACGCGGGGCGTGAGCCCGACCCGCTCGAGGGCCTCGCGGGCCAGGGTTGGCGCATGGTCGCGCCCGGCGAGTTCGAGCGGCAGGAGCACGTTCTCGAGCGCCGTGAGCGAGGGGATCAGGTGGAAGGCCTGGAACACGAACCCGACCCGCTGCGCGCGCAGCCGCGCCCGGCCGTCCTCGCTCAAGGTGGTGAGGTCTTGGCCGTCCAGCCACAGACGCCCGGAGGTCGGCAGATCGAGCCCGGCCAGCATGGCCAGCAGCGTCGACTTGCCGGCGCCGGAGGCGCCGGTGATGGCGACCGTCTCCCCGGCGGCGATGTCGAAGCTGACATCGTGCACAATGGCGAGCGGCCCCTCCGGGCTGCTAACCTGTTTGGTGAGGTTTTCGACCTTGAGAACGATATCGGCATGGGTTCGCGGCGGGGCACTCGCACTGACGTTGCTGCTCATCGGACTCCAGGGCGCCTCGGGCGCGCAAAATCGCATCATCCTAAGCTTCGGTGACAGCCTGAGTGCCGCGTACGGACTGCAGCCCGAGCAGGGCTGGGTCGCGCTGCTACAGCGACGGCTGCAGGCCCAAGGGTACGAGTACCGGATCATCAACGCCAGCGTCAGCGGCGAGACCAGCAGCGGCGGCCTCGAAAGACTGCCGCATCTGCTGAAACTGCACCAGCCCGCGGTGGTGCTGCTGGAGCTGGGTGCGAACGACGGCCTGCGCGGCCTGCCGCTGCAGACGGTTCACGACAACCTCGGCCGCATGCTCACCCTGGCCCGGAATGCCGGCGCCCGGGTGCTCCTGCTCGGCATCCGCCTGCCCCCGAACTATGGCCCCCGCTATGGCAACGGCTTCGCCGATCTCTACGCCACCCTCGCCCGCCAGTATCACGTGCCCTGGGTACCCTTCCTGCTCGAGGGCGTGGCGCTCGATCCGGCACTCATGCAGGCCGATGGCCTGCACCCGGTGGCCGCCGGCGAGCCGAAGGTGCTCGACACGGTCTGGCCCGCCCTCGTCCCGCTGCTCAAGGATTGATCATGGAACGGATCTGGCTCAAGTCCTATCCACCGGGCATGGCCACCGACATCGACCCGGCCGAACTGCCCTCGCTGAAGGTGATGGCGGAGCGCAGCTTCGCGACCTTCCGGGCGCGGACCGCCTTCATCCAGATGGGGCGGCACCTGACCTATGGCGAGCTCGACCGCCTGTCACGCGACTTCGCGGCCTGGCTGCAGCACTCGGGCCTGAAGCGCGGCGACCGGCTCGGAATCATGCTGCCGAACGTGCTGCAGTACCCGATCGCGATGTTCGCGGCGCTGCGCGCCGGCTTCACCGTCGTCAACATCAATCCCCTCTATACGGCGCCGGAGCTCGAACACCAGCTGCGCGACTCCGGCTGCGTCGCCCTCGTGGTGCTCGAGAACTTCGCGCACGTGGTCGAGGCCGTGCTGCCGCGAACGTCGCTGAAGCACGTCGTCGTCACCAGCGTCGGGGAACTGCTGGGATTTCCAAAAAGCGCGATCGTCGATTTCGTGGTGCGCAGGGTGCACCACCAGGTACCGCCCTTCGACATTCCCGGGGCCATGCGTTTTTCCGCGGCGCTGGCGGCCGGCCGCGGCCACGCCCTCGCCGACATCGATCTCACCCATGATGACATCGCGTTCCTGCAGTACACCGGCGGCACCACGGGTGTCGCGAAGGGCGCGATGCTGACCCACGGGAACATCTGCTCGAACGTCCTGCAGGCCTCCGGTTGGGTCGCCCCGTTCCTGCCACCGGCGATCGAGCGCGCGCAGTACCTCGTGACGCCGATCCCGCTGTACCACATCTTCGCGCTCACCGCGAACTGCATGCTGTTCCTGCGCCTGGGCTGGTCCAACGTCCTCATCGTGAACCCTCGCGATTTCCCCGCGTTCGTCGCGGAGCTGAAGCGTTATCCGTTCGCTTTCCTGAGCGGCGTGAACACGCTGTTCAACGCGCTGCTGCACACCTCCGGATTCGACCGCGTCGACTTCAGCCACCTGAAGATCACCCTGGGGGGAGGCATGGCCGTGCAGGAGCCGGTGGCCCGCCGCTGGAAGGCCGTGACCGGCATTCCCCTGACCCAGGCCTGGGGACTCACCGAGACCTCCCCAGGTGCCTGCATCAACCTGCCGCAGACCGAATTCAACGGCTCCATCGGCCTGCCGATCGCCTCGACCGAGATCAGCATCCGCGACGAGGCCGGCGCCGAACTGCCCCTGGGCACGGTCGGGGAGATCTGCGTCAAGGGCCCCCAGGTCATGCGCGGCTACTGGAACCGGCCGGATGAGACCGCCCTCGTGATGCTGCCCGGGGGCTGGCTGCGCACCGGCGACATCGGCCGCATGGACGAGAAGGGTTTCGTGTACATCGAAGACCGCAAGAAGGACATGATCGTGGTCTCCGGATTCAAGGTGTTCCCGAACCAGGTCGAGGAGGTCGTGGCCGCGATCCCGGGCATCGTCGAAGTCGCCGCGGTGGCGCAGACCGACGAGCGCGCCGGGGAAATCGTGGCGCTATTCGTCGTGAGCCGCGATCCGGCGCTCACGGAGCGCGCCATCATCGACAAGTGCCGAGAATCCCTGACCGGGTACAAGCTGCCGCGGCACGTCTACTTCCGCAAGGAACTGCCGAAGTCCAACGTCGGCAAGATCCTGCGGCGCACCCTGCGCGACGAGCTCGCGCAGCGCTTCGCCACCCCGCAGTGATCAGCCGTCCTTCGGGGTGCGGCGGATCGCGATGACCGCCGCGCCGATCTCGGCGCCCCGTTTCTCCTCACCCGTGCGTCCGGGCCCGGGCCCGTGCGAGCGGATGAAGAGGTCGAGCACCTCCAGCAACCCGTCCGCGCGCTTGGACAGCTGCGTGCGGAACAGCGGCAGCGCCTTGGGGTCGAGCGAGCCGATCAGCGCCCGCACCGGCAACTGCTCCGCGGCGGGAGCCTTGAGATTGTGCTCGAGGGTATTGAGCAGGTCCCCGGCCGTCTCTCCGGTCGTCAGCACCGATTCGACGTTCGCGCCACCGCTGACCGGCGTACGCCGCAGCGCCCGGACCCTGTCGCCGTTGACCCTGCGCACGGCGCCGACGCGCTCGAGCTCCGACAACATCGTCTGGTGATAGACCCCGCCGCTGTAGAGCTCCACGAGCTGCCGGAAGCTTTGACGGGTGCCCTCGATGGGCAGCACCGCCGGATCACCGAGCCGGGTCTGGAACAGCTTGTCGTCGTACCAGCCGGTGAGCACGCGGGCGGCACGATGCAGCTGCGTGTGACTCCGCGGATGGAACTCGTCCTGGGGATTGGCGAGGATGGCCGGCAGAAACGCTCGGTTGATTCCCGTGATGACCGCGAGCTTCGAATAGGTGACGCGCTCGCCCTGTCCCGCCAGGTACTCGGAACCGGCGTGAGCGTAGACGCTGTCGACGATGGCCTTCAGCTCACCCGCACTGACGCCGAAGCGCACCAGGATCCGCACCAGCGGATAGAGCACGCGGCGGCACATGACACCTAAGGCGGGGCGGATATCCGACACGGCCCCAGCCTACCGAGGATGGATCGGCGTCGCAGCTGCTATTTTTGTGACAAAAGTCCAGGAGTCGGACACGCGAAATCCTGCAGGCCTCGGGGAAGACCTGCAGGATGCGAAATCAGGCTAACCGATCTGCCGGGAGATCAGTGGTTGCCGCCCGTGCCGGTGATCAGGTGGTTGCCGCCCGTGCCGGTGATCAGGTGATTGCCGCCCGTGCCGGTGATCAGGTGGTTGCCGCCCGTGCCGGTGATGAGATTGGCCGTACCTACGCCAACAGCGACAGCCGCTCGCGCACTGTAGCTACCCTCAATTGCTGCACCAATCACCACCGACAGTGAGCTTTCGGCACCCGCGGCATATGTGAAGGCGTTGTCAGCAACACCAGCACGGTCTACATCCTTAGCGAGTGCGGATAAAGACACGGTGCTGAGTGCCACCGCTGCTGCAATGCTCAAAATTTTCATTTTAAATCCCCGATTTTCCTTCATCACGCTTCATCGACGCTGGCGGAGCCAGCACATCAATTTCCTGAACTGAGCCCTTTCGTGCTTCCACTGACGAATCGCTGCTCGGACTCGTAGCGCCAACAAATTGCTCCGTTGACTGCGATTCCTCAAAAAAGTACACACCAACCCCGTAGCGGCGCCCCGCCTTCGATTGGTCAGGTTCGGTGTTTTTGCTGATCCAACTGTCCAACTCAGTTACGTAGCTGTCCCCTCGGATCTGTGCGACGGCCGCGAATTCATCTCGACTACGCTCTGACAATGGGTGGTCTGAAAGGACCATTCGCTCGAAATAGCGCTTGGCACCGGTTTCCTGAAGGAGGTTGTGGGCAAAGCTAGAAGCTGCCGCTTCCAAACATTTCGCAGCGCGGTCGATCTGCTTTACATTCACGTCTTCAGAATTTCTCCACACTGCCGCCCGGGAGCGGCAACGCAAGGTCTTCTGTTCAACGACCTCGGCGGAGTTAGTTGCAATCAGTTCGTCAAGCAAGGTGTCACTATCTGCA
>DATJPN010000213.1:0-8384 GCA_035506335.1 Steroidobacteraceae bacterium | reverse complement strand
CGTCACCGACGCAGCGGTGATCAGGGGTGGCCGCCGATGGATGAGATCATCGAACAGCGCCATCCAGCGCGGCAGCAACACACGCTGCAGATCGAACTCCCGTACGGCCGTCTGCCGCGCCGCTGCCCGCAGGCCGGTCATGCGTTCCGGATCTTCCAGCGCCGCCTCGATGCGGTTGGCGAGTTTGCGCGGGGAGAAGAAATCCACCGTGAGCCCGTTGACCCCGTCGCGCAGCACCTCGAGCACCGGCGGCGTGGCGGAACCGACGATGAGGCAACCGCAGGCCAGGGCCTCGATGAAGGACCAGGAGAGCACGAACGGGTAGGTCAGGTAGGCATGGACGCTGGAGACCTGCAGGAGGGCGAGGTAGCTCGCATGATCGAGCAGGCCGGTGAAGTGAACGCGCTCGGGGTCCAGCCTCGACCCCAGTTCCTGCAGCATCATCTCCCGGAAGGTCGAACGGGGCGGCGGCGGGGCGCCATAGCTGACGCCGTCGCCGCCGACGATCACCACCTGCGCATGCGGTCGCCGGCGCAGCAGCTGCGGCAGGGCGCGCATGAAGATGTGGAAGCCGCGATATGGTTCGAGGTTGCGGGCGACGTAGGTGATCACCTCGTCGCGACGCGTCAGCACGCGGCGCGAGCCCGGCAGTCTGAAGCGCGCCCTGGCGTGCGGCCGCGCCAGAGCCGTATCGACACCTTCATGGAGCACACTGATCCGGGGCTGCATCTGCTGCGGGTAGAGGCTGCGCTGCCACCGGGTCGCCGAGTGCCCCCAGTCGGCGGCCTCGAAGGCCAGGAGGTTCGTGGCATTGCGGGCGCGCAGCTTCGAGGGATCATTGAAGATCGAGACGAACTCCGGATCGAAATCCACATCCACGCCGCGGGCGTGGTAGTAGAACTCGAAATTCGCCAGGAGCGGGACGTCCGGCCAGACGTCCTTGATGAACAACGTCTCGCCCCAGCCGCTGTGCCCGACGATGAGGTCGGGACGAAAGCCCTGCTCGCGCAGCCCGCGGCACACTTCGGCCACCGTCGCGCCGGTGTGAATCGCCCGGTCGATCTCCATCGAATACGCGTGGCAGTTGATCGGCCCGCGCTCGTCTCTCGGATAGCTCACCTTGCGCACGCCGGACATCTGGTTGTCGTTGGGCTGCGTGATGAAGACCACCGTATGGCCGGGCTGGGTCGCGAGGTGCCGCACCACGTGCCGGTATTGCGCGGGAAAGTTCTGGTGGATGAACAGGTAGTTCATGGCTGGCGGATGCCGCCCGGCGCGCGCCGGTCGCACACCGTCCCGGTCACTTGCGGTGGCGACCCGCGGGGCCCGGCCTCGCCCGGCGGCGCGCGCGCTTGCCCGGAACTGCGGCCGGCGCCGCCTTGGCGGCCACCACGCGCCGCAGGATCCGGATCTGCACGCCCTCGAGCGGATCGTTCGCGACATTCGATCGGCACGGCGCGCCATTGCGCAGCGGACCTATCGTGAGCCCGGATTTGAAGTACCCGCTGTATTCACAGTCATAGGCCGCCGTCGCGGTTCCCGGCTTCAGGCGGACCGCGAAGCCGACCAGCGGCACCGACATCCCCTTGGTGCCGCACATGGCCTCATCGCTGAGCCACGCGGTCTCGAAGCCGCTGCCCGTCAGGCCCTTGTACTCGATGTCGCCCGCGGTGAAATGCGCCAGCGGCCGCACCGAGAAGGATTCGATCCACAGACCCGGGGCGATGCGGCCCGCCCACGGCTCGTCCGTAAAGCGCATGTCGCCGCGCGAGCGGATATGCGCGCCGATCTGCACCGGCAGCGCCATGGGTCCGTCCGCATTGCCGCGCTTGCCGGGACTGCGAGCCGCGGCAGCGGTTTCGGGGGGCGAAGCGCCGATCCGCGCGGGGGCCGGTGGCATCGCGGCGGGTTCGGTGCGTGCATCGAGGCGCTCGACCTTGATCGACAGCGCCTCGCCGCCGGGTCCGCGTACCGAGGTCAGCATCAGCGTGGTGCCGGTGCCGTTGACGCGGATGACCAGCAGATCCGTCGTGGCAAACAGCCAGGCGCCCTGTGTGGTCGGACCCGCCGTAAACTCGACCTGCCCGGCGCTGACGCCGGGCCCCAGCCCGACATGCAGCGCCGGCAGCTGCAATGCGCCGTTGGCGCGCGGCGCGGACGGCGCGGCGGTGACCGAGAACAGGTACAGACCGGCCGGCAGGGGCAGGATCTGCACCGACGCGGCAAGCTGGTCGTGACGGGCCGGCTCTGCGGCTGTGGGCTTGTTCATGTTCTTCTCCACGGATCCCTTCATCCTGGCGCCTGCGGCGTCCTGCGGGTGGCGTGTTCGGCCGGCCACCCGCAGCAGCCGGTCGTTGATTTGCGGCGGCGCGAGGTCCGGCGGCAGCAATTCGCCCAGTCGCGCCGTGCGCAGCCGCTGCGCAATCGCGCCCAGGTCGAAGGCCACGACCGGCAATCGTGCACCGAGGGCCTCGTCCAGTGTATAGCTCCAGGTCTCAGGCCACACCGATGGCAGGAACACGAGATCGGGCTGCTCCCGTTGCAGCAGGTGCCGGGCCTCGCCCTCACCATAAGGCCCCGTCACGAACACCCGGCCGGTGCGCAGCAGCGGTGTGTCCCCGGCGGTATGCCCGATCACGACATATTCCAGCGGCAGGCGCCGGCGGCGCGCATCGCGTGCGCAGTCGAGCAGCACCCGGTAGCCCTTGTGCGTGCCGATGGCGCCGAGCGTGGCCACCCGCACCCGCGGACGTGCGGCGGCGCGCGGCGGCAACGGCGCCTCGATGGCCGGGACCGCATTCGGCCGCACGAGGATCTCGAGGCCTTCGAAGTATCGGCCCAGTCGTTGCGCGGTATCGGCCGACGGGGCGATGACCTGGCGCGCCTCGCGCAACCAGCGCGCGCTGCGCCTGCGCAGCGCCGGCACGGTGATCCGTTCGCGCAGCTGCGAACCGTTGCGCCGCACGCACGTCGCGCACACCGCGACGTCCGGTTCTCCACAGTAGCGTCCGCTGCCGTCGATCAGCGTCACCCGGGGGCAGATCCACGCGTAGTCGTGGATGAACACATCGCAGGGTTTGCCCAGGGCGCGCACCATCTCGATGACACGCGCATCCAGATGCAGAAAGTGCTGGATCTCGATCGCGGTGATGGCGAGGCGGGCGAGCAGTGCGCCGAGCGCGGCGGTGTCGGCCGGGATCTCATAGCGCAGATTCGGCGCATCGATGGCATCGAGCGAGAGTTCGCAGCCGCGAACCGCTCCGGCCCGGGGGCGCAGCAGCAGGGGCGTGAGCCCCTGTGCGCGCAGCGCGGCGCAACGCTCCGTGACGAAGCGTTCGACGCCGCCGGGGAGCGCCAGCGTCACCAGCAGCGCCATCGGCCCGGGCAGCGCGGCCAGCCGCTGCTCGTCGAATCGGCGCCGGGCATCCTTGAGCGGGTCGGCCGCGCGGAATTGCCCGACGAAGCGGGCAAAGCCCGGATGGCGCAGCTGCAGCAGCCGGTCACTGCGATCCAGCAGCGCCGCGCGGCGCGGACCGAAGGACATCGCGCCGCTGTGGTGCACGAACACGTCGGCGGCCAGCCGGTGCGACCAGCCGCGCTGCCGTGCGCGCAGGCAGAAGTCGACCTCCTCGCCGTAGCCGCTGCCAAATACCGCCGCGTCGAAGGGTCCGGTCTCGCGCAGGCAATCGCGGCGCACATACAGACAGAATCCGACACCGACCGGAATCTCGACGCTCACGCCGGCATTGGCGCAGGCGGCCATTTCCTGCCACCGGGGCGTATCCTCCGGCATCAGCGGCTGCTCCCCGGGCCGCGGATACCCCGCGATCGAGCCGCTGTTGGTGAACGGGGTTACCGTGCCGACCCGTGAGTCACGGTAGGCCGCCGCGCGCAGTCGCGTGAGCCAGTCGCCCGACACCCGGGTGTCCGAGTTCAGCAGCACCGCGTCGGCGGCCGGATGCACGCCGAGCGCGCGGTTGACCGAGGCGACGAAACCCTCGTTGGTGGCGTTGCGCAGCAGCGTGATGCGCTGGCGCGCGGCCAGCGCCGCGAGTGCGCCGCCGAGTTCCGCATCATCGGTCGCGTCGTCGACGACGATGACGCATGTGTGCCGGTCGACGCTGCCGAGCACCGACTCGATGCAGGCGAGGGAGTCCTCGCGGCCCCGGTACACGGGAATGATCACGTCTGTCGGCCTGCGTCCGGGCCGGCCGCGCGCCGGGCGCCGCGTGTTTGAGGGATGCCAGCGCGGCATTGCCCGCCTGCTGCGCGCGGGCGGCCGCACCAGCGCCTCACGCAGCAGCGGTGCGTCCGGCAACGCTTGCCAGCGTCCATCAGGCAGGCGCGCCGCAACCACGATCCGGTTGCCCGTGAGCCTCGCGCGGCGCAGATCGAGTGCAAAGGGCCACCGCCAGCCCTGGCGTGACGCAGCTTCCGTTCGCACGAGGCACGAGGCCCCCGACTCGTCCGCGACGCGCAGGCGCGGCCGCGAAGACGGCCGCCAGCCCAGGCGGACCCAGCCGCGCAGCAGCGGGCCGCGGCTCACCGCCCGGCCATCGAGGCCAAAGCTGGCGGGCACGTCGGCGCCGCTGCCGGGCGGCGCCCGATCCGCGAGGTGGGCCAGCAGACCGCCCGGGGCGACGTAATAGTCCGCGAGGGCCTGATGCAGAGCGCGCTGCGCGTCGGCACCGCGTCCCGATTGCGCAAGTGCATGAACGGTCAGCGCCGCGACGTCCGGATCCGGGTCGCTGACGCGCTGCAGCAGTCCGAGCGCGGCATCCGGGTCCCGGCCTTCGAGCACCAGCAGACGGCCGTAGACGGGCGCCAGCACCGCGGTCGCGCCGGGCAGGGTGCGCCAGGCGCGATCGATCGGCCGCAGCGCCAGATCCAGGGCGTCACGGCGCAGCGCGGCGAGGGTCTCGCGCAGGTATCGGGTCGCCGCCGGATCGGCAGCCCATCGCAGCGCCTGCCGCAGCGACTTCAGTGCCGAGGCGCGCACGAGCTGACGGAACCGGGCGTCGCGGTCGATCGCAGGGTCGGGGTGCGGCGGGCCCAAGGTCACCCCGGTCGCGGAATCAGGGTTTGTGGGTCGTGATGTCCGATCCGCTCAGGTGCGTGACACCCTTGAGCTGGATGGTCGTGCCGTCCGAGAGGCTGATGTAGGTACTGCCGCCATGCGTGGACACATCGCCATGGCTCTGCAGGTAGGCGAGCGACTGGCCTTCGATGTACAGCTGGTCGTGACCGGAGACGAAGTTGTCGATGACGTGATTGCCACCCGCCGCGCTCGCCAGGAACTCGAAGACATTGGCACCGATGCCGCCGACCATCGTGTCGTGGCCCGTGCCGCCGATCATCGTGTCGTTGCCGAAGCCGCCGACCAGTTCGCTGGGCCCGGCGCCGCCGGCCAGAGTCGCATTGCCCAACAGCGCGGAGACCTGATGCGTGCCGTTGGCCAGCTGCGCACTCGTCAGCAGCCCGCCGGCAACCGTCGCCGAGCCGAACGCTCCGGTGACCGTGGCCTTGCCGAGCGTGCCGATGGTATCGCTGCCGCTGCCGAGATTGATGGTGTCGTTGCCGGTAAAGCTCGTCTCCAGAATGGAGCCGGATCCCTGCAGCGAGATCGAATCGCTGCCGCCGCCGACCAGAATGTTGCCGTTGCCGCCCACGGAGATCACGTCATTGCCCGAGCCGGCAGTGACGGTCGCGTCGCCGGCAACCGAAACCACATTGGCTCCGCTGCCGACGGCGACTCGGCCGTCGCCCGTCACGGTGATCGTATTATTGCCATTGCCTGCGGTAACGGTGCCGTTACCGTACACAGTCAGGTTGTTGTTCCCTCCGCCGAGGACGGTGGTCGACACTTTCTTATTGCTCCCCTGCGCCCGACGCGCCCGTCAGTTCGCGGGCGAACTGCGGCACTGCTTGTGAACATAGCAAAAACGCGACGCCGGTCACAACCGAATTGTGAAGCGAATCAAAATTCATCTCAGGCCGATCGGGGATTTTACTTATTCGATCGTGTTCCCGTCGTGCGCCGCGACGGTGCAATCGTCGCACAGCTGAAATTTGACCCGGATACTCCAAATCGGCACATTTTAGGGCTGCATCATTGCGCTGCGTTGATCGCGCGTCGTACTCGAATCAATCCACGACGCCGACCGTGCACTGCCCAGAGGCATCAGTGGCGATTCTGTTCAGGGAATACGAGTTGCTGGCGAACTCGGAACTCTTCGATCCCGAGTACTACATCCGGGAGAATCCGGACGTCGCCGGCCTCAACCTCGATCCGATCATCCACTACCTCGAAACCGGTGGCGGGGAGCTGCGCAATCCGAGCGGCTCGTTCGATGCCCGCCGGTACGTGGAACAGTGCCGCCAGCGCGGTGAACGCGTCGGCAATCCGCTGCTGCACTACCTCGAAAGTCGCGCGGCGGCGGACCCTCGGGTCGGCAATGGCGCGACGCCTCCGGCCATGCAGCTCTTCGTCGACTCCGCGGTCGTGGACGACGCCGGCATTCTTCACGTTCTCGGCTGGGTGGTCTGCCTCGCTCCGATCGCATCGGTTGAGGTGTTCGTCGAAGGCAACCGGCTTGCCGCCGCGGATTACGGCAAGGCGCGCGATGATGTGGCCGCCTCGCATGGCGAATATCCCAACGCCCGCCAGTCCGGTTTTGCGCTGCACGTCGACGTCAATCACCTTGGCAGCGGCGAACGTGAGATCACCGTGCGAGCCGCGGCGACCACCGGCATTTCGCGCGAAGCCGAAATCCGCATATCGATGCCCAGAGCGCCTCAGTCACCGCCTGCATCGATCGGGCCCGGCAAGGTCGAACTGTTCAGCGACATCGTTCAGGTCAGGACCAGCGGCCAGGTCTTCATCAAAGGCTGGGCCGTCGCTGCGGCGGCCACCGAGCGGTTGACGGTCCTGCTCGACGGCATCGATCTGGGAGCGGCGAAGATCGGCATCGAGCGTCCCGATGTCGGCAACCACTTCCCGCAACTGGCGCATGCGCGCCATTCCGGATTCGTATTCCAGGGCAAGGTGCCGGAAATCAGCGCGGGCGAACATCTACTCGTACTGCGGCTGCTCGCCGATGGGGTTGAGACCGAAGTGCTGCTCCCGGTCCTCGCAACGCCGGGCGGGGAGGCCGAGGTTGCCGCCGACGCCGTGCCGGAATCCGGTGCCAATGGCCCGAGGCTCAGCATCGACCTGCCGATACTGGTCGATGGAGCCGTCGCGACACCCATTCGCAGCAACCTGGAGATCGCCGGCTGGGCGCTCGGCCGGTCGGACAGCGCCACCATCGAGATATCAATCGACGGCAAGCGCGTCACGACGGCCACCACTGGCGTTCGACGGCGTGACGTGCACCAGGCGTTTCCGGATCGGCCCGGCGCGCTGACCGCCGGATTCTCCGTGATATTGCCCCATCGGACGCTTCCCCTGGGCAGTCATGTCGTCAGCGTGGCGCTCGCCGACTCATCCGGCGAGGCCGTTCGATCGCAATTCCGGATCCAGGTCGAGGATGCGCCCGATACCGAGGGTCCGTGGGCATTGCGCCGCAAGATGACACTGGCCGAAGTCAACATCCGGTCCCGGCCGATTCTCGGGGTGTCAAAGGCGCCGGCATTCGCAATCGTAGTGCCTGTGTCCACCGGACATCGAATGCTGGCCCAGGCACGGGCGACGCTCACGGCGCTGCGATCTCAGGTGTACGAACACTGGCGCGTGTATATCCTGCCGCCGGCGCGCGCAGTCGCCGCATTGCGCCGCTCGGTGCTGGAGGGTCTCGAGGACATCTCCGAACGCGTTGAGGTGCTGGTCGATGATCGCGCTATCGCGAGGCTCGTCACGCGGGCAGCCTCTGCGTCTCACTTGCTGGTCATCCATCCCGGCGATGATCTCGGGTGCGATGCCTTGCTGGAGTTCGCCGTGCACGCGGCGCTGAATCCGGATGCCGATTTCCTGTATTGCGACGACAGACGCGTCAATGCCGCCACCGGCAAGGTCGAGGCATTCTTCAAGCCACAGTGGTCGCCGGACCTGTTGCTGTCCATGAACTATCTGGGGCGGGCATGGTGCGCGAGCGCCGAGGTCTTCAGGCGCGCCGCCATACGCCCCGCGGAGCTCAGGAATCCCGATGCCTACGAGCTGGCGTTGCGGGTGACCGAGCAGGCACGGGCAATCGTGCACGTTCCGGCAACACTGCTCCAGGCCGCGAGCGGCAAGGAAGACGCCGCCGCGGCCCACGACGCGTTGCAGCGGGCGCTGAAGCGCCGCGGGATCGACGGCAGGATCAAGGCGGGACGCGCGGCCGGAACCTACCGGCTATGTCGCAAGGTGACGCAGTCGGGTCGGGTATCCATCATCATTCCGACCT
>DATJPN010000212.1:0-5602 GCA_035506335.1 Steroidobacteraceae bacterium | reverse complement strand
CGCAATTGCAGCGCAGGTCCGCACGGCGCATGGCGGGCCCGCGGGGACAGTGCGCCTGATGCCGCCGTGGGCGTGCTTCGGCCTCGTCTATCTTCTGGGCACGATCGCGACCGCGGCGCTGGGCATGACGGCGCCCTTCGTCGGCGAGGTCGCTGCGTCCTTTCACGTGAGTGTCGCGGCAGTCGGCGCGGCGCTCGTGTGTCTGTACCTGCCAGGTGTCGTCCTTGGCGCCGAAATCGGCGCCGCCGTGGACTGGCTCGGCGCAAAGCGGCTCATGCTCCTCTCCGCCGTGCTGATGGTTCTCGGCGATCTGCTCCAGGTCGTCTGCTCGCGCCTGGTCTGGTTTGCGGGTGATCTTCTGGTGCAGGGGATCGCGGTCTCATCGATGATGTCGGCGGGGCAGGTCCTCGTC
Source organism: Steroidobacteraceae bacterium (assembly GCA_035506335.1). Taxonomy (GTDB): domain Bacteria; phylum Pseudomonadota; class Gammaproteobacteria; order Steroidobacterales; family Steroidobacteraceae; genus DAIDKA01. Next base: position 5,190 of record DATJPN010000212.1, on the reverse strand, counting down.
GCCCGGGAATTCAGCGGAGCCACTCAAGCCCGGGCTCTCACGGCGTGGTCGACCGTCAATTTCGTCGGGTATGCGACGGGCCTGCTCCTGGCAAGCGTGTTCGCCGCGGGCCCCGGCTGGCGCGCGACCTACCTGTTTCACACCGCTCTTGCTGTGGCATGCGCATGCGCGGCACTGACGCTTCCGCACTTCGGTGGCGCCGCTTTCAATCGCGGATCCCGCCCTCGCCTGGGCGGACTTCGCCGGGAATCCAACGCCATCCGAATCTCCATTGCATTGGGCCTTGCCGGGATCGCGGGCGTGGGCACCAACGCGTGTGTATCGTTCTATTGGCACACTGCGCACCATGTCGCACTGAGTTTGACGGCATCGTCCGTGGCGCTGGGAAACGTCCTGTGCATCCCGGGTGGTCTGCTGCTGGGATGGCTGTTGAGTAAAGGGATTCTTCCGATCGGACTCATGCGTGGCATCACGGCGGTGTCCGTCGTTTCCGGGGTGGTGACGTATCTCCCGAGCATTCCCCTCGCTGCCGCGATCGCTGCGCTCTACACTTACCAGGCCTGCCTGAGTGGCATCACCGCGCTCACCTATGCCGTGATCCCCCAGTCGCTGACCGATCGTGGGCAACTGGCCCCGGCGACCGGCATGTTGCTTCAGATCGGCAGCATCGGAGCGATGGCGGGGCCGACGCTGTTCTTCGCAGTCGTGGGCAATGAGGGCTGGAAGGCGATCGTTGCCGTTCTGGTCGCGCTCTGGGCGGCGGCACTGTGGACATTTCCGCGCTTCCTGTCGCCCGGGCGCACGGCCTCGGCGACCTGAATCGATCGGGTTGCGCGGATCTGCGCAACGCTACCGCTCGTATTCGTTGAACCCGTCCTTCACGGCCTCGGCGCTGTCCATGTGGAAGCCGGTGCTGAAATACGGCCGTGTGCCGTAGGTGACATTGGTGAAGACCGCTTCGACCTGGCTGATCCCTTCCTGGTCGATCGAAAAGGTCTCGTGCGCCTGCAGCGTCGAGGGCGCGGTATCGGTGACCGTGACCGTCTTGCCGTTCTTGAGCTGGTAGCTGCGTATCGGCGCGTCGTTCTCGTGATCGAAATAGACGCTGGTCATCACGACCTGGTGCTCCAGGTCGACCGCCATCACCCGTCGGCTGCGGATCCGGTTGTCGTTGCGGTGATAGCCCATCGCGATGTCCTCCGCGCAGCTCATGTTGCCGCCGCCGCGTTCCTTGCCCGGCGGGACCGGGACGTTCGAGGTCGGACGGCCGTCTTCGATGCGCTGGCAATGTGATGAAAACAGCGGCGGCTTGTCGCCGGTATTGTTCTCGATGCCCGTGAAATACGTGTTGACGATCTTCATGAGCTCTTCGCGCGAGCGGCGCTGCGCGGGTGGCACGACCTGCGTGTATTCGGGCCGCGGCCTCTCGCCCAGGTAATCGGTCGTGGCCGCGCCGGGCGGATCAAATCGCCAGCGTTCGGTGGTGACGACGGTCTCGATTTCCGTGATCGTGTGATCGTAGACCCGCAGCCGCGTACTCACGATCACCGGATCGCCGTTCTCGAGCATGCGGGCGTAGAAGCCGATCGTGCCCCATTCCGGGTCGGCGATGTACAGGCGATAGGGGCGAACACCCGTCGCGTTCTTCCAGAAGCCGTCGGGTATGGGCAGCGGCACGCTGTTCTCGGAATACCGGACACCCTTCGCGAGGGGAACTTTGCCGGGATCATGGGCAATCAGCGCGGCGATGAAACGTTCGGCCAGGTCCTGCAGACATGCCCGATCGCAGTCGCCGGTGCCGACATTGGCGGGGATGGCGGCCTGGGCCTGCGCCAGGGCCGCCGCGTGCGTGGGGCCCGTCATCGTTCCCACGCCGAGCATGCAAGCCGCAATGGCGATCGGTGTCCTGAGCTTCGTGTTCATGGTGGTGTCACCTTCCCTGAGTCGCAGTCCGCGAGTCTAGTCGAAGAACGCCCACCATGGACGCCGGGGCCCACTTTCATCGTCGGCCGGTCTCTTATCGGTGACATCGCGCATGCTGCAATGCGCCGGGTCCGCAAACACAACTCAAGGAGATCGCTCGATGGAACGCTTCAGGACGAATGGCTTTTCGGGTTGGATCCGCGGGTCCGTCGCGCTGGCGGCCGCAGCGCTGCTTCCGGTCGCAGCGGGCGGATTGACCCGATCGGCGGAAGCGGCCGACACGCCGCCGACGATGGCCACGCTGCTGGACCGGGCGCTGATCGAGGACCTGCTCGTGGACTACTACGGCGGCTTCAGCGGTGACCAGCGAGGCATGTCGTCATTCTATGTCGAGGACGGGATCCTCGATGTGAATGGCATCGTTGCCCAGGGCAAACAGGCCATCGATGCCCTGTATGCGCAGAACACGGGTGCCGGTACCGCGGCGCGCAAGGGGCTGTTCCGGATGCTGCTCACGAATGTCAGGATTTCGGTCCATGGCGCCACGGCCACAGCCGATGCGATCTGGACGGGGATCAATGACGAGACGGTCAAGGCGACGCCGCGCTTCGTGGAACAGGGGCGTGAACATGACGAACTCGTCAAGCGCGGTGGACACTGGTATCTGAAGCATCGCTGGATCACCGCCGATGCCGGCTTGCCTGCGATGTACGACAAGACCTACAAGCCAAGAAATCCATGAAGAGGCGGACCGGATTGCTATGTTGCCCAGTCAACCGCATCATGGCGTGCCATGAGCACTGCAATCGGATATCGACCTCGCGTCTGGAGCACGGATTCAGTGGAGCCGGGCCGGGCGTTCAACTACTGGGTAAATGTCATCTGCGCGGAGTTGATCGAGCTGGAGGTCAGCACCGTCAATCCGGCGAGATTCGACGCTTCACTGCGGCAGATGCAGCTGGGTCCGATTCAGCTGAACCATGTCTATACCCGCGAGGCGCAGGATGTCCGTCGGACCCGGCAGGCCATCGGCCGCAACGCGAAGTCGCTGTACGAGCTCGTCTATGTGCGCAGCGGCATGCTCGTATATCGGCACTACGGGCGGACGTTCACGGTGGGCGAGAACGAATGCGTCCTGATCGACAACACCGAACCGTATGCCTTCAGCAGCTCGGTCGGCACCTCGGGCACGACACTGCAGATCCCCCAGAAGTGGCTTCGCTCCTGGATCGCAAGACCGGAGGAGGGGGTTGCGAAGGTCATCAGCGAGGCCACTCCCTGGGGCGGCGCGTTCCTGGCGACACTGCGCACGCTCGGTGCGCTGCCATCGGACAATCTCGGGCCGGGGGAGGTCATTTCCGAGCAGGTCGCGAGCCTCCTCAGGCTGGCGATGGATCCGCTGGTGGATGGATCGGACTCACAGAAGTCCGGGCGGCGGTTTCGCGAGATCAGCCAGTTGCTGCACAGCTGGGCCCACGACGATACGCTCGACCCGGACAAGGTGGCGGCCCTCGCCGGGATTTCGAAGCGCTCCCTGCAGGCGCTGCTGGCGGCGGCGGGTACGACCTTCAGCAAGGAACTCCTGAGCATCCGTCTCGAGCGTGCGCGGCGGCACCTCGACGACCCGCGATTCAGCCGCATCCGGGTTTCCGAAATCGGCTGGCGCTGCGGCTTCGTCGACGCCAGTCATTTTGCGCGCCGGTTCACCGAGCGCTTCGGCACCTCGCCCAGCGAGTACCGTCAGAGGGCCGCGTCGCGAAACTGAGCCGTCACCACGGTTCGGTCGCGCCGTCGTATCGCAGGAACTGACCGGTATTGCGGATCGTGATCCTGTCGATCGTGTCGATCATCTTCCCCACGGTGAACGACGTTTCGAGCATGCCCGGCAGCTTCCCCTTCAGGTACTCCTGGTGCTCCGTGAGGGTGGGGCCCGGATTGAACATCACCACCGTGACGCCGTCCATCCGCGTCGATGCGGCCACGATCTGCATTTCCCGGTTCAGCGCTGCCTTCGTCATACGGTAGAAAATCGCTCCCGCACGGGGTGTGGCCTCTCCGGTGAGGGTTCCGTTGCTGGAACTGATCGCGATCAGCTTCTTCTGGCCGCTGGCCTTGACGTTCGGGTAGAGGGTCTCGCTGACGATCAGAGGTCCCTTGATGTTCACGGCCATCATCGTATCCAGCAGTGAATACTTCATCCTGCCGAATTCCTCGACGGTCCAGTCCCCCGGGCACTCCTCGTCGTCGCCCTTGCAGGGGCTGCGGTCGTTGTAGACGCCGGCGTTGTTGATGAGCACGTCTATCGGCGTGCCCGCGAGCTTCTGCGCCAGCGCCTTGACCTGGGCCAGATCCGTCACATCGAGCCGCTCGATGCGCACCTTCGGATTATGTTCGGCAAGTGCCACGAGGGACTTCGGCGGCTCGGACCGCCGGTGGGTCGCGATCACCACCCATCCCTTCGCAGCATATTGTTTGGAGAACTCGAGCCCGATCCCCGAGTTCGCACCCGTGATCAGCACCGTGTCCGCGGCGGCCTCGCCGGCAGCAAACAGGAGCGCCGCAAGCGGCAGTGCGTACCGGCACAGCCGCAGGAAGCCGGGCAGGGTGGATTCAAATCGCTTCATGGTTTGTTCTCCGTCTTCTGAGTCGTGCGCACAAGTCCCGACAGCAGGTCGGTGGTCAGTCTGACGCGCAGTTTCGCGTAGACACGCAGCAGTTCCCGCTTCACGGTCCGTTCGCTCAACGCCAGTTGCGTCGCGATCCGGGCGCGCCCGGTGCCCTCGCCGAAGTGCAGCGCAAGGATCGCGCGCTGCCGCGTCGTCAGCGTGCCCAGTGCCCGGGCAATTTCGCCGTGGGTCTCGGCACGGGTGGCATCGTACTCCGGCGAGTCGTCGGAGACGAGATCCTCGAGCCACTGTGAACGGTGCGGAGCCCGATTGCGGCTGCGCACGGCCCACTCGTTCGCGACATTCGCGGCGACCTGGAAGAGATACGCCTTTGGAGACTCGACCTGGGCGGTCCTGTCGTACCGCAGGACGCGCAGGAAGGCCTCCTGGACGACGTCATGACTGTCGGCACCGGGCATCGAGTAGTGATCGACCACGTACCGGTGCAATGGCGTTCGCCAGCGCGCAAACCATTCCGCCAGAACGCCTGCTGTGTCGTGTCCACTCATGTGCCTTCCCGTCTCGGCTTCGCCAAGAGTATGCGTGGGCCGCCGTGAACCTCTCGCCCGAGCGCGCGCGAAATATCGTCTGCCAGCGCAGA
>DATJPN010000211.1:0-3145 GCA_035506335.1 Steroidobacteraceae bacterium | reverse complement strand
ACGAAGGCCAGGATGCCGGTGTCACGCACGGTCCACATGGCAGCCGGTGCGGGGACGACATCGATGCCGGCCTGGTTGAATTCCACGACCGAGCGCGCCATGTGGGCCGCCGAGGTCACGAGCACCACCTTGTGCACACCCGCCCGGGCCAGGATGACCGCGGAAAACTGGGCGTTCTGGTGGGTATCACGCGAGCGGTTTTCCACCCACTGGGCGCCGACCCCCAGGTCCTTTTCCAGGAAGTCGCTCATCGAGGCCGCCTCGACGCGACTGCCGGAGATGAGCACCGGCAGGTGGGTCTGGCGGGCGAGCCGTGCCCCGTATACCAGCCGCTCGAGGCTCGTGGCGCCGGGCGCCGAGGTGCCGTACTCGGGCGCATCGACCCGGACCCCGCCGGCCAGGATCACGATGGCCCGGGCATCGCCGATCCGGGAGGCGTCCAGGGCGGGGTAGCGCTCGGCCCAGCGCACCAGGGAGTCCGCCGCGATCGGCGTGGCCAGCGCCCACAGCGCGGCAAGACCCACGGCGCACAGGCTCGCCCCGAGCGCACGCCGCCTGGTGAATGCCAGCAGCAGCAGGCCGAGCGCCGCCAGCAGCAGCGCCCCGGTGGGCGGCAGCACCAGGTTCTTGAGCAGCTGCTTCCAGACGAAGTAATCCATCTATGTGAATGATAGCGCTCAATGAATCACGTAATATCGGACAAGTTGTTCCATCCGATCAGAAGACTCGAGGATCCGACATGCCGGCAACAACCTCGCCCCTCATGCAGCGCCTGCTGTTCGCACTGAATTTCTTCCGCCACCCCTTCATGCTGGGCTCGATCTGGCCCAGCTCGCGCTACCTCGTCGATGAGGTCCTGCGCCCCATCGACTGGCAACGGGCCCTGGTGATCGTCGAATACGGCCCCGGCGTCGGCACGATCACCGCGGAGATCCTGGGTCGGATGCGCCCCGATGCCCACCTGGTCGTCATCGAGACCAACGAATCCTTCGTCAAGCTCCTGAAGGCCTCATACCCGGACCCGAGGCTGCACGTGGCCAATGAATCGGCGGCCGACGTGGGAATCATCCTGCAGCGGCTGAACCTGCCACCGGCCCAGTACGTGGTGTCCGGGATACCCCTGGGCAGCATGCCCGAGGCGCTGCGGACCGACATCGTCGCCAAGACCCGCGCCGCGCTCGCCCCCGGGGGCCAGTTCCTCGTATACCAGTTCACGAGCCGCGTCCTGCCGGTCCTGCAGCGCACGTTCCAGGATGTCTCGCGCAGCAGGACCAAGCGCAATATCCCGCCGGCCCACCTGTTCGTGTGCGCGACGGACGCCGGCTGAAGTCCTACGCCCCCTGCTGCAGCAGCGCGATCGGCGCGGGACGCGCCAGGAAGTAGCCCTGCACGAAATCGACGCCGATGCGCTTGAGCTCCTCCAGCACCGGCTCGGACTCGACGCACTCGGCGACGGTGAAGATGCCCAGCGAGCGGCCGATCCGGCAGATCGCCTCCACCATCGTGCGGTCGACCGGATTCGAGGCCACCTGCGCCACGAACTGACCATCGATCTTCAGGAAGTCCACCGGGAGCGTGCGCAGATACATGAACGATGACAGGCCGCTGCCGAAGTCATCCAGCGCGAAGCGGCAGCCACGCTGCTGCAGCTCCTTCATGAAGTACAGCGCGTTCGACCAGTTGGTCACCGCCGCCGTTTCGGTGATCTCGAAGCACAGCCGTCGCGCGACGTCGGGAGCACCGGCCTGTTCCACCACGAATTCCAGGAACGACTGGTCGCTCAACGAATTGCCGGACAGGTTCACCGCCAGTACCGGCGAGGCGGCGGGCCCCGTCGGCGCATTGCGCAATCGCTCCAGGGCGCGCTGGATCACCCACCGATCGATGGCCGGCATGACGTTGTAGCGCTCGGCGGCCGGAATGAACTCACCGGCCGGCACCAGGCGCCCGTCATCGTCGCGCAGCTGCACGGTCAGTTCGTGAAAGCCGACCGGCCCGGCATCGGCGATCGGGACGATCGGCTGATAGAACAGTTCGAGCCGGTCCTGCTCCACCGCGCGCGTCAGGCGCGCGGCCCAGTGCAGCTCGCGATGCCGGTCAACGGCGCCGTCACCGTCATAGACATGGATGCGGTTGCGACCGCCTTCCTTGGCGGCATAACAGGCGATGTCCGCCGCGCTCAGCACCGATGCGACACTGTCGGTGTTGCGGTTGATCTCCACCACGCCGATGCTGGCACCGACATTGAGCGTACTGCCGGCCCAGATGAAGCGGTAGTCGTGGATCGCCTGCCGGACCGCATCCGCGATCCGGCCGGCCTGCGCGACCGTGGTGCCCTCGAGCAGTATCCCGAACTCATCGCCACCGAGGCGCGCGATGGTGTCATGGGTGCGCACGCGGGCGCGCAGCAGACTGGTGACATCGCGCATCAGCCGGTCACCGGCCTGGTGGCCGCAGGTGTCATTGACGACCTTGAACTGGTCCAGGTCCACGTAGAGCAGCGCGAAATGCTGCTCGCCGCTTTGCGCGAGGGTCAGCGCATCGCGCAGGCGGACGTCGAATTCACGCCGGTTGATGAGTCCGGTCAGTGCATCGTGGGTGGCCTGGTAGGACAACGCCCGCTTGAGTCTTCGTTCCCGGGTCACATCGTGCACCACGATGACCGCGCCGATGATGTCGCCGTTGCGATCACGGATCGGCGCCGAGGACTCCTCGACGGCCACTTCCTCGCCCGCACGGGTCAGCAGCACCGGGTGCGTGGCCGAAACGCCGCCGGAGCCTGCGGCCTGCATCCGCTCCAGCGAATGACGTACGTGCCTGCGGCTGCCCTCCTCGATGAGGTTCAGCACCTCGCTCAAGGGCCGACCGCGGGCCTCGTCGATCGACCAGCCGGTCAGCTTCTCGGCGACTGGATTCAGGTATTCGATGAGTCCGCGGGCGCAGGTACTGATGACCCCGTCACCGATGGACTGCAGGGTGACCTGGGCGCGTTCCTTCTCGGCGATGACGGCCTGCTCGGCCTGCTTGCGACGGGTTTCCGCCAGCAGCCGCTCGATCGCGATACCCGCGAGCTTCGACGCGTGCGCAATCGATTCGGCCTGCCGCGGGTCCGGCAAACCGACGTCATGCTGATACACCCCGAGTG
>DATJPN010000210.1:0-11868 GCA_035506335.1 Steroidobacteraceae bacterium | reverse complement strand
TCGACCAGCGCCGAACCGACGATGACGCCGTCGACGTGGCCGCGCAGCGCCAGCACCTGCTCGCGGCTGCGGATGCCGAAGCCGGCGCACACCGGCACGCGCGACAGCGCGCGCACCCGGTCCAGGTACTCGATGACTTCGGCCGGCACCGCGACGTTGCGGCCGGTCACTCCGGTCATGGTCACGGCATACACGAATCCGGTGCTGGCGCCGACCACCCGGCGCAGACGCTCGGGCGTCGTGACCGGCGTGACCATCTGCACCAGGGCGATGCCCTGCGCGGCAAGCGGGTCCTTCAACAGATCGCTTTCATCGACCGGCAGGTCCGGGACGATGAAGCCGTTCACCCCGGCCTTGCGGGCCACCTCGGCGAGGTGCTCCACGCCGAAGGCCAGCAGCGGATTCAGGTAACTCATCAGCAGCAGCGGCGCCGAAACCGGTGGCATGGCCGACAGCTGCGCGAGGATCCAGCGCAGGCTCACGCCCTGCTCGAGGGCACTCTGGCTCGAACGCTGGATGGTGACCCCATCGGCCATCGGATCGGTGAAAGGCACGCCGATCTCGACGACGTCCGCGGCCGAGGCCACGGCGCGCAGATGCTCCGTGAAGCGCGCCTTGCTGGGGTAGCCTGCCGTGAGATACGCCACGAGCGCAGGTCCTCCGCGCTCGTGGGCGCGCCGGATGGCCGCGCTGATCTTCTCGCCGGGGAGGTCGTGGCCGGCGCTCATGGGCGCTCCGATCCGGAGTCGGCCAACAGCGTCCTGAGGAGCGTCGGCATGTCCTTGTCACCGCGGCCGGAGAGGCAGATCACGATGCGCGCGCCGGGGTTCGCGGCCGCCCAGCGCTTCGCGCCGGCCAGCGCGTGCGCGCTTTCGATCGCGGGTAGTATGCCCTCGAGCTCGCAGCATTCCTTGACCGCCGCGAGCGCCTCGCGGTCGTCCACCGCCTCGTACTGCACCCGGCCGGTCAGGTGCAGCAGCGCGTGCTCGGGGCCGACGCCCGGGTAATCGAGCCCCGCGGAAACGGAAGTGGTCTCCTGGATCTGGCCCTCCTCGTCCTGCAGCAGCATGGAGTAGAAGCCGTGCAGCACGCCGGGTCTGCCGTAACTCAGGGTCGCGGCATTGCGCCCCAGTCCCGCGCCGGTGCCGCCGGCCTCGTAGCCGATGATCTTCACGCTGCGGTCGGCGATGAAGGGATGGAACATGCCGATCGAATTCGAACCACCGCCCACGCAGGCGATCACCGCGTCCGGCAGCCCGCCGGCCTGCTGCTCGAACTGCGCGCGCGACTCGCGACCGATCACGGCCTGCAGCTCGCGCACGAGGTAGGGATAGGGGTGCGGCCCGAGCGCCGAACCGAGCAGGTAGAACGTGCCGGTGGGGTCCGACACCCAGTCGCGCATGGCCTCGTCGATGGCCGCGCGCAGGGTGCGGTCGCCGCTCTTCACCGGCTGCACCGTCGCGCCGAGCAGCCGCATCCGCCCGACGTTCGGAGCCTGGCGCTCCATGTCGACTTCCCCCATGTACACCACGCAGGGCAGCCCGACGCGCGCGCAGGCCGCGGCCGAGGCGACCCCATGCTGGCCCGCGCCGGTCTCGGCCACTATGCGCCGCGCGCCGATGCGCCTGGCGAGCAGCGCCTGGCCCATGGCATTGTTGATCTTGTGCGCGCCGGTGTGCGCGAGGTCCTCGCGCTTCAGCCACACCTGGGCGCCCCAGCGCGCCGACAGCGTCGGGGCATGCGTCAGCGCCGTCGGCCGGCCCGCCCAGGTCGCGAGCTCCCGTCCCAGCAGCTGCTGGAATTCCGCGCCGTGCAGGTGCTCCCGCACGCCCTGCTCGAGGCGCTCGAGGGCCGGAATCAGCGTCTCCGGCACGTAGCGTCCGCCGAAGGGCCCGTAGCGGCCGCGTTCATCGGGAAACCGGCCGGAAATCTCATCCTGCAGCAGCTGCTGCTTCGCGGCTGCCGAATACTCGCTGCTCACTGTCGTATCTCCGTGATGTCTTCCTGGTCCAGCCGCCCATGGGCGGCGCGCGCCGCCGCCACGAAGGCGCCGATCAGCGCCGGGCTCTTCTTTCCCGGCGCCGATTCGACGCCGCTCGACACATCCACGCCGAAGGGCCTCACGATGTCGATGGCCGCGGCCACATTCTCCACCCGCAGGCCGCCGGCGAGGATCAGCTGCGACCCATGCGCGAGCCCGGCGGCCTCGCGCCAGTCGGGGGTCACGCCCCGGCCGCTCACGGCCCCTTCGAACAGGAAGCGCCGCGGCGGGGATTCCAGCGCCGGGGAGCCGCTGCGCAGCACCGGCAGGATGGGCAGCTGCCGCGGCACCCGCAGCACGCCCAGGTCATCGATGTCAGTCTGCCAGCCGTCGGGGCCGAAATCGCGGACGACTTCATCCAGCAGTTCCTGCTTCGGATGACGCGTCACGGCGATGCACAGCGCACGGCCGCGCGCGGGCGCCGCGAGCCGCGCTGCCTGATCGGGCCGGATCCGCCGCGGCGAAGGCGCGAAGACGAACCCGATGGCATCCACGCCCGCCTGCAGGGCCGCCGCCACGCCCTCCTCATCGGTGAGGCCGCAGATCTTGATCCACAGAGCCTGCCTGCCGGTCATGTCAGATCCATTGCTGCCGCGCGCGACGCCCGGCCACGATCATCTCGCGGGCCAGCGCACCGGGGTGCCCGGCACCCATGAGGGCGCTGCCGACCAGCGCCAGATCGTAGCCCGCCGCCGCGATGCGCCCGGCATCCACGGCCGTCGCGACGCCGCTCTCGGCCACCCGGGGGACCTGCGTGGGCAGCAGCCGCGCCAGCTCCTCGAGCCGTCCCGGCACCACCTGCAGCGTCGCGAGGTCCCGGCAGTTCACGCCCACGAGCCACTGCACCGGCGCGCGCGCGGGGAGCGGTTCGCGATCGGCCTGCGCATCGAGAATGTCGTGCGCGAGATCGATGTCGGCCTCGTCGAAGGCCTCGAGCAGCGCGAACAGGCCGCAGGTCCTCGCCGCCGAGCACAGCTCGGCGAGCTGCGGCCGGGAGAGCATGCGCAGGATGATGAGCACGCCGCCGGCGCCGTGCGCCCGCGCCTCGAGCACCTGGTAGGGATCGACCAGGAAATCCTTGCGCATGGCGGGGACCCGCAGCGCACGCAACGCGCCGGATGCGGCATCGAGGTGCGCCAGCGACCCGTCGAAGCGGCTCGGCTCGGTCAGCACCGAGACCGCGGCGGCGCCGGCCTGCGCGTAGGTCACGGCGCGCCCGGCCGGATCGGCGTCCTGCGCCGCCTGCAGCATGCCGACCGCGGGCGAGCGCAGCTTCAGCTCCGCGATCAGGTCGAAGCCGGCCGCGCTGCGCAGCAGCGGCGGCGGCGGCGCGCTGTCCTGGGCCTGCTTCAGCAGCGCGCCTTCCGCGAGGGCGGCGCGCGCCGCGGCCACCCGCTCGCGGCTCGCCTGCGCCATCGCCTGCAGGAAGTCCGCGCCGCTCACGCGGCACCGGCGCGTGCGAATTGCGCCACGGCGCCGAGCGTACGGCCCGCCGCCCCCGAATCGATCGCCGCCGCGGCCGCCGCGATGCCCTCGCGCGGGGAACGGGTCATGCCCGCCACTTCGAGCGCCAGCGCGGCGCCGAGCAGCAGGCAATCCCGGTGCGCGCCGCGGTCCTCGCCGTTCAACGCCGCGCGCAGCGCCCGCGCGTTGTGCTGCGCGTCGCCGCCGGCCAGGTCCGCGTTGCGGCAGCGCGCGAGGCCGAAGTCCTCCGGATCGCGGATCTGCTCGGCGACCTGCCCCGGATGAACGTCGAGCAGCACGAAGGGCCCGACGGGCGTGGGCTCGTCCCAGCCGTGGCTGCCGTGGACCACGAAGGCGCGTTCGATCTGCATGCCGGACACCGCCTCGGCCATGAGCCGGGCGACCTCGAGGCTGTAGGCGCCGATCACGTACAGCGGCGGGGCGGCCGGATTCGTGAGCGGGCCCAGGATGTTGAATATGGTGCGCACGCCGAGCGCGGCGCGCGCCTGCGCGACCGCCTTCATCGCCGGGTGATAGTAGGGCGCGAACAGGAACGTGAAGCCGGTCGCCGCGAGGCAGCGCCCGGCGGCCTCTTCGTCCATCGGGATCGCGACCCCGAGGGCCTCGAGCACGTCGCCGCTGCCGCACTTGCTGGAGATCGAACGGTTGCCGTGCTTGACGACGGGCAGGCCGCAGGCCGCCGTCAGCAGCGCCGTGCCGGTGGAGATGCTCAAGGATCCGGATGCATCACCGCCCGTGCCGACGATGTCGATCGCGCGCGTGCCCGCCGGAATGTGCGGCCGCCGGGCGAGCGCGCGCATGCCGTCGGCGAAGCCACGCAGCTCCGGCGCCACGACACCCTTGATTCGCAGGGCGGCGAGCACCGCGCCGGTCACCGCCGGGTGGGTATCGGGCGAGGTCAGCCGGGTCAGCAGCGCCGCGGCCTCCTGCTGCGACAGATGCCGGCCGTCCAGCAGCTTCTCGAGCGCCTCACGCACGCGCGCCACCGCTCTGGCCCAGGAAGTTGCCGAGCAGCCGCGGTCCATCCGGAGAGAGGATGCTCTCGGGATGGAACTGCACCCCCTCGACCATCAGGCTGCGATGCCGGGCGCCCATGATCTCGTTCTCGTGCGTGCGGGCGCTGATCTCGAGCACCTGCGGCATGCTCGCCTCCTCCGCGATCAGCGAGTGATAGCGCCCGACTTCGCAGTCCTGCGGCAACCCGGCGAAGATCGTCCTGCCGTCGTGGCGGATGCGGGAGGTCTTGCCGTGCATCAGGCGCCCGGCGCGCACCACCCGGCCGCCGAACACCTCGACGATCGACTGGTGGCCGAGGCACACGCCGAGCACGGGCACCCGGCCGGCGAAGGCGCGGATCATGTCCATCGAGACCCCCGCATCCCGCGGCGTGCCGGGGCCCGGGGAAATGCACAGATGCGTGGGCGCGAGATCGAGCGCGGCGGCCACGCTGATCTCGTCGTTGCGGTGGACCTCGACGGCGGCGCCCAGGACCAGGAACGCCTGCACGAGGTTGTAGGTGAAGGAGTCGTAGTTGTCGATCAACAGCAGCCGCGGCTTCACAGGCCCTCCTCGGCCAAGGCCAGCGCGCGCACCATCGCGCCGCTCTTGGCCAGCACCTCATCGTGTTCGGCCTCCGGGATGCTGTCGGCGACGATGCCGGCGCCGGCCTGGAAACTGTATTCCTCGCCGTGGAACACCAGCGTGCGGATCGTGATGGCCTGGTCCATGTCGCCGTGCGCGCCGAAGTAGCCCACCGTGCCGCCGTAGAGTCCGCGGCCCACCGGTTCGAGCTCGTCGATGATCTGCATCGCGCGCACCTTCGGGGCGCCCACCAGGGTTCCCGCCGGGAAGGTCGCCGCGAACAGGTCGAAGGCATCCTTGCCCGGGGCGAGGCTGCCCTTGACCCCGCTCACGATGTGCATGACGTGGCTGTAGCGTTCGATATGGCGGTAGGGATCCACGTGCACCGTGCCCGCCGCGGCCACGCGCCCGAGGTCGTTGCGGGCCAGGTCCACGAGCATCACGTGCTCGGCGTTCTCCTTCGGATCCGCGCGCAGTTCGGCTTCGCGGGCGGCATCGATGGCCGGGTCATCCGAGCGCGGGCGCGTGCCGGCGATGGGCCGCAGCTGCGCCCGTCCGGCGTTCAGCTTCACGAGCGCCTCGGGTGAGGAGCCGACCACGGTGATGTCGCCGAGGGCGCAGTAGTACATGTAGGGAGAGGGATTGATCAGCCGCAGCGCCCGGTAGGCCTGGAACGGATCGAGCTCGTGCCGGCCGCTGAACCGCGACGCCAGCACCAGCTGGTAGACGTCGCCTGCGGCGATGTATTCCTGGGTGCGTTTCACGCCCGCGATGTACTCGTCCCGCGTCATCGAAGGCGTGGGCGGACCGTAGCGGCCCGGACGCGCCGTGGCCGGCAGGCCGCCGCGCAACGCACGGATGATCTCGCGGCGCAGCGACGCGCGTTCGGCCGCGGAGCCGGCGTGCAGCAAGGCGATGCTGCGCGTGAGGTGATCGAACACGAGCAGCGAGCGCGGGGCCACGTAGTGCAGCGCCGGGATGCCGTCGGCGGTCGCGACGCGCCGCGGCAGGTGCTCGAAGAAGCGCACGACGTCGTAGGAGGCGAACCCGACCAGGCCACCGGCCAGCGGCACGCCGGGAATCTCCGGCATCGGCCGCGGCGCATCCCCGAGCGCCGCGCGCAGCGCGCCGAGCAGCTGCGCGGCGTTGCCGGGCCGGGCGTGGAGCGCTTCTCCGACCTTGAGCCCCGCGGCATCCAGCCTGACCTCGAGGCTCTCGCCGAAGCCCAGGAAGGAGTAGCGCGCGAGGCGCTCCCCGCCTTCGACGCTCTCCAGCAGGAAGCAGGGCTTGAAGGCCGCGAGCTTCATGTACGCGGAGACCGGGGTGTCCAGATCGCCGGCGATATCGAAAGGCGCTTTCATTGCATTCCTGGCTTCAAATCATGCAGACAACAAAAAACCCATCCCGGGGCATTTCCGGAAGATGGGTTCTGGCGACGCGGGTCTTTTTAGGGAACTATAAGGCGGCAGCAACCAGGGCCCACTCCGTTCAGGAAGTGCGCCACCGCCAGGTGCCGAGGTCGTTGCGAAGCTGCGTAGACATGCCTTCGAAAGTATCGCCGGAAGGCCGTGGGCCGTCAAGAACCCGCCTTGGGCTTAGAATGCGGGTGACTCAACCACCGTGCGGAGCCGCCCGTGAGATTCAAAGCCCTGCTCGACAGCTGGCAGGATGCCGCCGCCGGCACCCGCACCGCCCAGGAATACGCCGTCCGCCTGCCCCTCGATGATGCGGCGCGCCTGCATGCCCTCGCCGAGATCTTCCCCGGGCGCACGCCCGAGCAGCTCATCACCGAACTGCTGGGCGCGGCGCTGCAGGAGGTCGCGGCCTGCATCCCCTACGTCCCCGGCCAGAAGGTCATCGCCAACGACGAGCAGGGCGATCCGCTCTACGAGGACGTGGGACTGACGCCGCGGCTGGTCGAACTCACGCGCCGCTATCGTCGCAAACTCGATCCCGCGGCCACCGCCTCCTGAGCACGGCACCGCCGTCATGCCTTCATTCGACGTCGTCTCCGAGCTCGACGGCCACGAAGTCACGAACGCGGTCGACCAGGCCAACCGCGAGCTGAACCAGCGGTTCGACTTCAAGGACAGCGGCGCCGTCTTCGAATTGAACGGCATGACGGTCGCGGTGAAGGCGCAGGTCGAATTCCAGTTGAAGCAGATGCTGGAGATCCTGAAGCTGCGGCTGACGAAGCGCGGCATCGACATCCGCTGCCTGGAAGTGAAGGACCCGGTCGTGAACCTCGCGGCCGCCACCCAGGAGGTGGTCCTGCGCCAGGGAGTGGACGCCGACACCAGCCGCGCGGTCCTGCGGCTCATCAAGGACTCGAAGCTGAAGGTGCAGGCGAGCGCGCAGGGCGAGAAGGTGCGCGTCACCGGCAAGCAGCGCGATGACCTGCAGGCCGTGATGGCCCTGCTGCGCAAGGCCAAGGTGGACATGCCGCTGCAGTTCAATAATTTTCGCGACTGAGTTTCGTGCGCGCCGCATCGATGCGCGCGCACAGCCCCGCCGTCGCCTCCACCACGCTCGGCCCGAGGCGGCTCAGGGCCTGGTCTTCGAAGGCGAACAGATTGCCGGTGCGCACGGCCCGCAGTGACGGGAACCTGCGCCATGCCCGCAGCCACTCCTGTCCCGCGCCGGGCGGCGCGGCCGCGATCAGCAGCTGCGGATCGCGCCTGAGCACCGCCTCGACCTGCACCGCCGAACTCAGGCGCGGAAGATCGCCGAACACGTTGACGGCGCCGCAGGTCGCGAGCGCATCGGACATCAACTGCCCGCCGCCGACGGTGTAGAGCGGCTGATTCCAGGTCTGGAGCATCGCGCTCACCGGCGTGCGCTTCGCGTAGCGCTCGCGCAGCTGCGCGAGCTGCCGCTCGATGTCGTCGGCCCGCGCCTCGGCGGCGGGCCCGGTTCCGGCCATGAGCCCGAGACGGCGCAGGGATGCGCCGATGTCGTCGAGCCGGTTCACCTGCTGTGCATACAGCGTGAAGCCGAGGCGCCGCAGGCCGGCGATCTGCGCCGGGTTGTTGCCGCCCGGCCAGTACACGACCACGTCCGGCTTCATGCCGAGCAGGCGCTCCAGGTCGATGGCGTTGCTGTCGCCGATGCGCGGCACCCGGCGGGCCGCATCGGGCTCGTCGGCATAGGAGACCGTGGCGATGAGATGCGATCCGGCCCCGGCCGCGAACAGCATTTCGGCGGCGCCGGGCGCCAGGGCGATGATGCGTCGCGCGGGCTGCGCCAGCAGCAGATGCACGCCGGTATCGTCCACCACATCGAGGCCGGCCGCGTCGATCCGCGACGCGGCGATCAGCAGCGCCAGCGGCAATCCCCGTATAATCCGGCCCATGACAGTCAAAGCCGTGTTCCTCGATTTC
Source organism: Steroidobacteraceae bacterium (assembly GCA_035506335.1). Taxonomy (GTDB): domain Bacteria; phylum Pseudomonadota; class Gammaproteobacteria; order Steroidobacterales; family Steroidobacteraceae; genus DAIDKA01. Next base: position 3,381 of record DATJPN010000210.1, on the reverse strand, counting down.
GCCACGGTCAGCCATGGCGATCTTGACATGGGCGCGCTCAGGCGCGTACTGCCCGATGTGGCGCTCCACGACGTGACCCCGGTCGCCGGCATACCCGCGCGCGTGTCCGGCGCGCAGATCGTCCTCACCAACAAGCTGCGCATCGGCCGCGAACTCATCGAGGCCAATCCCCAGCTGCGGTTCATCGGCGTGGCCGCCACGGGCACCAACAACGTCGATCTCGAGGCCGCGCGCGACCACACGGTGGCGGTGTGCAACGTGCGCGATTACTGCAGCCGCTCCGTCATGCAGCACGTGCTCGCCGTCATCCTCGCGCATACCCACCGGGTGCGCGAGTTCTCGCGCCTCGCCGTGGACGGATCCTGGTCGAGGACGCCGCAGTTCACCATGCTCGATTACCCGATCCGGGAGCTCTCCGGACGCGTGCTCGGCATCGTCGGCTACGGCGCGCTCGGGCGGGCCGTGGCCCAGGGCGCGCAGGCGGCGCTCGACATGCGGGTGCTGATCGCCGGCCGCCCCGGGCAGTCCGCCGCGCCCGGCCGGGTCGATCTGGAAGTGCTGCTGCGCGAGGCGGACGTGCTCAGTCTGCATTGTCCGCTGACGCCGGAGACGGCGAACATGATCGGCGCGCGCGAGCTTGGGCTCATGAAGCCGGACGCACTGCTGGTCAACACGGCCCGCGGCGGCCTGATCGATTCGGCGGCGCTGGCGGCGGCGCTGCGCAACGGCACGATCGGTGGCGCGGCGATCGACGTGCTGCCGCAGGAGCCGCCCCTCGACGGCAACCCGCTGGTGGATCCGACCATCCCGAACCTGATCCTCACCCCCCACATCGCCTGGTCCGCCCGGGAGGCGCGCCAGCGCTGCCTCGACCAGGTCGCCGCCAACGTCGCCGATTTCCTGAAAGGCGGCACGCGCAACCGCGTGGTGTGAATGGCGGACATCAGGCTGAAGGATCTGCGCTACCTGGTCGCGGTGGCCGATACCGGCCATTTCGGGCAGGCCGCCGTCGCGGCCTTCTGCGACGTCGTCGTCAGTCACGCGAAGTGAGCGGCGATGCGCGCGGCGTGGCGCGGCTGCTCTGGCATAATCGCCGGCATGATCCGCCGACCCGCGCTTCTGCCGGCCCTGCTCGTCCTGATGGGGATGGCCGCCTTCCTCGCGCCGCGCCCGGTCGCGGCCGCCGACAGCAATCTGGTCGTCGCCGGCGCCTGGATCCGCCAGCCGCCACCCGGATCGGATGTCGCCGCCTTGTACCTGTCGCTGCAGAATGCCGGAACGCAGGCCGTCCGGTTGACGGGCGTCGAATGCGCGCTCGCCGCCATGGCGATGCTGCACGAGACCCGCGAAGCGGGCGGGCAATCGCAGATGCGCGCGCTCGACTCGGTGTCGCTGTCGCCCGGGGCGAGCATCGCCTTCAGCCCCGGGGGCCGGCACATCATGCTGCATGGCCTCGCGCATCCCCTGCAGGTCGGTGAGCGGGTGCCCTTCGTGCTGGTGTTCGCCGGCGGCATCCGCCTGCACGCCGTGGCGCTGGTGCGGCCCCTCGGGTCCGGCTGAGCCCCGGACCCGCAGGCCGGCCCCGCCATGCGACTAGACCGGGCCAGCGAGCACATCACTCCGTACGACCGGCTCGCCTTCTCGGACACGCAGGCGCAGGCGCTGCTCGCGAGCGGCGGGCACCGCCAGGAACTGACCGCCTTCTTCGGCGAGCGCGAATACGGCGAGCTGCAGTATCTCGCGCGGCGCGCCGCCGCGGCGCGGCCGGGAGCCTCGCGCCCCCGGGTGCTCCTCGTCCCCGGCATCATGGGTTCGCAGCTGGGCTTCGATCGTGTCGCGCCGCTGCCGCCTGACCTGCTGTGGGTGGATCCCGCGGACATCATCGCCGGGCGGCTGCGCGCGCTCAGGGTGGACGCCGCGGCGCCGCTGCGCACGATGGGCGTCGTGCTGTTCTCCTATCTGCGGCTGCGGCTGCACCTCGTGGCCCGCGGCTTCGACGTGACCTGCGTGGACTACGACTGGCGCCTCGGCGTCGACGTGCTCGGCCGGCAGCTCGCGCAGCGCATCGAGGCCGAACCGCACGCCCGGGTGCATCTGGTCGCACACAGCATGGGGGGCCTCGTGTGCCGCGCGGCGCTCTCGCCGGCCACCTGGCGCAAGGTGCAGCAGGTCATCCTGCTGGGCTCGCCGAACGAGGGCTCATTCGCCGGCGTGCAGGCCGTACGCGGCACCTATCCCGTGGTGCGCAAGCTCGCCCGGCTGGATCCGCGCACCAGCGCCGAAGAACTCGCCGAAGAGGTCTTCAACACCTTCCCGAGCCTGTATCACCTGCTGCCGACCGCCGGCCACTCCCGTCCGATCGACCTCTTCGATGCGCGGCAATGGCCGAAGCACGGCCCGCGCCCGCGGCCGGAGCTGCTCGGCGCGGCGCGCGACGCGCGCGCGGACCTCGCCGCGGCCAATCCGCGCTGCTCGGTCATCGTCGGCACCGGACAGCCGACCGTCACCGGGATCGAACGCGCCGACGATGACTTCGTCTACACGGTCACGCCGCACGGCGACGGCACGGTGCCCGCCTTCAGCGCCCGGCTTGCCGGTGCGCACACCTACTACGTCGCCTGCGCGCACAGCGAGCTGACCCGCGACCCGCTCATCGCCCGTGCGGTCGCCGACATCCTCAGGACCGGCGCGACCCGCCGCCTGGCGCGGCGCTGGTGGCCCCGCAACCGCGCCGCGGCCCGCATCAGCGACGCCGAACTGCGGCTGACGCACACCGCGAAGCTGGACCTCACCGCGCTCGATGCGGATGCGCGGCGCGAGTACATGCAGACCCTGAATGAACCGCCGCCGCTGCGGTTGCGCCGGCCCGGTCGCCGGCCCCGACGCCCGGCGGGTTGACGGGCGGCCGTCAGATCAGTGCCGCATCGACGCCGGCGATGCCGGCGGAGCCCTCGAGCACGATCTGGCGGTACCCGAGCGCGCGCGGCAACAGCTGGCCCACATAGGCACGCGCCGTCGCGAGCTTGGCCACGCTGAATTCCTCGCCCGCCGCGGCGCCGGCGCCGGCGCGCACGGCGGCGCGCGCCATCAGCCAGCCCCCGAGCACGAAGCCGCACATCATGAGGTAGGGCACCGCGACCGCCTGCGCGCGCGCGGGGTCCGTGGCGGCGAGCTCGAGCAGTCCCGTCGTGGCCTCGCGCAGCTGCCCGACGGCCGGCAGCACCTTCGCGCACAGCGCCTGCCCCGCGCCTGCGCCCGCCTGGCCGGCAAGTTCCGTCTGGATCTGGCCGAGCAGCGCCATCATGGCCGCGCCCTTGTCGCGCGCGAGCTTGCGCCCGATGAGGTCATTGGCCTGGATGCCGGTGGTGCCCTCGTAGATCG
>DATJPN010000209.1:0-9354 GCA_035506335.1 Steroidobacteraceae bacterium | reverse complement strand
TAAGCGTCAGGGGTGATTGTCCTGCTCGCCACAAGTTATACCGACAATATAGCGCAACGAAGGGGGGATTCTAGAATGCGGAAGTTCCACAGGGCGCTGGTCACCTGCGTCGTTGCAGCCGGCTGCGGCTGCGCCGGGATGCCTCGATCCTCGAGCGCGCCACCGATGACGCCGGCGGCCCGGGACTGGCCGACCTTCGGCGGCGGCAATGCACGGACCAATGCCAATCCGGCCCCGACCCGGATCACTGCGGCCAATGTCGGCTCGATGGTCCGCCAGCAGGTGACGATTTCCGGGCCGATCGATGCCGGGCTCATCTACCTGAGCGCCGTGAGGGTCGGCGGCGCCTCGCACGATGTCTTCTTCGGCACCACGAACGTGGGCAGGACGGTGGCGATCGACGCCAACGACGGCTCGGTGCTGTGGGAGTACGCCTCCCCCGGCTTCGATGAAGCCGCTGCCGTGAAAGGCGCGCCAGCCGGCTCGCGCGGCCTGATCGTCAAGCAGATCACGAATTCGACGCCGGTCGCGGACGATAACCGGCAATTCATCTATGCGGCCTCCGCGGACGGCAAGGTCACCAAGATCTCGATCGCCGACGGCAAGGCGGTCTGGAGCACCGCCGTCACCCGCATGCCGATCCTCGAGAAGCTCGATTCACCCCTGTCCTTCGTGCGGGGAACCGTACTGGTGCCGACCGCCGGCTATGTGGGCGACACGCCGCCCTACCAGGGTCACATCGCGGTGCTCGATGCGAAGACCGGGGCCATTCGCAAGGTGTGGAACTCGCTGTGCAGCGATCGCGCCGAGCTGCTCGATCCGGCCTCCTGTTCCCAGTCCCAGTCCGCCATCTGGGGACGCGCCGGCATCGTCGTCGAACCGCGCACCGGCAATCTGCTCTTTGCCACCGGCAACGGACCCTGGGACGGCAAGACCGCGTGGGGCGATGCCGTGATCATGCTCGATCCGAGTGCCACGAAGATGCTGGGCAACTGGACGACCACGAACAACGAGGAGCTGAACCAGAAGGACCTGGACGTGGGCTCCACCTCGCCGGTGCTGCTCGGCGACGGCTACTTCGCGCAGGGAGGCAAGGACGGGACCATCCGGCTCCTGAGCCTGGATCTGATACGCGGCGCGGCGCCGCATCGGGGCGGCGAACTGCAGGTCGTGGAAGTACCCGGCAAAGCGCAGCTGCTGTCGGCTTCGGCCACCGCGAAGATCGGCGCCGTCACCTACCTGTTCGCATCGACGGGGCGGGGTGGCACCACGGCCTGGACCTTCGGCGCCGATCACCGGCTCCAGGAGGCCTGGAAGAGCAAGTCCGGCGGCAACACACCCTTTTATGCGGGCGGGCTGCTCTACATCTACGATCCGGCGCCTCGTGGCGCCAGGCTGCACGTCCTCGATGCAGTCAGCGGCAATACCGTGGCCGACCTGGATTGCGGCGCAGGCCACTGGAACAGCGTCATCGTCGCCGACAATCGCATCGCGATGCCCGAGGGTGCAATCAGCGGCTTCGGGTTCGCCGGAAGACGCCCCGGGCCGCCGGGAGCTGCGGCGGCCGCCACGGCTCCTCCCCCGCCGCCGCAGGGGGTTCCGCCCGGAATCATCGACATCTGGCGCCTGCCCTGACAGGCGTCATTTCGCGCGGCCGACCAGGGACTGAAAGTAGGCGATGACGTTGTCGCGATCCTTCTTCTCCGGAACGGGTAGCGGCATCGTCGTCCCGGGTACCGTCGCCCCGGGATCCGCGAGAAACCGCTCCAGGGTTTCCACGTTCCAGACGAGTTTCGAATCCGCGAGCGCCGGGCTGTAGACGAACCGGGTATCCCCGGCGCCCGCGGGCCGCCCGTAGACACCGACCAGCGATGGCCCGATTTCCCCACCGCCATCGCCGGACTCGGCACTGTGGCACTGCCGGCAGATCTGGGTGAAATAGGCCTTGCCGGCGGCGGCATCCCCCGGCTCGCCCGTGTGCGCGGCCTGCACCGCTACCGCCAGCAGCCATGGCGCGGCGATGAGCCGACCCGGCATGAGGCCTTCCGATCCGGTCGCGCCGCTCAGCGCGCCGGCGGCGGACCTGCCGGTCCCGCACCCGGCTCGGAACGGAAGCGGCCGATGTAGCCGCACTTGGCGATCACCTTGCCCTGCAACGCCTGCAGCAACTCGTCACGGCTGGCCGTCGGCGGCAGATCGAGCTTGGCGTTCAGCGCATAGAACTCGAACACGTAGTGGTGGTACCGCGGACCCGCGGGTGCACCCATGCCCATGTAGCCATTGCGGCGGCTCATGTTCAGGCCGTTCACCGAGCCCTCGGGGAGCTTGCCTTCCTGGATCTGGGTGGTGTCGCCGGGAATGTTCCAGGCCACCCAGTGCAGCACATCCCCGGGACCACCCAGTGCGACGTCGATGTCGTGCAGGATGATCGCAAAACTCTGGGTCTCGGCCGGCGCGCCGATGATCTTGAAATCCGGCTGGGTGCTGCCACCGGCCATGGAGTACTTCGGCGGCACGATCCCGCCGTCCGGAAAGGCCATGCTCTCCACGTACATCGGCACAAGGCCGCGGCGGCGTGGCGCGCTGCCCGATGGCGGTCCGCCGGGGCCGGGGCCCTGGGCGCCCGGGGGTGGGCCCTGCTGGGCCAATGCGGTACTGGTGACCAGGCCCGAGACGGCAAGGAGCGCGAGAGCGACGAGAATCCTTCTGATCATCATGGTTTGGCCTTGTTGTTCGCGGAACCGGAGCATTATATCCGATGAAATATAACAGCAGATGCCGGCGCTACCGCCCTCATGACCACTGCACTTGTTCCGGCTTGGTCGCAAGACGGTGTCTGGCCTACTTGTTACCGCGTCGCCTGGACCACGACCTGATCGATCGCGCCGAACGGCGCGTAGCCGTCGGCCATTCGGGCCTGCATCCGCACCCGGTCACCGAAAGCCATGAAGCCCGTGGACGGCTTGCCGGCCTGGATGATCTCGATGGCGCGACGTTCCGAAATACAGCTGGATCCGACCCGGGCGTAGTCCCGGTTCGCGATCGTCCCGGATCCGATGACGCTGCCGGCAACCAGTGTCCGGGTTGCCGCGGCATGCGCAACGAGCTCGTGAAAGCCGAACGCCATTTCGCGCCCATTGGCATTGCCGAAACGCTGGCCGTTGTAGTCGATGGCGAGATCCAGGCACACGCGACCGTCCCGCCAGTCTTCCTTCAGATCCTCCGGCGTCACGGCAAAAGGCGCCATAGAGCAGGCCGGCTTCGCCTGGATCCAGCCAAATCCGGTCTTCATCTCATCGAGCGCGAGCATCCGCAGCGACCAGTCGTTGACCTGCACCACGAGCCTGATGTGCGACATCGCCGCCGCGGCGCCCGTGCCCATGGGCACGCGATCGACGATCACGGCGTACTCGCCTTCGAAGTCAATGCCATCGGCCGTCGATCGAAAAGGCACGGACGCGGTGGGACTGTAGAAGCAATCCGACAGTCCCTGGTACATGAGAGGCTTGTCGGTCGCGATCGGATCCGCGTTGAACGCGATCCGCATGAGGTCGGCGTGTACCGGAAAGGCCGAGCCGTCCAGCCATTGCCAGGTTCGGGGCAGTGGTGCCAGGACATCACCCACCTCGAGTGCCTCGCCCTTGCCTGCCGCGAGGTCGGCGGCAAGCCTGCGCAGGTGCGGTTCGGCCAGCTCCCACTGCGAGAGGGCCGCCAGGAGATTCGGCCAGCGCGGTCCGGCCGGGAGGCACCGCCCGCCGTCGGCGGACACCACGACCAGTTCCCCATCCGCGGAAGCGGCGGTGCGAGTCGCGAGTCTCAAGGCAGGTCCAACTGGTACTCGCCGTCGATGAGAATGAAGGCGATCCGGCAATGACGGTTGCTGCGGTTCGACCAGCCATGATTCGTACCACGCTGGATGACGATGTCTCCGGCCCGCACGATGGTCTCGCCCGTGTCCACGATCAGCGTCAGTTCACCCTCCAGCACGATGCCGTAGTCGAGGGTCTGCGTGCGGTGCATGAACGCGTGCCGGGTTCCGCTACCGGCGTGCGAGGATGCTTCGGCCGCTCCCACGGACGCGAAATGGGCCTGAGCCTCCTCGGGCGTGATGGTCCCGAAGCTCGCATCCTCCGGCGGGATGTCGAGGATCCGGATTCGGGTGCCGTTTCGGGGCGGAGTCAGCTGGATGCCCTCCTCCGCAGGTTCGCCCGACGCCCGGTCGATCGGCGCGGGTGTCGCCCGGGTATTCCAGATCTCGTAGAACAGGGGTCCGTGCTCACCGCCGATGCGCTGCACGCGCGGCACCGGGCCGTCTTCCTGGATCACGGCTCTTCCTTGTTCGTCGTGCCCCGTCACGACCCGCCGCACCGGTACTTCCCTCATGAGCCTCCCTCAGCGCGTCACGCCGCCGAGCTGCTCGGCGAACCAGTCCGCAATGTAATCGCGTGCGAACGACATGTTGTCGGCCGCCACATGCTCCACGCCCCCTTCGCGGGAGGTAAAGAACTTCAGCTCCCGCTTCGGTGCATTCACCAGCTGATCGTACGTCCGCTGGGCGTACTCGGGGGAGATCTGCCGGTCATTCGCGCCATGGGTGACCAGAAACGGCACCCGGATGCGATGCAGATGGCCCTCCAGCGTCATCTCCCGCGCCTTCTCCATGAAATCCCGGTTATCGGCGGCACCGAAGGCCCATTGCACATGCGCCCAGTAGTGCGGTACCGGCCGTTCTCCCTCGCGCTTCAGGCGCCGCTCCTGCACCTGCGCCCAGTCATGATTCGCGCCCCAGACGGCCCCTGCCGCGAATCTCGGCTCGTAGGCCACGGCCCGCGGGGCGAAGTGCCCGCCCAAGGATATGCCCGTCATCCCGATCCGGGACGCATCGATGTCCGCGCGGGCCGCGAGCCAGTCGACCGCCTTCGCAGCCCACGACTCACTGTGCGGATCTACCGGCAGGCCCTGCAGCCGCAGCGCTTCCCCGGATCCGGGCTGATCGACACACAGTGTCGAGACACCGCGGCGGGCCAGGGCTTCGGGCAAACCCGACCAGTAGAGCAGTTCCTTGCAGCTGTCGAGTCCATTGCAATACACGACGACCGGGCTTCGCTCCGCCCCACGGGCCGCGGTATAGAGCGCGGCCATCGTGCCCCGGGACAGCGGGATCTCGACCCGCCGGCGATTGATGCGCCCGAGAGCCGTCGAGCGGTCGAACACCGACCGGGCGCGCACGTAGGTGCTGCCCTTCTCGGGCGAGCCCTGCTCCTGCATGCGCTCTGCCACGAGCAGATACAGCGCGGCGCGCTCGAGTTTGTCGGATGCCGATAGTGCCCGGCCGCGGCTGTCGTCCTCGTCGGCGAGCCCGATCAGGCGCTCGGCCATCTGCACCCATTGCGCCAGGAACTGCGGCGTGCCCGCGTCGGCCCCGGCCTTGGCGGCATCGCGGATCGGCTGGCACATGTCGATGATCTCGCCGATCTTGCCGCCGCTCTCCAGCGCCATCGCGACCGAGAGATTCCAGACGTAGTTCGGGAAGTACTCGAACAGCGCCATGGCGCTAGCGCCCGGCCGGCTGGAACAGCCGCGGATCCGGTGCCGCATGCGGCATCGCCTGCGGTCCGCCCACCCCGACGCCCCACTGATCCATGATCTGCGGCGCCGGGGCGTAGACCCGGCCCGTATGCGATTCGAAGTCGACGGTCTGCAGCTCCGCGGTGTATTCCACCGCGAAGCCGTTCGGAGTCGTGAAATAGCTGAAGGTGTTGTCGCCAGCCGTGTGCCGACCCGGACCCCAGCGGACCTCGACTCCGGCCTGACGCAACCGGCCGACGCCGCGCATCATGCCGTCGACGCCGTGCATGTCGTAGGCGACGTGATTCAGGCAGGGCGGTCCCGGAAGTATCGCGAGCCGGTGATGGGCCGAATTGCAGCGCAGGAAGCACATGAAGTCCCCGAGCCAGTCGCTGATCCGGAACCCGAGCACTTCGGTGAAGAACTTCACGCACCGGGCGACATCCGGGGAATGCAGCACCACGTGGCTGATCCGCAGGGGGATGCCCTCCCAGCGTTCGATCTCGCGACGGGGAGCGCGCGCCACCTCGCAGGAAATCTCCAGGGGCAGTCCATCCGGCGTGAAGCAGCGCAGTCCGTAGCCGCCCCCGGGACCCTGAAGCGGCGCCGGCGGATGGATGATGGTGCACCCGGCGCCGACGATGCGCTCGAGCAGCGCCTCGAGATCCGCACGGGAGCCGGTGGCGAACGCGATGACATCCAGGTGATTCGCATTCGAACGCCGCAGGCGCACGCAACACGGCTCGTCGCTCCCCTGGGATTTCAGCCACACGAGATCCGCTTCGGAGGCCACTTCCGCGAGCCCCCACTTCCCGACATAAAAGGCGCGCTCGGCGTCGAAATCGGTGACGCCGTAGCCAACGTATCGGATCTCGGTCACTCGACTCATGGCGGCTCTTCCTCAGATGGGCTGTGCGATCACATCGAACATTTCGGCGGTGGCCCGGGCATTGTCGACGGGTGGCCCGAGGCCCAGCTGTCCCCTGCAGATCGCGAGGCTCGCGCCCACGATGTATTCACAGCGCGCGATGCGCCGGGCACGATACGCCGTCAGCGCCGCCTCGAGGTCCGGGAGCCTTGCGAGTTCCTCGGCCAGGACCAGGGCATCCTCGATGGCAAGTCCCGCCCCCTGCCCCAGATGCGGAGTGCTGGTGTGCACGGCATCACCCAGCAGCACGATCCGGCCCCGATGCCAGGGACCGGTGACCAGGAGCGTGTCCAGAGGTCTGTACACCACGGCCTCATCATCCGTAATGGACTGCGCCAGCTCGCGGATGGCCGGCGCGCACGCTTCGGTCCTGCGGCGCATGACCGCGGCGAGGCCCACTCGAGGATGGTGGGGATTGCCCGGCTCGGGGGTCGTCAGGTACAGGTACATCAGTTCCTTGCTGATCGGCACGAGGCCCGCGCCGATCGGCCCGTTGTAGACCTGCAGCGCATCCAGGCCCTCGGGGCGCGGCAGGTTGTAGCGCCAGACGGCCTGGCCCGTGAACTGCGGATGCGGGGCATCCGGAAACTGTGTCGAACGGATCTGGGACTGGGCCCCATCGGCGCCCACCAGAAGGTCGTAGCTGCCGCCTGAACCGTCGGAGAACCGCACCTTGATCCGGTCGCCCTCCTCGATACGCTCGGGGGTCAGGCCAAGACGCACCTGCGCGCCCGCCGTGCTGGCCGAGCGGGCAAGGACCCGCTGCAGCGCCCGCCGGCTGATGCCGAGGTTCGCCGGCCGATCCGGCAGCAGCCGATGGGAGGGCACGCGCGCGACCCGGACACCGTTCGGTGCGAACACCTCCACCGCGTCGAAGCCCACGCCCGCATCGATGTACTGGTCGAGGATGCCGAGCGCCGCGACGGCGCGCAGGACATTGCCCTGCTGGATGATGCCGACCCCGTAGGCCGTCCACACCGGATCCTTTTCGATGACGTCGACGTCGAATCCGCGCTGCCGCAGCGCGATCGCCGCCGTCAGACCGCCGATACCGGCGCCCACGATCAGAACCGACAGACGCTGCACTTCGCCGCTCCTTCCATTCCCCGGCAAGGACGACACGATAGCCCGACCCGGGCCTCGGTAAAAGACAATAGAACTGATTGTCGGCGATAGACGGCGCTTATACGAGTGGCGTCTCGGCTTCGGACTTCAGCAGCTGCCGCAGCCAGCGCAAGCCCGCATCGGCCTCCCGGGCCTTGTGGTACTGAACCATCTCCCGCATCACCGGAAAGTCGAAGGGCAGCGGCCGCACGACACAGGGGAAGCGCGCGGCGATCTGCAGCGCCAGGCGCTCATGCATCACGGCGATGCGCGCCGTTCCGCAAATCAGCCACGGGACGAGGGTGAAGCACCCGCAGGTCACCGCGATGTGCCGTCGCGAGCCCATCCGCTCCAGGTGACGATCCGCGAAGGATGGCACGGCATTGCTGTCGAGGAACACCGCAACATGCCCGAGGCGCTCGAAATCCGCAGCGCTGAGAGCGTCCCGCAGCGCGGGATTGCCCTTCCAGCCGACGACCACCTGCCGCTCCTCGCACAGCAGTTCCATCGGTTGCGCCGGATCGGCGAACTCCTCCGGCGTAACGACGAGATCCGCCTGTCCTTCCACGACGAGCTGCGCCGCCTCCTCGCTCGGCAGCATCATCTCCAGTCGGACCTGGGGCGCGATCGTCGCCAGACGGATCGACAGCGGACCGATGACCGCCGCCGTGATGTAGTCCGAGGCGACCAGCCTGAAGGTCCGCTGCGTCGTCGCCGGATCGAAATTCGCCGAGCGTCGCAGCAGGCCTTCCAGGCCGGCGAGGAATTCGGAAATCGGACCCGCCAGGCTCTGCGCCCGGGCGGTGGGTAGCATGTGCTTGCCCTGCACGGCGAGGATGTCGTCCTGGAAATAGTCCCGCAGGCGGTTGAGCGCTGCGCTCATGGCCGGTTGGCTGACGTTCAGCCGGCGCGCCGCGCGCGTCACGTTGCGCTCCTCCAGCAGCACCTGGAAGGCGACGAGCAGATTCAGATCGAGGCCATTGAAGCGCATGTAGGTCCCGGATTGTGATTCGCACGCTCATGCCTGTACAGTGCCCGCGTCGTAGTGGTTGCAAGCCCCGACGGCGACTGCGCGGCCTGATCTCCTCGACGCCAACCCCTGGTCCATGACATCAGCTCTCGGCGTGGAACGCCTCGTGATAGGTAACGGCTCCACGTGGCTTCGACTCGGCGAACGACAGGACAAGAAAGTACTCCGGAGGGACGCCCCTGAGCACCAGGTCGGCTTGCGCCCGGAAACCGAATCTACCGTAGTACTCGGGCTCGCCGAGTACCACACAGCCAGAGGCACCGCGGTCGCGAAGTATCCGCAGCGATTCGTGAATGAGGCCAGAGCCGATTCCGCGACGTTGATATCCTGACAGAACTGAAACAGGACCGAGGCCATACCAATCCGTTGTGCCGTCGGAGATTGACACGGGCGATATCGCGAGATGACCAATCAGTGTGTCGACCTTCTCCGCGACCAGCGATAGAGCAAGCTTGCCTGCTGTGCGCAGCGCGTTGACGATGTACTGCTCGGTGTGACTGGTATGGGGCGCGTTCAGGAACGCATCGGTCGTCACCGCCGCAATCTCCTGAACATCGGCTGGAGTCTCGACTCGAATCCTGACGTTCATAGTGCCGTCATGCGAGAGGTACAAATCTTCCGGTCGAAGGAAGCCGGCCCGACCCAAGTGAAGATGTCGGCGCTGCGGCAATTGAGGCTAGGGTCGGAAACCGATATTTCGCATAACATGTCTATTTTGCGAATC
>DATJPN010000208.1:0-3902 GCA_035506335.1 Steroidobacteraceae bacterium | reverse complement strand
TCTTGCCGTCGGTGCTCTTGATGGGTGTGGACCACGCCGCGGCGAGGCCCGACTGCAGGGCCCCGGCACGGTTCTGCTTCCAGAAGGGATCCTTGGACATGTCCGCGACCAGCACCGGGCGGGACAGATACACCGCCGCCGCGCAGGAGCCATGCCCCAGACCGATCGCGGCCGCGAGCAGCAGCTCCCGGAACGACGCGGGGACCCCGGGAGCCACCACCGATGCGAAGCGGGTCCCGCTCTCATCGAGCACGCTGACCGAGCACAGGCATCGGGGGTCCACCGATTCGATGAGCTGGGTGACCGCCTCGAGGACCTCCGGAACCGGAGCACCGGCGGTGAGGCGATCCAGGACCTCCCGTTCGGCCGCGGCGCGCCGATCGCCGCGTTTGCGGTCGGAGATATCGGTGATGCTGACCCGGATCAGCCGCTGGGTGCCGGAGGGCACCAGGGACAGACGCATTTCGCAGTCCATTTCCGCGCCCTGCGCGTCGCGGCAGACCCACTCGAAGACCTGCATCTCCCCGGCCATGACGCCGGTGGTATGCGCCCGCACGCCTTCGGCCGAGGAACCGCCGTTGGGCTGGAACTCCGGACTCAACTCCAGGGGACTGGCCTGCAGGAGCCGTGTCCGGTCCATCCCGAACAGGCGCTCGGCGTTGGGGTTGGCATCCACGTAACGCCCGGCGTCAACGTCGAAAACCAGGATGGCCTCGGGCGCATGGTCGACCAGCAGTCGATAGCGCAGCTCGCTCTCGCGCAGCTGGCGCTCGGCTTCGCGCCGGTCGGTGATATCGCGCAGGCACAGCACGAAGATCGCCCGGCGCCGCAAGCGCGCGCGGCTCACCGCGAACTCGGCCGGGAATACCTCGCCATTGCGGCGCCGCCCGCGGATTTCGCGGGCCGACAGGTCCACGTGGGTGTCACCGGTGCTTTCGGCCAGACGGTCGAGCGCACTGCCGGAATCGCCGCGGTCACTGAGTTGCGGCAGGAACTCCTCGATGCGCCGACCCACGGCATCCGCTTCGCCGTAACCGAAGACCCGTTCGGCCGTGGGGTTGAAGCTCAGGACGACGCCAAACTCATCCAGCGTCAGCACGACATCCTTGATGTTGTCGAGGACGATCTGCAGGTGATCGGAACTCTGCTCCTGCGCCTCGAGCGCGAGGGCCCGCGCCTCCTCGGCCATGAGCTGCATGGTGCGCACCACGCCCCGGCGCTCCTCGTCCACGGCCGCGTAGTGGCTGCTGATCAACCGCAGCAGTGCCGCGGCATCGGGCTGATCAGAACCGGTACGCAGCTTCAGCTCGCGCAGCTGTGCGAGCAGCAACGGGTGCAGGGTCTCCAATCCGGGCAGTGTCGCCGTCAGGTCCACGCGCACGACCGTGGTGGCGTATGTGGCGGTCAGCGCGGGGTCCCGAAGGGGGCCGGACAATGCGGAGTCACCGTCTGGGGAAGGACGCTTGGCGGGGACCGGATTTGTCATAAGGAGGCGCCAGAAAGACGACTCCATCATAGGATCTGCGTTAAGTCAGCCGCGTGATCGGGTCGAGATTTTCAAAGGTTTAGAGAGGTTTGGTCTGCGCCGAGCCCACGACGATGGGGATCACGAAGCTGCGGCTGACCGCCTCGGCGGCCGTGCCCGTGGTCACGGTCGCCATCACGGTGAAGATGCCGTCATGGGCCGGCACCAGGGTCAGGGCGTGGTCCACGGCGGCACCGGCGTCCAGGTGCCCCTCAGGGTCGAATTCGCCGCCCTGGGAGACCTCGAGGCCCTCATCGGGGTGGAACCGTGCCTCCAGGTGCTCGAGCGCCTGGATGGCCACGAGGCGCAGCGTGACGACCACCGGCTTGCCGGCCACGGGCCGCTGCCGCAGCTGGAACTTCAACCCCACCTGGCCATCATCCCCGCCGCCGGCGGACACGGCCGCGACCAGGTCGCTCGGCCCCTCGTCGGCGGAAGCGCCCGCGGGATGGGACGCCACCGCACCGCCGGAGACGCTTCCGGCGGCATTGCGCTTGAGGAGCGGTGCGCCGCCGCCCGCCGAATGATGACAGGCACCCAGAAAGCCACAGGAGGTGGCCGCCAGGGTGACGATCAGCTTGCCTTGAACCCGCATCATTGCGCCCTTGTGAGCTTGGCCTTCACTTATTGCAGTAGCGGCTGCTCGTGCATGTTAGACGATTGTTCGAGCAGGTCTAAGATGTAGTTCTCCCAATTGCGACGTTCGCCGAACCAGGGGAACGCCCGGGGGAACGCCGGGTCCTGCCAGCGCTGGGCGACCCACGCGGCGTGGTGCAGCATGCGCAGCGAGCGCAAGGCCTCCACCAGCAGCACCTCGCGGTAATCGAAGGGTGCGAACTGCTGGTAGCCCTCCAGGATCTCCCCCCACTGCCGCTGCTGCGCCTCGGGCGGTCCGGACAGCAGCATCCACAGGTCCTGCACCCGTGGGCCCATCATGCAGTCATCCAGGTCCACGAATACCGGGCCGCGCTCGTTCCACAGCAGATTGCCGAGGTGGCAGTCGCCATGGATCCGGATGGCCGCCACCTCTCCGGCAGACTCGAAGACGGCCTCGACGGCACCCAGCAGGTCGCCCGACACCTCCTCGTAACGGCGCGCGAGTTCCTGCGGAATCAGGCCGCTGGCGAGCACGCTCTCCCGGGCCTGCCACCCTAGGCGCTCGGAGGTGAGCCACGGCCGCACCTTGAAGGGGCGCACGCAGCCGATCTGGTGGATCCGGGCGATGCTGCGGCCAAGCAGCGTCAGGGACTCGGCGGCTTCGAGCTCCGGGGCCCGTCCGGGCATCCAGGGGAACACGCAGAAGCGGTACTCCCGGTACTTCAGGAGAGTGGCCCCGTCGATCCGCAGCGGCGCCGCCACCGGCAGCTCCGCGGCCGCCAGTTCCGCCGTGAACTCATGCTCCTCGGCGATCTGCGCATCGCTCCAGCGCCCCGCGCGGTAGAACTTCAGCACCCGGTATCCGGCCTCGGTGCCCAGCTGATAGACACGGTTTTCGTAGGAATTCAGCGCCAGCAGCCGGCCATCGCCTTCGATGCCGACGGAGGCGGCGGCATCGAGCACCACGTCCGGACTCAACGCCTCGAAGGGACGCGGCGGCACGCCGGCAGCGCCGCCGCGGAGCTTTCTGTTTATCATGCCGTCATCACGTTTCACCAGCGAGGACAGGCATGGGCCGGGGCACGATTCTGGTCACGGGAGGCGCCGGTTACGTCGGCAGCCACGTGGTCCTCAAGCTGCGCGAACGCGGTGAATCCGTTGTCGTCCTCGACGACCTGTCGCGCGGCTTCCGGCAGTCGGTCGGCGAGACGCCCCTGGTCGTCGGCGACATCGGCGACCGGCAGCTGGTCACCGGGCTGCTGCGCGAACACGGCGTCGACACGGTGCTGCATTTCGCGGCCTTCACGATCGCCCCCGAATCGGTCCGCGATCCGCTCGGGTACTACGCCAACAATGTCTGCGCCACCCGTAACCTGCTGCAATGCTGTGCTGAATCGAAGGTCCGCCACTTCGTGTTCTCCTCGAGTGCCGCAGTATACGGGACCCCGGCCGGGGACCTGGCCGCGGAGGACTCCCCGACCGTCCCGATCAATCCCTATGGCACCTCGAAGCTGGTCTCGGAATGGATGCTTCGGGACCTGGCCAGTGCGAGCGATCTGCGCTACGTGGCGCTGCGCTACTTCAATGTCGCCGGATCCGACACCGGTGGCCGCATCGGCCAGGCCACCCCCGGAGCCACGCTGCTGATCAAGGTGGCCAGTGAAGCGAGCGTCGGCAAGCGCACGCATGTCAGCATATTCGGTACCGACTACCCGACGCCCGATGGCACCGGTATCCGCGACTACATCCATGTCGAGGACCTCGCCGGGGCGCATCTCGC
>DATJPN010000207.1:0-7092 GCA_035506335.1 Steroidobacteraceae bacterium | reverse complement strand
AATCCGCCCCCGGCGCCGGATCCGGAACTGTTGCGGTGCACCGATCGCCGCTGCGGGATGACCCGGCCGCGGCGATCCATCTATACTTCCGGCCCCAGTCACGAGAGGGTCGCCCACATGGCCACGGTTTCCATTCATCCTTCGGTGGACGGCGGCATCAAACCCGCGGCCAAGGATTTCGCCGGCGGCGCGCTGGTGTGCAAGTGCAGCCAGAACCCGGTCGAGATCACTGTCAAGTCGCAATCGGCGCACAACCATGCCTGCGGCTGCACCAAGTGCTGGAAGCCCAAGGGGGCGCTGTTCGCGGTCGTGGCGGTGGTGCCGCGCGACAAGGTCTCCGTGAGCAGGAACGGGGACAAGCTTGCGATCGTCGATGCGAGCGCGACCATCCAGCGCCACGCCTGCAAGGTCTGCGGCACTCATATGTATGGCCGCATCGAGAAGACCGGGCATCCCTTCTACGGCCTGGATTTCATCCACACCGAATTGTCGCCCCAGAGCGGCTGGTCGCCGCCGGAATTCGCGGCCTTCGTCTCCTCGATCATCGAATCCGGTGCCGATCCGGCCCAGATGGGCGCGGTCCGCGCCCGACTGCGGGAGCTGAAGCTCGAACCCTACGACTGCCTGTCCCCGCCGCTGATGGATTTCATCGCGACCCATATCGCCAAGGCCGCCGGCGTGCTGAAGGGCTGATGCGATGGATGTCAGAGCGGCCGTAGCGTTCGAGGCGGGCAAGCCACTCACCGTGGAGACGGTGCAGCTGGATGGACCGAAGTCCGGTGAAGTCCTGATCGAGATCAAGGCGACCGGGATCTGCCATACCGACAAGTACACGCTCTCCGGAGCGGATCCGGAGGGGCTGTTCCCCTCCATTCTCGGTCATGAAGGGGCCGGCATCGTCGTGGATGTCGGTCCCGGCGTGCGATCGCTGAAGAAGGGCGATCACGTCATTCCGCTCTACACGCCGGAGTGCCGGGAGTGCAAGAGCTGCACGTCGCGCAAGACCAATCTGTGCACCGCCATCCGGGCGACGCAGGGCAAGGGGCTCATGCCCGACGGCGCCAGCCGCTTCTCCTTCAAGGGCAAGCCCATCTATCACTACATGGGCTGCTCGACCTTCGCGAACTACACCGTGATGCCGGAGATCGCGGTGGCGAAGATCCGCGAGGATGCCCCCTTCGACAAGGCCTGCTACATCGGCTGCGGGGTGACCACCGGCATCGGCGCCGTCATCTTCACCGCCAAGGTGGAGCCCGGCGCGAATGTGGTGGTGTTCGGCCTGGGCGGCATCGGGCTGAACGTGGTGCAGGGCGCGAAGCTCGCCGGGGCCGACATCATCGTCGGCGTGGACACGAACCCGGCGCGCGAGAAGCTGGCGCGGCAGTTCGGGATGACGCACTTCGTGAACCCGAAGGATGTGAAGGGCGATCTGGTGGCGCACCTGGTCGAGCTCACCAAGGGTGGCGCCGACTATTCATTCGAGTGCATCGGCAACACCCAGGTCATGCGCCAGGCCCTCGAGTGCTGCCATCGCGGCTGGGGCCAGAGCATCATCATCGGGGTCGCGGCCTCGGGCCAGGAAATCGCCACCCGCCCGTTCCAGCTGGTCACCGGGCGGGTGTGGAAGGGCACCGCCTTCGGCGGCGCGCGCGGCCGCACCGACGTGCCGAAGATCGTCGACTGGTACATGGATCGCAAGATCAACATCGACGACCTGATCACGCATACGATGCCGCTGGAACGCATCAACGATGCGTTCGACCTGATGACCCGCGGCGAGTCGATCCGCAGCGTCGTGGTGTACTGAAACCCTCCGCATCTTGGCCATCGAGACCCTAAGCGAGCACCGCTGTTTCGAGGGCATCCAGGGCTTCTACCGCCACGACTCGCGTACCATCGGCCTGCCGATGCGCTTCTCGGTGTTCCGGCCGCCGCAGGCATCCGCAGGTCCGGTGCCGGCGCTCTTCTATCTGGCGGGGCTCACCTGTACCGAGGAGACCGCCGTCATCAAGGCCGGCGCCCAGCGGATCGCGGCGCAGCTGGGCCTGATGCTGGTGACCTGCGATACCAGTCCGCGCAGTACCGGCATCGCCGGTGAAGCGGACGACTGGGAGTTCGGCGCCGGAGCGGGCTTCTACCTGAATGCGACCGAGCAACCCTGGGCGCGGTTCTACCGCATGTACGACTACGTGCTCGAGGAACTGCGCGAGGTGGTGCTCGGCCACTTCGCGGCCGACCCGGATCGCATCGGCATCTTCGGTCACTCGATGGGAGGCCACGGGGCGCTGGTGCTGGCCCTGCGCAACCCTCAGGTGTTCCGCTCGGTGTCGGCCTTCGCCCCGATCTGTTCCCCGACGCGCTGCGCCTGGGGCCGCAAGGCGCTGCCGCGTTACCTCGGAGAGGACCCCGCCGCCTGGCGTGCATATGACGCCGTGGAACTGATGAAGTCGGCGGGCCGGCGCCTGTTTGCCGAGATCCTCGTGGATCAGGGACTGGCCGACAAGTTCCTGCACCAGTCGCAGCTGCTTCCGGAACTGTTCGAGGAGGCCTGCGCCGCGGCCCATCAGCCGCTGCGGCTGCGGCGCCACGACGGCTACGATCACGGGTACTATTTCATCTCGACCTTCATCGAGGAGCATCTGCGGTTTCACGCCGCGGCGCTGTAGCGGTAATCGCCGTGAGGATGCCCGCGAGCAAGCGGCCAGGGCTGGGCGGGCATCCCGGTACGCTCACATCCACCGGGATCACACTGGATACGCGGCCGCACACCGCGTAGTTTTCCCCGAATATCCCGCCACAGTCGCCACAATCCCCCACGGCCACGACCAGCCTGGGTTCGGGCATCGCCTCGAAGGTCCGGCGCAGGGCGAGCTCCATGTGCCGCGAGACCGGGCCGGTAACGAGCAGCAGGTCGGCATGGCGGGGACTCGCCACGAAACGGACTCCCAGGCCCTCGATGTTGTAGAGCGGATTGTTGAGGGCATGGATCTCCAGCTCGCAGCCGTTGCAGGAGCCCGCATCCACATGCCGTATGGCGAGCGCGCGGCCGAGCACCCGGAGGATCTGCTGCGACAGCGCCGCCTGCACGCGCAGTGCTTCATCGGGCGGTGGGGGCGCCTCGGTGACGATGCCGATGCGCGCGATCTGCTGCAGTGTCTTCAGCATGGGTGCCTCACAGATCGTGGCCGCTGTAGGCGAGGTTGAACGACTTGTTGATCAACGGGAAATCCGGAACGATGTTGCCGATGATCGCGTGCTCGAGCACCGGCCAGTTCTGCCACGAGGGATCGTGCGGATGGCAGCGCCTGATACGGCCCCCCGCGGCCGTTTCGAGCGCCACCAGCACCGGTCCACGCCAGCCCTCGATGAGTCCGATGCCGGAGCACTCCGCGTCGGGGACCGGCACCGGGGTGTCGCAGGGGCCTCCCGGCAATCCGCCCAGGATCTGCTGCACGAGCCCGCATGCCACATTCAATTCATCGAACCGCACGGTGACGCGGGCGAGGACGTCACCGTCCTGCTGCGTGCACCGGGTTACGGTGAGCTCGTCATAGGGAGCCCAGGGCAGGTCGACCCGCAGGTCGCAGGCCTGGCCCGAGGCCCGACCCGCCAGTCCCAGCAGGCCGAGACGGCCGGCGAGGGCGGGGTTCACGGTGCCCGCACCGACGAAGCGATCCCGCAGCCCGGTGTGCTGTTCGTAGATGTCGCGCAGCGTGGCGACTTCGAGCCTCAGTGCCGATACCGTCCCGGCGAGCGAGTGCGCCTGGGCGTCATCGAGATCGGCGCGGGTGCCTCCGGGCACGATCCAGTCGAGCAGGTAGCGTTGTCCGAAGGCCTGCTCGTTGGCGCGCAGCAGCCGCTCCTTCAGCCGTGAGAACTGGGCGAGCCCGAAGGCGAAGCCGGCGTCATTGCCGAGCGCACCGAGATCACCGAGGTGATTGGCGATCCGCTCCAGTTCCAGGGCGAGCGCCCGCAGCCAGGCCGCGCGCGCCGGGATGTCGACCCGCGCCATGCCCTCGACCGCCTGGCAGTATGCCCAGGAGAATGCGACCGCCGAATCCCCGCAGACCCGTGCCGCCAGGCGATGGGCCTGCAGCAGGGGCAACTGCGTGAAGCGCTGCTCGATGCCCTTGTGCACGTAGCCGAGACGCTCCTCGAGCCTGAGCACCTTTTCGCCGACGACCGAAAAGCGGAAGTGCCCCGGCTCGATGGTCCCGGCATGAACGGGACCCACCGCCACTTCGTGCACGCCCTCGCCCTGTACGCGCACGAACCCATAGTCATCGGGTGCCGGCGGCGCGGCCGCCGGCAGCACAACGTCCCGCAACGGATGCACATCCGCGGGCCAGGCGCCGTGTCGCAGCCAGGGACGGGTATCCGGACCGGTGCTGACCGGGCCGCTCAGGTCCGCGATCGCCCGCTGCATCCGGTTCGCGGCCGGAAACAGATCCTCGATGCCGGGATAGTCGGCGCTCGTGCGCGGCAAGGGCAACCGCACGACCAGCAGCCCCGGGTCGCACAAGTAGGCCGCCGACACCACATCTTCCACGGGACTGGCCGCGGCGGCCCACAGCGCGAGCAACCGCCCGCCGTTCGCGGCCACGTCCTTCGGCACCTGGCGCCAGGCCTCCCGATCGACGCCCAGCAGGCGTGCGTGCGGTGCCCCGGCGAGGGCGCTCGAGGGATTCCACCAGCGTCGCAGTGGCACCTCTAAGGCCCTCCGATCAGGTGTGCCGCCGCGCGATACCAGCCGGCGAGATAGGGCGGGATCCACAAGCCCAGCAGCAGCACGATTCCCAGGTGCAGGAACACCGGCAGCAACGCCGGCGCGTGCGGCAGGCGCCGCATCGTGGTCTCGCCGAACACCATGGGTTGCACGCGCCGGAAGATCGCGGCAAAGGCGATTCCGAGGGCGGCGATCAGGATCGGCGTGGCCCAGGGCTGTTGCCGCATGGCCGTGGTGAGGATCAGGAACTCGCTGGCGAAGACACCGAAGGGCGGCATGCCGAGGATGGCGAGGGATCCGAGCATCAGGCCCCAGCCGATCGTCGGACTCACGGTCAGGAGCCCCCGGATGTCGTCCATCAACTGCGAACCGGCCTTCTGCGCGGCGTGGCCGACGGTGAAGAAGATGGCGGATTTGGTCAGGGAGTGCACCGTCATGTGCAGCAACGCGGCGAAGGTCGCCACCGGCCCGCCCATGCCGAATGCGAAGCTGATGATGCCCATGTGCTCGATCGAGGAGTAGGCGAACAGCCGCTTGATATCGCGCTGCCGCCACAGGAACAGGGACGCGAGCAGCACCGACAGCAATCCGAAGCCCATGAGCATGTGCGAGGGCAGCGCCGAATGCAGGGAGCCCTCGACCAGCACCTTGCAGCGTACGACCGCGTAGATCGCGACATTCAGCAGCAGCCCGGACAGGACCGCCGAAATCGGCGTCGGGCCTTCGGCATGCGCATCCGGCAGCCAGTTGTGCAGCGGCGCCAGACCCACCTTGGTTCCATAGCCGACCAGCAGGAATACGAAGGCGAGGCTCAGCACGCGGGGTTCGAGCTGCCCCTTCAGCGCCACCAGGTGGGTCCACAGCAGTGCGTTCACGCCCTCGGCGCCGAGGACCTTCTCGGCGGCGAAGTACAGCAGGATGGTGCCGAACAGGGCCTGGGCGATGCCGACGCCGCACAGGATGAAGTATTTCCATCCCGCCTCGAGGCTCGCCGGTGTCCGGTACAGCGTCACGAGCAGCACGGTCGAGAGCGTCGCCGCCTCCATCGCCACCCACATGAGCCCGAGGTTGTTGGTGGTGAGCGCGACCAGCATCGTGGCCATGAACAGCTGGAACATGCTGTGGTAGAGGCGCAGGCGCCCGGCGGTGATGCCCCGGTGAGCGGCCTCGATGCGCATGTAGGGGCGCGAGAACAGCGAAGTCGTAAGCCCCACGAGGGCCGTCAGCGACACCAGGAAGACGTTGAACGGGTCGATGAAGAACTGCTCGTGACCCACCGTGACGCTGCCGTGGCCGATGACCCGCACCGTCAGGGCACAGGCGCTCAGGAAGGTGCCGGCGCTGCAGGCGACATTGGCGCCGGGCGCCCAGCGGCGCGCCCCGAACCAGCCGAGCAGCGCCGATCCGGCCAGGGGAATGCCCAGTAGAGCCAGGAATTCCACCTCAGGGACCTTCCTTCAGGGATTCGAGGTGACTCAAGTCGAGGCTGTCGAACTGCTCGCGGATCTGGAAGAAGAACACGCCGAGCACGAGCATCGCGACCAGGACGTCAAGCGCCACGCCGAGTTCCACGATCATCGGCATCCCGTAGGTGGCGCTCATGGCGCCGAAGAACAGGCCGTTCTCCATCGACAGGAACCCGACCACCTGGGACATGGCCTTGCGGCGCGTGATCATCGTAATGAACGCCAGCAGGATCACCGCGACCGCGATGCCGAGGGCGTTGCGGGCGGCCGTGCTGGCGAGGGCGGCGATCGGCTGCGCGAGACCGAAGGCGAACACCACGGTGAGCAGTCCCGCGAGCAGGGTGCCGGCGATATCGAGCGTCGGTTCGGTGTCCCAATAGACCTTGAGGCGCCGGATCAGCCGGTGCAGGAGCCAGGGCAGGAAGCACACCTTCAGGGCGAGGGTGAGTGCGGCCGACACGTACAGGTGACCGTGGCCGGTGCGCCAGGCGAGCAGCACGGTGGCCACGAACAGCAAGGTCCCCTGGATGGCCAGCAGGTTCACCAGGGTCACGATCCGCCGCTGCGCGAGCATCGCGAAGGACACCAGCAGCAGCAATGCGGCGCAGGCATTCAGGATCTGGATGTCGAAGGGCTTGCCGAGCATGATCTAGGCTCCGAGCAGCAGGTGTACGAGCATCCCGAGGACGGCGAAGATGAACGCGCTCGCCAGGAACTCCGGCACGCGGAACACCCGCAGCTTCGCCGAGAAGGTTTCGATGAGGGCCAGCACGGCGCCGGCCACCGCAAGCTTCACGGCGAGCGCGCACAGCGAGATCAGCAAGGTCCCGGGACCCACGGCGCCGAGGGAATCGCCCCAGGGCACGAACAGGGCAAAGCCGATGCAGGCGTAGTTGAACA
>DATJPN010000206.1:0-7508 GCA_035506335.1 Steroidobacteraceae bacterium | reverse complement strand
GCGAATCTCCGCAAAGTCCTTGCGCGTGAGCCTGGTCTCATCACCGCTGAGTCCTTCGAGCAGCAGCGCTTCAAGCCGCTCCTCGGCCTTGCGCTTCTCGTCCTCGCGGATCAGCTCGCGCACGTATTCACTCGCGCTGCTGTAGCGGCCGGAAGCGATTTGCCCGTCCACAAACTCCTTGAGCGGCTCGGGCAGCGAAATGTTCATGCTCTGCATGGAAGACCTCCGATTTCCATGCTAGGCAAATGGCATGAAATGTCAAGAAATGCCATCACCTCGGAGACGAGGCCGTCTTTGGGACAATTTTGGGACACTGGGACAGCGATTTCGAACATTTGCTGTCCCAAATACCGATGAATGGCAATTAGGATAATTGCCTGATTCTGAAGGGATTAAGTGGTGGCCAGGGGCGGAATCGAACCACCGACACGCGGATTTTCAATCCGCTGCTCTACCAACTGAGCTACCTGGCCGCCTTTTTCGGAAGGGCGCGTATTAAACCGGCCCGGTGGGCGGGCCGTCAAGCGCCTGCCAAGCCTAAGTCCTTGATTCTTGCCGGGAGTCGGTCCTCAAGGAGCGTCGGGAGGCTTGTAGCCTTCGGGTTTGCTGGAACCCGAGCCGAAAAAGAACTTCTCCATCTCGGTCTCGAGGAACCTGCGCGCCTTCGGGTCCACGGGCGTCAGGCGGTACTCGTTCATCAGCATGGTCTGGTGGCTCAGCCACTTCGCCCAGGCTTCCTGGGAGACATTGTCGTAGAGCCGTTGCCCCAAGGGCCCCGGATACGGCATCCGGTCGAGGCCGGGCGCTTCGCGCTTCAGGTAAACGCACTGGACCATTCGCGGCATTCAGATTTCCTTCTCGAGGCGCTCCAGCAGGGATTTCATCGGCGCCGGCAGCCCGATACGCTCGGGTTCGCGTGTGTTGTACCAGAGGCCGGGCGCATCCATCACGGCATCGATTCCAGGGCAGCGTACCAGCCAGGGAGTGATGGTGAGATCGAAATGGGTGAAGGCGTGCTCGATGGCGGGAAGTTCGTGGGGCTCCCCCTTGAGGTTCTCCTCGACGAACCCGCGGGCCGCCGCGGCGCTGTCGAAGTCGGGTGCCGCCCACAGTCCCCCCCAGATTCCCGCCGGCGGCCGCTGGCGCAGCCACACACTGCCGTCGGGGCGCTGGGCGAGGACCATGTGCGTGTGCCGGGCCGGTCGCACGGCCTTGCGGGCTTTCGGATTCGGCAGCTCGTGTTGGCGGGAAGTCCTGCGGGCCACGCAACCCTCGGCGACCGGACAGCGTTCGCACCGGGGATTGCGGCGTACGCACACCGTCGCACCGAGGTCCATGATGGCCTGGGTGTAGGTCGCGACATCCGTGTGCGGCGTGCACTCCTCGGCCCGGCTCCAGAGCGCCTTGGTGGTGGCGCGATCGGCCGGATCACCGTCGATGCCGAACCAGCGGCAGAGGACCCGTCGCACATTGCCATCGAGGATGGCGTGACGCTCACCCCGGCTCAAGGCGAGGATCGCCGCGGCGGTGGAGCGGCCGACGCCGGGGAGGCTCTCGACGTCTTCCTGTCGGGTCGGGAAGACCCCGCCGAATTCATCGCGGATACGCAGGGCGGCGCGGTGGAGGTTGCGGCCGCGGGCGTAGTAGCCGAGTCCGGTCCACAGGTGCAGCACCTCATCGACCGGGGCCGCGGCGAGGGCCTTCGGATCGGGGAAGCGCGCCATGAAGCGCTCGAAATAGCCGATGACGGTCGCGACCTGAGTCTGCTGCAGCATGATCTCGGACACCCACACCCGGTAGGCGCTGCGATCCTGCTGCCAGGGCAGGTCGTGGCGGCCGTGGGTGGCCTGCCAGGCCACGAGGGCCCGCGCAAAGTGCTCTGCCGGAGTCACGGTGTCACGCACACTTTCGGTTCATCGCCGCGTCGTTGTGCCCTATCTTAAGGCAGCACCGAACGTCCTCGGTGCACATGCGCTATCTTAGCGCCGGTATGCCCATTCCCTATGATGAGATGCTGGACGCCCGCCTGGAGCCGCGCCCGCATTGCCGGCCCTACCAGTCGTGGCTCGCGGCGCAGAGCGCCGAGGTGCTCGCGGCCAAGCGCGCGGAGGCCGACGCCATCTTCCACCGCGTCGGCATCACCTTCGCGGTCTACGGTGAAGGCGGCGACACGGAGCGGCTGATCCCCTTCGACATCATCCCGCGGATCATTCCGCAGGAGGAGTGGCGCACGCTCGAGGCGGGCCTGAAGCAGCGTGTGCGCACCCTGAACGCGTTCATTCACGATGTCTATCACGACCAGAACATCCTCAAAGCCGGCGTGGTCCCCGCCGAGCACATCCTCTGCAATGCGCAGTACCGCCCCGAGATGCAGGGCATCGACGTGCCGGGCGGCATCTACGCGCACATCGCGGGGGTCGACGTGGTGCGCTCGCACGACGGCTCCTACCGCGTGCTCGAGGACAACCTGCGGGTGCCCTCCGGCGTCTCCTACATGATCGAGAACCGCCGCATGATGATGCGGCTGTTCCCGGAGCTCTTCGCGCAGCAGTCCATCGAGCCCGTCGGGCACTATCCGGACGTGCTGCTCGAGAACCTGCGCAGCGTCGCGCAGGATGCGATTTCGGATCCCACCGTCGTGGTCCTGACGCCGGGCGCCTACAACAGCGCCTATTTCGAGCATGCCTTCCTCGCGCAGCAGATGGGCGTGGAGCTCGTCGAGGGCCAGGATCTCTTCGTGCGCGATGACCGGCTCTACATGCGCACCACCCGCGGTCCGCAGCGGGTGGACGTGATCTACCGGCGAGTTGATGACGACTTCCTCGATCCGCTGGCCTTCCGCGAGGACTCGATGCTGGGCGTGCCGGGGCTGCTCACCGTGTACCGCGCCGGGCACGTCACCATCTGCAATGCTGTCGGAACCGGCATCGCCGATGACAAGTCCATCTATCCCTACGTCCCGGACATGGTGAAGTTCTACCTGGGCGAAGAGGCCATCATCCAGAACGTCGAGACCTTCGTGCTGCGCAATCCCGATCACCTGGAGTATGCGCTCGCGAACCTGGCCCACCTCGTGGTCAAGGAGGTCCATGGCGCCGGGGGCTACGGCATGCTCATCGGACCGGCCTCGACGCAGGCGCAGATCGAGGAGTTCCGGGGCCGGATCAAGGCGCACCCCGAGCGCTACATCGCGCAGCCGACGCTGGCCCTCTCGACCTCGCCGACCTTCGGCGCAGGCGGCATCGGCCCGCGCCACATCGACCTTCGGCCCTTCGTGCTCTCGGGCAAGGACATCACCATCGTGCCCGGGGGGCTCACCCGCGTGGCGCTGCGCGAGGGCTCGCTCATCGTGAACTCCTCGCAGGGCGGCGGCACCAAGGACACCTGGGTCCTGGCCGGCATGGGCTCGGGGTAAGGACCGTTCAATATGCTGAGCCGCACCGCCGATCACCTCTACTGGATGTCGCGCTACCAGGAGCGCGCCGAGAGCACGGCGCGCATGCTCGATGCGCATGCACGGCTGAGCCTGCTGCCGCGGGCGCCGGAGGCCGTGCTGCAGGGCTGGACGGCGACGCTCGTGTCCCTCGGCATGGTCGAGACCTACCGCGAGCGCCACGATGACATCACGGCGCACTCGGCCTTCGACTTCCTCGCCTTCGATACGGCCAATCCGGGCAGCATCGTCACCTGCATCCGCGCGGCGCGCGAGAATGCCCGCGCCGTGCGCGGCTCGATCCCCTCGGAGCTGTGGGAGACGGTGAACGCCACCTACCTGGAATCCCGCAGCTTCAGCGCGGAACTCCCGGAAGCCGCACGGCGCGACTTCCTGGAGTGGGTCAAGTACCGCTCGCACCTCGCCCGGGGCGTGACCCTCGGCACGATGCAGCGCGACGAGGCCCTCTGCTTCACCCGCATCGGGACCTACCTCGAGCGCGCCGACAACACCACCCGCATGCTCGAGGCGCGCTGGCGCGACCCCGGTGGCGAGGGCGAGCGGCTGAACGAGGAGGCCAGCGAGTGGGCCGTGCTGCTGCGGGCCATGTCCGCCTTCGAGACCTACCGCCGCATCTGCCGCGCCCAGGTGACGCCCAAGCAGGTCACGGAGCTGCTGCTGATGCGCGATGACGTGCCGCAGGCCGTGCACCGCTGCCTCGCCGAGCTGCAGCAGGACCTGCAGACCGTCGCGAACGGCCGCTCGGCCGAGACCCTGCGGCGCGCGGGGGAGCTGCACGCGCAGTTCCACTATGGACTGTTCGACGAGCTCGCCGCCGATGGCATCACGGTGCTGCTCGATCGCTTCCAGCAGCGGCTGCGGGACCTGGGACAGCGCATCGCCGAGGACTTCCTCGTGCCCCTCGGTGGGGAATGAACCGCCTGCGCATCCAGCACACCTGCGAGGTCCGCTACACGCAGACCTTCCAGTACAGCGCCCAGGCGCTGCGGCTGACGCCGCGCCGGGACCGCTTCCAACACACGCTGCACTGGGCGCTGCACGCTCCGGGGCAGCGCGCCGAACAGCTCGACGCCCACGGCAACATCATGCACCTGCTGACCCTCGAGGCGCCGCACCGCTTCATCGAGGTGGTGGTCACCGGTCTCGTCGAGGTCGCCACGGGTGAGCAGGTCCTGCCGCATGAGGGGCCGCTCTCGCCGCTGGCGTATCTCGCGACCACGGCGCTCACCCAGCCGACCCCGGCAGTCCTGGAGTTCGCGGAAGGCCACCGCCCGGCACACGGGGCGACCTGGGACTGGGCGGCGCGCCTGGCACGCGGGGTGCGCGAGCTGTCCCCGGCGCAGGCCACCGCGGTCGACCAGGCCCATGCCCTGCTCGGCGCCTGCCGCGCCGCCGGCGTGCCCGCGCGCTTCGTGAGCGGCTACCGCCACCTCGAGGAGGAACGCGCGGAGCGCACGGCCTGGGTGGATATCTGGAATGCGTCGCAGGACGGTTGGATGGCACTGGACGTGGACCGGGTCGAAGCGGCACGATCGCGACATTGCCGCCTGGCCGTCGGACGCGACTACCTGGAGGCGGCGCCCGTACGCACCCACCGCCCCGGTGAGAGGGTCGAGACCTTGAGGATCCGCGATCAATGACTTACTGCGTCGGCATGCTGCTCGACACCGGACTGGTGTTCCTCGCCGACTCGCGCACCAGCGCGGGCGTCGACCAGATCAACAGCTTCCGCAAGACGGCCGTGTTCCAGCGGCCCGGCGAGCGCGTCATGGTGCTGCAGGTCGCCGGGAACCTCGCGATCACGCAGGCCGTGGTCACCCTGCTGCGCGAGCACGAGAACAGCGCCTCGAAGCCGGGTCTCGACCTGCAGACCTGCGCGAACATGTTCGAGGCCGCCCGCTGCGTCGGGGAGGCGCTGCGTGAGGTGCATCGGCGCGATGCGGCCTCCCTCAAGGAGTTCGGCGTCGAGTTCAACGCCAGCATGATCCTGGGGGGGCAGATCCGGGGCGAAGTGCCGCGGCTCTTCAGCATCTACTCCGCCGGCAACTTCATCGAGGCGCTGCCGGAGACGACCTACTTCCAGATCGGGGAATCGAAGTACGGCAAGCCCATCATCGACCGCGTCATCCGCCGCAGCAGCAGCCTGAACGAGGCCACGAAGTGCGCGCTGGTGTCCATGGACTCGACCATCCAGTCGAACCTCTCGGTGGGCCTGCCGCTCGACCTCGTCATCGTGCGCCGGGACCAGTTCTGCGTCGCGCGGCACATGAGCATCGACTCCGACAATGTCTACTTCCGCGGCATCCGTTCGCGCTGGAGCGCCGCGCTGCGTGAGGCCTTCGTGGAACTGCCGGATCCGGACTGGCTCTCGGACCGGGCGCAGGAGCGTACCGCCAGCGCCACCGTCACCAGCATCCAGGGCAGCTGACCGGGCGGGCCGGCGGGCGCCCCGCTCCTACCACTTCACGATCGGCGGCATGCTCATCAGGTAGGCCTCCGGGTCCGCATCCGTCGCGAACCCGAACTTCGTGCCCCGGTCATAGACCAGGTTGAACTCCACGTACCGGCCGCGCTTCAACAGCAGCTTCTCGCGATCCGCATCATCATAGGGCAGTCGGAAGCGCCGCTCCACGATGGCCGGATAGACTGTCAGGAAGGCCTCGCCGACGGCGCGGACGAACGCGAAGTCCTTGCCCGTGTCCCCGCTCGCGAGCTCATCGAAGAAGATCCCGCCGACGCCGCGCGGCTCGTTGCGATGGGGCAGGAAGAAGTACTTGTCGCACCAGGCCTTGTACTCGGCGTAGGCGTCCGGGCGGTAGCCGTCACAGGCGCCACGCAGGGCGGCGTGGAAATCCGCCGTGTCCTGCGCGAAGGGAAAGGTCGGCGTCAGGTCCGCGCCGCCGCCGAACCAGGCGCGGCTGGTCGCGAGATAGCGCACGTTCATGTGCACGGCGGGCACCTTCGGGTTCGTCATGTGCGCGACGAGGGAGACCCCGCAGGCCGTGAAGCGGCCGTTGGATTCCTCGGAGCCGGGCACCTGGCCGCGGAACTGCGGCGGGAAGGAACCCCGCACATGGCTGAAGTTCACGCCCACCTTCTCGAACACGGCCCCGCGCATCAGCCGGCTCTCGCCGCTCCCCTGCAGGCGATGCTCGGGCGGGTTGGTCCAGGGGCGGATATTGAACCGCGCGCTGTCCTCGAAGCCCTCGAAGCGCTTGCAGATGCGCTCCTGCAGGTCCTTGAAATAGGCGGCCGCGGTGGGCGCGAAGCTGTCGGATGGGTTCATGATGGGCTCCGGTCAGCGCGCGGTGCGCGCATGGACATGGTCGATGAGTCGGGCGACGGCATCCGGATCCGTGTCCGGCCAGATGCCGTGTCCGAGGTTGAAGATATGCCCCGGTCCCGGGCCGGCCTCGGCGAGCACGATGTCGATCTGGCGCTGCAACTCCTCGGGATCGGCGAACAGCGCCGCGGGATCGAGGTTCCCCTGCACGGCTTTCCCGGGACCCAGGACCCGCCGCACTTCGCTCAACGGTGAGCGCCAGTCGACGCCGATGACTTCGACGTCGAGCGCGCGCACCTCGGCCATCAGCGCCGAACCCTGGTTGGCGTAGTAGATCAGGGGCACGTTCAAGGATCGCAGGGCGCTCAGGGTCCGCTGCGCGCCGCGCAGAGCGAACTGCCGGAACTGCGGCGGCGCGAGCAGCCCCGCCCAGGACTCGAACAGCATCAGGGCCTGGGCCCCGGCGCGCGCCTGGGCGGCGAGATATGCCGCCATGGCATCCCCGAGGTGATCGATCAGCTGCAGCGCGGCCTGCGGCTGCTGGTAGAGGAAACTGCGGGCGATGCCGAACTCCTTGGAGGGCTTGCCGCTCACGAGATAGCACAGCAGCGTGAAGGGCGCGCCGGCGAAGCCGATCAGCGGCACACCGCGGGGCATCCCGGCGCGTACGTGTTTCACGGCCTCGAGCACGAAGGGCACGTCCCGCTCGGGCCGCAGGGCCGGGAGCGCCTGCACCTGCGCGAGACTGCGGATCGGCGTGGCCACCACCGG
>DATJPN010000205.1:0-12945 GCA_035506335.1 Steroidobacteraceae bacterium | reverse complement strand
TCGGCGCCGATGAGCCCGCCGGGGCGGTGTTGCGCCTTTTTTCGGGGTATCCGATCCATCACCTGCCGGTGCTGAGCGGCGACAAAGTGGTGGGCATGCTCAGTTCCGCGGACGTGATGAAGCTCGACGCCTTCATGCCGAAAACCGGCATGCCGCCGGATCGGTACCTGGACGCCCACTTGAAGGTGACCACCCTGATGAGCACGCCCGTGATCACGATCCAGGCCGAGCAGTCATTGATCGACGCCGCGACCCTGATGGCCCGTCACGGATTCCATGCGCTGCCGGTGGTCGATGCCCAGGAACGGCTGCTCGGGGTCATAACGACCACGGACATCATGCACGCGACCCTGCACCCGGCGCCGGGAGGCGGCGAAGCCGGCGAGCGGTCCCCGACCGGCGCCGCCTTCGAGCAGGCGATCAACGCCGCAAGGTCAGCGGTTGACGGCGGGCAGGATCCGCAGGGGATCGCCGAGGCGCTGCTCTATGTGCACAAGCGCCTGGTGCTGCTCGAGCGCGTATTGAGTGGCGCCGAACGCTACCTCAACTACGGTCAGGATCACTCCGCCTTGCTGGCGCTGCAGAAGGCCATCACCCAGGCCCGGCACTGGGGCCCGGGCGGCGAGGTGCACGCGCCGCTCAGCCTGCCGTGACTTCGGTGCAGACGAGCTTCGTTTCGAGGTATTCGGCCATCCCGAAGCTGGAACCCTCGCGACCCAGTCCGGACTCCTTCATGCCGCCGAATGGCGCCACCGTGGTCGATATCAGTCCGGTGTTCAAGCCGATCATCCCGTACTGCAGGGCCTCGGAGACCCGCCAGGCGCGGTTCAGGTCCCGGGTATAGAAGTACGCGGCAAGACCCGCGGTCGTATCGTTCGCCAGTTCCAGGGCCTGCGACTCGGTGTCGAATCTCACGATGCCGGCAAGCGGGCCGAAGGTCTCCTCGCGGCACAGCACCGCCCGGGGACTCACCTCGGCGATCACCGTGGGGGCGAAGAAATTCCCGCCGAGGCGCGCGCCGCCGGTCAGCAGTTTCCCGCCGTGCGCGAGGGCGTCCTCGACATGGCGGGCGACCGTGTCGACGGCGGCCTCGTTGATCAGCGGCCCGAGCTGGGTATTACCCGCGAGGCCATCGCCGACCACCAGGGCCGCGACGCGCCCGCACAGCTTCGCGGCGAACTCATCGTGGATACCCCGCTGCACGAGGATGCGATTCGCGCATACGCAGGTCTGGCCCGTGTTGCGGAACTTGGACGCCATCGCGCCCTCCACGGCCTTGTCCACGTCGGCATCATCGAAGACGATGAACGGCGCATTGCCGCCGAGCTCGAGCGAAACATGCTTCACGGTACCCATGCAGCGGGCCGCGAGCTGCTTGCCGGTATCGGTCGAGCCCGTGAAGGTGAACTTGCGCACCCGCGCGTCGGTCGTCAGCACCTCGCCGATGGCGCCGGCCGGTCCCGTCACGACATTGAAGACCCCGGCGGGCACGCCCGCCAGGCCGCCGAGCCAGGCGAGCGCCAGAGCCGAGAACGGTGTCATCGATGCGGGCTTCAGGACGACCGTGCAGCCCGCGGCCAGCGCCGGCCCCACCTTGCGCGTGATCATGGCGGCCGGAAAGTTCCAGGGCGTGACCGCCGCCACGACGCCCACCGGTTCACGCAGCACCAGCAGGCGTTTGTCGGCCATGTGACCGGGAATGACCTGCCCGTAGGCGCGTCGGCTCTCCTGGGCGAACCACTCGATGAATGAGGCCGCGTAGGCGATTTCGCCGCGAGACTCGGCGAGCGGCTTGCCCTGCTCGGCGGTCATGATCCGGGCCAGGTCTTCCTGGTTCGCCATGATGAGTTCGAACCAGCGTTGCAGAATGCGGCCGCGCTCGCCCGCCGGCACTCGCCGCCAGGACTCGAAGGCGCGCTGCGCGGCGGCCACGGCACCCCGGGTCTGCTCCGCACCGAGCGCCGGAACCCGTCCCAGCAGCTGCCGGGTCGCCGGATTGACGACCTCGAGGCTCGCCGATGCCTCGACCCACTGCCCATCGATGTACGCCGCCTGCCGCAGCAGCTCAGGGGATTTGAGCGCCAGGCGCGCCTGTTCCGTCGTGGTGTTTTGCAAGGTCTTGTCTACTCCGCCCGTAGGCGCATTCTCGGCCGCAGGGTGGTACGCTTTCAACATGAACGCGCTTCCGGCCGACCGTCCCGGCTCCCTGCCCGCGGATCTTGCCGAGCAGGTCGCCGCCGCCCTGCGCGAGGATGTCGCCGGCGGCGACGTCACCGCGAACCTGGTGCCGGCCCGGCAGCGGGTGCGCGGGCGGGTCATCACCCGCGAAGCCATGATCCTGTGCGGGAGCGCCTGGGTCGAGGAGACCTTCCGGCAGCTCGATCCGCAGATCCGCCTGCACTGGGAGGTCGAAGAAGGCGCGCCGGCCGGGCCGGACACGACGCTCTTCACCCTGGAGGGTCCGGCGCGGGCGATACTCACGGGCGAACGCACGGCGCTGAACTTCCTGCAACTGCTGTCGGCGACCGCCACGGCGGCGCGACGCTACGTGGACGCGGTGGCCGGCACCGGCTGTACCATCCTCGATACGCGCAAGACCCTTCCGGGGCTGCGCACCGCCCAGAAGTACGCCGTGCGCTGCGGTGGGGCCCGCAATCACCGCATGGGCCTGTACGACCAGGTCCTGATCAAGGAAAACCACATCGCGGCCGCCGGCTCGATCACCCAGGCCATCGCCGCCGCCCGGCGCTCCGCGCCGCGCCTGCAGGTGGAAACCGAGGTCGAAACCCTCGGGCAGCTGGAGGAGGCGCTCGGCGCGCGCCCCGATATCGTGCTGCTGGATAATTTCAGCCTCGCCGACCTGCGCCGTGCCGTGCAGCGCAATCGCGAGACCGGCTCGAGCGTCAAGCTGGAAGCCTCCGGCGGTGCGAACCTCCAGACGGTGCGCGCGATCGCCGAGACCGGCGTGGATTTCGTCTCGGTGGGCGCGATCACGAAGCACGTGCAGGCGATAGACCTGTCGCTGCGGCTGGAATTCTAGGTTCCGACCGCCTTCAGCACCCGCTGCGGCTGGGCGATGCCGTAGCCCTGCGCGTAGTCGACGCCGAGGCTGGTCAGCATCTGGATGATTTCCGCATTCTCGGCAAACTCGGCGATGGTCTGCTTGCCGGTGAGATGTCCGATCTCGTTGATGGAACGCACCATCTCGCGGTCGATGGGATCACGCAGGATCTCGCGCACGAAGCTGCCGTCGATCTTCAGGTAATCGACCGGGAAGTGTTTCAGATACCCGAACGAGGACAGGCCGGTGCCGAAATCGTCCAGCGCGAACTTGCACCCGAGCTCCTTCAGGGACTGGATGAAGCGATTCGCCTGCGAGAAGCTCGCGACCGCCGCCGTCTCGGTGATTTCGAAGCAGATCTTCGAGGCATCGAGGCCGCTGCGGTGGAACTGGTCGATGACGAACGGCAGGAACTTGTCATCCCCGAGGCTCTGGCCGGAGAGATTGATCGAGCACAGCTTCAGGGTCTCGCGCTCGTCGGCCTCGGAGACGAGCCAGCGCAGCGCGTTCTCGATGACCCACCGGTCGATGGCGGGCGCGATGCCATAGCGCTCGGCGGCCGAAATGAAATTGTCCGGCGAGACGATGCGACCGGTTTCGTCACGCATGCGCAGCAGCAGTTCGTAGTGCTGACCCGGATCGGGACGCTGCAGCGGCTGGATGGCCATGCGGAACAGCTCGAAGCGACCCTCCTCGAGCGCCGCGTTGATGCGCGCGGCCCATTGCATCTCGCGCCGGCGGCGCATGAGCTCGATGTCGTTCTCGGCGAAGCTGTGCACGCGGTTGCGCCCGGCCTCCTTCGCGGCCTGGCAGGCACTGTCGGCCGCGGACAGGATCGAGGCGACGTCCTCGTTTTCGGCGGTGATCGGCACGACGCCGACGCTCGCGCCCAGGCGGAACACGCGGTCCTCCCAGGTGAAGCGGAAGGTGCGCACGGCCTCGCGCAGCTGCTCGGCGGTGTGCATGGCCTCATCGAGCGAACAGCTCTCGAGCAGGATGCCGAACTCATCGCCGCCGAGCCGCGAGAGCGTGTCGCGCCAGCGGACCTTCGATTTCAGCAGCGCGCCGACCTGCCCGAGCAGGGCATCGCCGGCGCCGTGGCCGCAGCTGTCGTTGACGATCTTGAACTGGTCAATGTCGAGGTAACACAGCGCATAGGAGGCCTCGCGGGCCTTCGCGCTCTTCAGGGCCCGCTCCACCCGGGCCTCGAATTCGCGGCGGTTGACGAGGCCGGTCAGCAGGTCGTGGCTGGCGTGGTAGGACAGCCTGCGGTTCAACTCGCGTGATTCGCTCACGTCATGGAACACGAGCACGCCGCCGGCAACGTGGCCCGCGCCATCGCGGATCGGGGCCGCGGTGCTTTCCACGTACAGCTCGTTGCCGTCGCGCCGGATGAGCAGCACGGGGCGGACGGACTTGATGGGTCGTACCCTGCGGATCGCCACGGTGAGCGGATTTTCCAGCGGCTCGCAGGTCTCCTCGTGGAAGGCGCGGAACACCTCCTCGACGGGGCGGCCCATGGCGTCCTCGAGCCGCCAACCCGTGAGCTCCTCGGCCACCGGATTGATGTAGTCGATGGTGGAGTCGGCATTGGTCGTGACCACGCCATCGCCGATGGACTGCAGCGTGATCTGCGCGCTCTCCTTTTCCCGGAACAGCGCCTCCTCGTAGAGCTTGCGCTCGGTGATGTCGAGTTCGACCCCGACCAGGCGCAGCAGCCGCCCGTGGGCATCGACGCGCGCCTGCGCGCGGCTGATCACCCAGCGCCACTCGCCGCTGCGGTGACGCATGCGGTGCACGCTCTCGAAAATCGGCAGCTTGCCGGCGACGTGGTCGCGGATCGCGTTCTGCACGCGGGTCATGTCATCCGGATGCACGAGGTTGCGCCAGTCGGGCGACTCGCGCATGTCCTCATCGGCGTACCCCAGCATGGCCTTCCAGCGGGGCGAGAAATAGACCTCGTTGTTCTCCAGGTCGAAGTCCCAGACGCCGTCGTTGGCGGCGGCCTGGGTGAGCTGCAGGCGCTCCTCGACCTTGGCGAGACGCCGCGACATGCGCAGGCGGTCGAGGCCCGTCGCGAGGCTCGTGCCGACCAGTTTCAGCAGCAGCACCAGGTTCACGTCCCAGGGGCCCTGCGGCATGGCGCGGGCCAGGGCGAGGATCCCCGCGGGCTGGTCCTGGATGCGGAACGCCACCATCAGCAGCGAGCCCATCTGCAGCGCGGCGAACCGCCGCGCTTCGGTCACCTGGGCGGGTGTCGGAGACCCGGTATCTCGCAGCTCCGTCAGCCGCAGGTGATCGAGTCGGGCATTCAACCAGGGGTAATCGCTGAGCGGATCGCCGCTCAGGGCTTCGGGCTGGCAATGGGCCACGCCGCGGCGGGCCACCTGCACCTGGCCGAATTTCGCATCCTCGCCGATGAAGGCGAGGAAGGCGCAGTCACTGGCGGTCAGGTCGAGGAGATGCTGCAGGCTGCGCTGGAGGGTGGCATCGGCGGTGTCGCGGCGCAGGTTCTGCAGATCCACCGCGATCTTGGTGGAGCCGACATCGATTCCGACCACGGCAGCAGGCGACTTGCCGGTCCACGCATCGGTGGATAGAACATCGGAGGCGGAAAACTCCACGTTGGAATCTGGCGGGGCGCTCGGCATTGCGACCTGTGTGCCTGTGGGTCTCGGGGTGGATCGCCAGTGACGGATAATGGCATACCGAATCAGGAATTCAAGCTAAGTAGCTGTGCAGGCTTGAAGAATTTCCCGAATCTGCGACGCGCCTACGGTGCGGGATACGAATCGCTCAAAGCTTCGAGGCCGCGACCCGATACAGTCGCAGCAGTTCCTGCTCCATTTGGCGTTGCAGGGCTTCGATGCCGGCGGCATCGAGCACCCGTGCTACATAACGCGGCTCGCCGATGGCGATGCTGATGCGGGCAAACGGCACCGGTATGACGAACTTGTCCCACTTGATGAGCCAGGCCCGCGAGGCGGCATAGGCCATGGGCAGCATGGGCCGGCCGGACATCCGCGCGAGCAGGATCGCCCCCGGCTTGAACTGGAAGCGCGGCCCCCGGGGGCCATCCGGTGTCACCACCGGGGAGATGTTGTCCTTGACCAGCGCCTCGTAGTAGTCGCGCAGCGCCCGCGCCCCGGTGTGCGAGGAGGATCCCCGGATCACCCTCGCGCCGACCCGGTTGACCAGCATGGCGCCGATCTCCCCGTCCACCGAGGGACTGATCAGCCAGCCGGGCACGAGGCCGCGCGAGCGGCAGTCGAGCAGGTAGCGGGCGCAGAACAGCTGGTGCTGGTGCCAGTAGCACGGCACCAGCGAGGGGGCCTTCGCCAGCGCGGCGCTGAGGTTCTGGTCCCCCTCGACGTGGCGGATACGGCAGGTCAGCCACCACAGCCGGATGATGGCGAGTCCCAGCGGTACCGCCACGGCATACAGCGCGCGCCGGGCCCGGGTCATGCGCCGGCCCGAATGCGTGACGGTCTTGTAGAGGGTGTTGCGGAGCTCACCGCCCGGAGGGGTATCGGTCATGCGATCATAATACGGCATGACCACCCCCGATCTACCGACCCCCCGGCCGCACTCGCAACCGCCCGAGGCCGACGTGCAATTCGATGTGGGGGCGACCGAGGATTCGCTCAAGCGGATGGTCGAGCTCTTCGCCCGCTACGGCGACATCTACCGGGTCTATGCGCCGGGGCGCAGATCCTACACCTGGGTCATCAATCACCCCGACGACGTGAAGCGGGTGCTGGTGGGCAACCACCGCAACTACACCAAGGGCACGGGCCTGGACCGGGTGAAGATCCTGCTGGGCAACGGCATCATGACCAGCGAAGGGGAAACCTGGCGCCGCCAGCGCTACATGATGCAGCCCCTCTTCCACCGCCGCGTGGTCACCGGGTTCAACGAGCTCATCGATGCCGCCAATACCCGTTTCATCGACAAGTGGGCGGCACAGGCCGCCCGTGGCGAGACCGTGAACCTCACCGATGACATGAGCGAGCTCACGCTGGAGATCGTCCTGGGATCGATCTTCGGCACCGACATGGCCACCCTGACCCACCAGCCGGGTGGCAATCCCTTCGAGGTCGTGACCCGCGAGACCGCCCGGGACCTCAAGTTCGCCTATCGCTTCCGCTCGCTGGCGAAACTCGTCTCGGCCCTCATCGCGCGCCGCCGCGCGGAGCCCGCCGAGCATTTCGATTACCTGAGCATGCTCATGAACGCCCGGGACCGGGAGACCGGTGACCCGATGCCCGAGCGCGCCCTCATCGACGAGGTGATGACCCTGGTCGTGGCCGGCCACGAGACCACGGCGAGCGCGCTCAACTGGACCTGGTACCTGCTGGCGCGGCATCCGCAGGTCGATGCCCGGATGCACGTGGAAATCGCGGCCGCGCCGGAGGTGAAGGCGCCGGGCCTGGAGAGGATGGAACAGCTCGGCTACACGCAGAACGTCATCAACGAGGCGCTGCGGCTGTATCCGCCGGGCTGGGTGCTGTCCCGGCGCAGCGTCGAGGCCGACGTGCTCGGCGGCTACGAGATTCCGGCCGGCACCGACGTGCTGCTGAGCCCCTACCTGCTGCACCGGCACCCGCAGTACTGGAAGGAGCCCGAGGCCTTTCGCCCGGAGCGCTTCGACGCCGAGCACGAAGCCGAGCGGCCCCGCTTCGCGTACATCCCCTTCGCCGCCGGTCCCCGGCACTGCATCGGCGAGTCCCTGGCCCTTTACGAGATGCTGATGCACCTGTACAAGGTCGCCCGTCACTACCGGCTCGAGCTCGCCTCGGATGAGCCCATCGAGCTGGAAGCGCAGATCAACCTGCGTACCCGCAAACCCCTGGTCATGAGGCTGGAACGCCGCTGATGTCCACTCCCGCGACGCTGATCGAACTGATCGAAGGCAACCGCAAGATCGAGCGCAGCATCACCTACCTGGAAGGTGAGCATAACGAGCGCCGCGTGTCCTTCGGCGACCTGTACGACCGGGCCCTCGGGATCCTCTACCACCTGCAGAAGCTCGGCGCGAAGCGCGGTGATCACCTGATCCTGTTCCTGGGCGACAACGAGCCCTTCATCGACGCGTTCTGGGGCGCGGTGCTGGGCGGCATCATTCCCGTGCCGGTGGCGCTCGGCATCAGCGACGAACACCGGCACAAGCTGCTGCGCATCGCGCGCAAGCTCGGCAATCCTTACCTGTACACCGACCGGCGCTCGCTGGAGCGCATCGAAGCGTTCGCCGCACAGGTGGGCGAGGCGCCGACCTTCGCGAAACTCAAGAGCCGCGTATTCCTCGTGGATCAGCTGGACGACATCAGCCGTGCGGGCAAAACGCAGGTCGCCACGGCCTCCGACGTGGCCTTCATCCAGTTCTCCTCCGGCTCCACCAGCGAACCGAAGGGCGTCGTCCTCACCCATGGCAACATTCTCGCCAACTGCCGGGGGGTGAGCGAAATCGCCGCCTTCACCGAAGATGACGTGAGCCTCTCCTGGATGCCGCTGACGCATGACATGGGGCTCATCGGCTTCCATATCTTCATGTTCGCGAACCGGCTGCACCAGCACCTGATGCCCACGGAACTCTTCGTGCGCCGGCCGCTGCTGTGGCTCACCTTCGCGAGCTCCAGGCGCGCCACCATCCTGTGCTCACCGAACTTCGGGTACCGTCATTACCTCAAGGTCCTCGGCGACCGACCCGTGGACGGCCTCGACCTGTCGCCCGTGCGGCTCATCTTCAACGGCGCCGAGCCCATCTCCGCGGAACTGTGCGAGGAGTTCCTGAAGCGGATGCAGCCGGCGAAGCTCGCGCGCAATGCCATGTACCCGGTCTATGGGCTCGCGGAAGCCTCGCTCGCCGCGACCTTCCCGGCCCCGGGCGCGCCCTTGCGCACGATCCAGCTCGACCGGCATCACCTGACCGTGGGTGAAGCCGCCCAGGACACGGCGCCGGGCTCCCGGGACGCGGTGAACCTGGTGTCGGTGGGCCGGGCCATTCCATACTGCAAGGTGCGCATCTGCGCGGACGACGACCGCGAACTGCCCGAAGGGGTCATCGGCAACATCCTCATCAGCGGCGAGAACGTCACGCAGGGATATTTCGCAGATTCCGCCGTCAACGCCACGACCTTCAGCGCGGATGGGTGGCTGCGCACCGGCGATCTCGGCGTCATCCGCCAGGGTGAGCTGTACATCACCGGCCGCGCCAAGGAGATCCTGTTCGTCAACGGACAGAACTACTACCCGCACGACCTCGAAGGCATCGCGCAGGCGGCCGAAGGCCTCGACCTCGGGAAGGTCGCCATCGCCGGCGTCCGCCCGGCCGGCGCCCAGACCGACCAGATCGTCGTGTTCGTGCTCCATCGCGGCGAGATCAAAGACTTCGTGCCCGTGGCCAACGAGGTCTCGCGGCTGATCAACGAACACACCGGACTCGAAGTCGCCGACGTGGTTCCGGTGAAGCGCATTCCGAAAACCACGAGCGGCAAGATCCAGCGGCACGTGCTCGAGGAAGCCTACCTCGCCGGTGAGTTCGCGAACGAGCTCGCCGAGCTTGCAGCGTTGCGCGCCGCGCGGCGCGGCCCCGTCTCGGCCTCGCGCTCGGACATCGAGGAGAAGATCCGCACCATCTGCGACGCGGCGCTCGAAGGCAAGAAACTCGACCTGCACGACAACCTGTTCGAAGTGGGCGCGAGTTCCCTCAAGCTGATCGAAATTCACGAGCAGATCGACCGCGAGTTCCCCGGCCAGGTCGATCTCACGGAGCTGTTCGATTATCCGACGATCGCGGAACTGGCCGCGCATCTGGAGGCCAAGCTGCAGGCGAACTCGGGTTAGGGGCTATATCCATACCCCCTGACGGGTATCAGAGCGGACGTGCCGCTCATGACCTTGAATCCGCATACAAGGATTTCTTCAGCTTCCACCGCTTGTGCGACCACGGCCAGTCGGTGGGCGCAGCCCTGATCTGCGCCTCGACCAGCCGGGCGTAACGCTCGGTCAGCGCCCCCGTGGGAAGCTTCTCCCCGGCCGCGCACAGCGGTGTCGCGGACACGGTGTAGTGGCCACGCGAGGTGCGCCGCAGGCCGACGAAGTACGCGGGCATCCGGGTCACGCGCGTGATCTCCTCGGCGCCCATGAAGAATGCCGTGTCGCGATTCATGAACCGGGTCCAGTGCCGACGCTCGCTGGTGCGCGGTTCCTGGTCGGCCACCATCGCGATCGCGCGCGGCGTGCGGCCGCCGCGCAGGATATGCGCGAGCAGCTCCTTCGCCGGCACCAGCTGCGCGCCGAAGCGGCTGCGGGCTTTGAGCATCTCCCGCTGGGCCCAGCCGTCGACGAGCGGCTTGTAGGCGGCTTCGAGCGGATAGCCCAACTCCAGCGAGAGACCGAGCAGCATCCACTCCCAGTTGCACTGGTGGGCCGCCACGAGCAGCACGGGTGTCCCTGCGGCGAGCGCGGCTCGAACCTGCTCGAACCCTTCCAGGACCACCCGCCTTCGCAGTTCCTCCGGGGAGAGGTGCACCGAGCGGATGACTTCCACCAGCACCTGCGCAAAGCCCCGGTAATAGTCGCGCATCAGGACCTGCAGTTGCGCTTCGGTGAGGTCCGGGAAGGAGGCCCGCAGGTTCTCGCGCAGCGGGCGCTGGTCGACGCGGGCCACCCGCCACGCGAGCCAGGCCAGCACATCGGCGAAGGGATCCATCACCCACCAGGGCAGCGCGGCGAGCAGCCGCACCCACCACGCGGAGCGCGCATGTACGGCGTTGTCTGGCAAGTGCCTTCAGGTCCGGCGCAGCGCCGCCCGATGGGCGGCAGGGCCGTCAGGATACCGCGTGCGGCGCGGCCTTTGGAGGTGCGGGAGCGTGGGCGTCCTGCGCCATCAGCGCCTTCGCCACCCGCGGCCCGACCCAGCGCTCCACGTCATCCACGAGGGTGAACACCGCCGGCACGATGACGAGCGTCAGCGCCGTGGAGGTGATCAGGCCGCCGGTGACCGCGATGGCCATGGACGAGCGGAACATCTCCCCGCGCAGCAGCTGCAGCGCGACGGGGAGCATGCCCGCGATCATGGCGACGGTCGTCATGACGATGGGGCGGGCGCGCTTGTGGCCGGCCTCGATCAAGGCCGTGATCCGGTCCTTCCCGGCGCGCATCTCCTCGATGGCGAAGTCCACGAGCAGGATCGAGTTCTTGGCCACGATGCCCATCAGCATCAGGAAACCGATGATCACCGACAGCGACAGCGACAGGTGCGTGAGCAGCAGGGCCACGGCCGCACCGCCCACGGACAGCGGCAGCGCCGAGAGGATGGTGAGGGGCTGGAACACCCGCACGAACAGCAGCACGAGCACGGCGAACACCATCATGATGCCCGTGCCCATCGCGAGGCCGAAGCTCGTGCGCAGTTCGGTCGCGAGCTGCGCATCGCCGGTCTCCACCTCGCGCACCCCGGGCGGCAGGTTCTTCATGGTCGGCAGGGCATCGACCTGCTTGAGCGCCGGTCCCAGCTCGGAGTGGTTCAGATCGGCGTCGAGCTCGATGCGCCGGCTCTGGTTGTAGCGCTGCACGCGGCTCGGCCCCTGGCCGAAACTGATGTCGGCCACGGCCTTCAGGGGCACCGTGCGGCCGCCGGCGGCGGGAACGGGCAGGTTCTGCAGGGTCGAGAGGTCCCTGCGCGAACTCTCCTGCAGACTCACCCGGATCGGTATCTGCCGGTCCGACAGCGAGAACTTCGCGCCGTTTTGCGGCAGGTCACCGAGGGTCGCGATGCGGATCGTCGAGCTGATGCTCTCCACCGTGACGCCCAGCGCCGCGGCCAGGTCGAGGCGCGGCCGGATCACGATCTCGGGCTGCTGCAGGTCGGCATTGATGCGCGGATCGCGCAGGCTCGGCAGGGTCCGCATCTCGTTGAGCACCTGCCCGGCCGTGCGATCGAGCAGCGCGGGATCCTCGCCGGTCAGGAACAGGGTGAGATCGGCGTCCCCGCCCGAGGCGCTCTGGACCTGGAAGTGGATGCGCGCATCGGGGATCAGGCGCAGCTCCTTCATGACCTTGTCCTGGAACTGCGAGGAGGTCTCGTGGCGCTGGCTCGCCGGAGCCAGTTCCACGTACAGCGTGGCCAGGCGCACATCGGAGTTGTCGCCCGCGTACTCGACGATGCTGCGCACCTCCGGGTACTTGCCGATGATGGCGCTCGCGCGCGCCGAGATCGCGGCCGTCTGCTCCAGGCGCACGCCGGGCGGCAGTTCGATGCTGAGCGCCACGCTGTCGCTGTTGTCCGGCGGGAACACGGAGGTGGGCAGGAAGTAGAAGGCCAGGATCGACAGTGCATAGATCACGAGGCCCGCGCCCAAGGTCTTCCAGCGGTGGCGGATGCACCAGGACAGCAGGCGCAGGTACCACTTCATCACCGGTCCGTCCTCGCGGACCTTGTGGTCGCTCTTCAGGGTGTAGGCGGCGATCACCGGCGTCAGCAGGCGTGCGACCAGCAACGAGAAGAACACCGCGGCCGCCACCGTCAGGCCGAACTGCTTGAAGAACTGCCCGACGATGCCGCCCATGAAGCTCACCGGCAGGAACACCGCGATGATGGCCGAGGAGGTCGCGACCACGGCGAGTCCGATCTGGTCGGCGGCATCGAGGGATGCCTGGTAGCCGCTCTTGCCCATGTGCATGTGGCGCACGATGTTCTCGATCTCCACGATCGCATCGTCCACGAGCACGCCCGCCACCAGTGACAGCGCGAGCAGGCTGATCTGGTTGAGGGTGAAGCCCATGACATCCATGAAGGCGAACGTCGGAATGGCCGACAGCGGGATCGCGAGCGCCGAAATGGCCGTGGCCCGCAGGTCCCGCAGGAAGATCCACACCACCGC
>DATJPN010000204.1:0-7602 GCA_035506335.1 Steroidobacteraceae bacterium | reverse complement strand
GATCTGCTCTGCAAGTCAAACGTAAAGTGAAGTGTACACTTTCAAGTATCGTGAATCGACGCACTCACCCGGATGCAGGCCCGGCGCTCCTCCGGTTTCGGGGGTTGCCATGAAGGTCCTCGGGTGAGGGCATACGGGACTTGCGCCGTACCGGCACAGGTACGCAGCCTCAGGATGGCGACGCGAATCTGCCCACGGTGTGCGTGCGAAGGATTGCCGGATCGCTTAACTCGCTGATTTAATTGGCGCTCCCTACGGGATTCGAACCCGTGTACTGGCCTTGAGAGGGCCATGTCCTAGGCCTCTAGACGAAGGGAGCGAGGTTTCAAGCTCTGGCGCGAGAGCGCGGTATTATAGAGAGCTGTAGACA
The DNA here is from genome assembly GCA_035506335.1 of Steroidobacteraceae bacterium. Taxonomy (GTDB): domain Bacteria; phylum Pseudomonadota; class Gammaproteobacteria; order Steroidobacterales; family Steroidobacteraceae; genus DAIDKA01. Next base: position 7,232 of record DATJPN010000204.1, on the reverse strand, counting down.
TTGCTCAAGCCTTAGAAGCCATACTCCTTGAACTCACCTGTTGACCCTGCGGCTGCGGCCGTAAAGCCGCGGATCATTCCGCGGTCCGAGCACTCGGTTTCCCGTGCGCAAATCTCCCACAACGCCCTGCGCGTTCTGTATCGCCTGCGCGAGGGAGGCTATCAGGCCTTTCTGGTCGGCGGCTGTGTCCGGGACCTGCTGCTCGGCATCACGCCGAAGGACTTCGACGTCTCCACGGACGCGCTGCCCGAAGAGGTGCGCAAGCTGTTCCGCAATTGCCGCCTCGTCGGCAGGCGCTTCCGCCTCGCGCACGTGTTCTTCGGCCGCGAGACCATCGAGGTCGCGACGTTCCGCGCCTCCAGCGCCCCGTCGCAGGCCGAGGAGCCCGTGGCGGACCTCGATGATGATGAAGAGGGCGAGGCCGCTGACGTTGCGGCCGTCGTGGAGCCTTCCGACACGCACCGGGCGTTCGACGAGTCGGGACGGATCCTGCGCGACAACGTGTATGGCAACATCGACGAGGACGTCTGGCGGCGCGACTTCACCGCGAATTCCCTCTACTACAACATCGCCGACTTCTCGCTCTGGGATTACGTGGATGGCGCGGCCGACATCGCTTCGCGCACGCTGCGGTTGATCGGCGATCCGGAAACGCGCTATCGCGAGGATCCGGTGCGGATGCTGCGCGCCGCGCGTTTCGAGGCGAAGCTGGATTTTTCGCTGGACCCGGCGACCGCCGCGCCGATTGCGCTGCTGGCCGACCTGCTCGGGGGCGTGCCGCCCGCGCGCCTCTTCGATGAAACGCTGAAGCTGTTCCTGACCGGTCACGGGGCGCGCAGTTACGAGGTCCTGCGCCGTCGCGGGCTGCTGGCGGCGCTGCTGCCCACGGTGGACGCCTATGCGGTCGCGCACCCGGGCAATCTGGTCGAGCAGCTGTTGCTGCAGGGGCTGCGCAACACCGACGACCGGGTGCAGGCGGACAAGCCCGTCACGCCGACCTTTCTGTTCGCGTTGCTGCTGTACGGACCGATCGCGCGCCTGATCGAGGCGATGCCGCCGGAGCGCTGGCACGAGACCGGCGCCATCCTCGATGCCTGCGACCAGGCGGTGCGGGAGGCGCAGTCGCGGATCTCGATTCCACGCCGCTTCGCGCTGGGGGTGCGGGAGATGTTCGCACTGCAGCCGCGGCTGGAGCATCCGCGGGGCCGGCGCGCGCTGCGGGTGCTCGAGCATCCGCGGTTTCGCGCCGCGTACGATCTGCTGCTGCTGCGTGCGCAGCTGGGCCTCGCATCCGCGGAAAATGCCGCCTGGTGGACGCGCCTGCAGGAGGTACCCGAGCCGGAGCGCGAGCGCATGGCCGACGATCTGGGGGGCACCCCGCCGCGCCGCGACAGCGCCCGCCGCGGTCCGCGCCGCCGCCGCCGCAGGCCGGCCAGCTCTGCGTGATGCCGGTGTGGCAGCCCGCCTATATCGGGCTCGGCAGCAATCTGTCCGATCCGGCGGCGCAGGTGCGCCGGGCCCTGCAGGCCCTCGCGGGCCTGCCGCAAACCGTCCGCGTGCTCGTCTCGCGGCTGTTCGTCTCCCGTCCCATGGGACCGGTCGCGCAGCCCGACTACGTGAATGCCGCCGCCGGGGTGCTGACGCAGCTGCCGGCGCTGCAGCTGCTACAGGAGCTGCGCAATCTGGAGATCCGCTGCGGGCGCCCCGCGGTACATGAGCACTGGGGACCCCGGATCATCGACCTCGACCTGCTCGTCTACGGCCGCGAGCAGTGTCGCAGCGCCGAGCTGGTATTGCCGCATCCGGGTGTGGAGGCGCGCAACTTCGTTCTGTATCCTCTGGCGGATATCGCGCCGGACCTGGAAGTGCCGGGAGCGGGCCCGGTGCGCGAACTGCTGGCCCGAGTCGGTGCTGATGGCCTGCGGCCCCTGGGCGAGGCACGCCCGGGAGTAGAGTGACCTTCACGCCCCATGACCGCCGCCGCCACGCAATTTCGCTATATCGCCGTCGAAGGCCCGATCGGAGTGGGCAAGACCAGCCTCGCGCGACGCCTGGCGGAAACCTATGGTGCGAGCCTGATCCTGGAGCAGGCGGCCGAAAATCCGTTCCTGGAGCGCTTCTACCGCAATCCACGCGCGGCGGCGTTTCCGGCGCAGCTGTACTTCCTATTCCAGCGCACCCAGCAGCTGCAGGCACTGAACCAGTCGGATCTGTTCTCGCCCGTGAGGGTGGCCGACTACCTGCTCGCCAAGGACCAGCTGTTCGCGCGCATCACGCTGGATGAGGCCGAGTTCGGGCTCTACGAACAGGTGCACGCGAAACTCGGCACCGTGGCGCCGAAGCCGGATCTGGTGATCTACCTGCAGGCGCCGGTGGACGTGCTGCTCTCGCGCATCGCCCGGCGCGGCATCGCCTTCGAGCAGCAGATCGATCGGGCGTATCTGACCCGCCTCAACGAGGCGTACTCGCGGTTCTTCCACGAATACGACGAGGCCCCGTTGCTGATCGTCAACGCCGCATCGATGGATCCGATCGGCAACCAGCCTGACTACGAAGACCTGCTGCTCGCGATCAGCCGGGTCCGGCGCGGGCGCAATTACTACAACGCCATGCGGAACGGAACGATCTGATGGACACGGTCACCACCATCGCGCACGTGCGCGAGCGTGTGCGTCTCTGGCGCGCACGGGGCCTGAGGGTCGCGTTCGTGCCGACCATGGGCAATCTGCACGCCGGGCACATGAGCCTCATCGAGGCGGCCCGCCAGCACGGCGAGCGGTTCGTGGCCAGCATCTTCGTCAATCCGATGCAGTTCGGGCCGAACGAGGACTACGCGCACTATCCGCGCACGCCGCTCGAGGACGAGCGCATGCTGGCGGCGGCCGGGTGCGACATGATGTTCATGCCCGACGTCGCCGAGATCTATCCCAACGGCCCGGAAAACGCGGCGCGGGTGGAAGTGCCGGTGCTGTCGCAGATCCTCGACGGGGAATTCCGCCCCGGGCATTTCCAGGGCGTCGCGACCATCGTCACCAAGCTGCTGAACATCGTCGAGCCGGATGCGGCGATATTCGGCGAGAAGGATTTTCAGCAGCTGACCATCATCCGGCGCATGGTGGCGGATCTGTGCCTGCCGATGGCCATCGTCGGCGCGGCGACGGTGCGCGAGCCCGATGGGCTCGCGATGAGCTCGCGTAACCAGTACCTGACGGCGGCCGAGCGCGAGCTCGCGCCGCTCATCCACCGGCAGCTGCAGCAGGCGCGCACGCGGTTGCTGGCCGGGGCCGCCGACCTCGCGGTCGAGACCGAGGGCCTCGCGGCGCTCGCCGCGGCCGGATTCCGGCCCGACTATTTCGCCGTGCGCGATGCCCGGGACCTGCAGCCGCCGACGCCGCAGACGCGCGAGCGGGTGGTGCTGGTGGCCGCCCGCCTGGGCCGCGCGCGGCTCATCGACAACCTGCGCGTGCCGGCCTGAGCCGGGGACGGGCGCACGCCCGGATCTCAAGAGGCGTGCTGCTGCAGCGCCCAGTCGATATGCTCGCGCAGCAGCGCCGAGGCCCGTTCGCGGCGCGCGAGCAGGCTTGCGCGCACCGCGGCCGATCGCGGCGCATTGCCGAGCGCCACGGCGATGTTGCGCGACCAGCGCTCGTAACCGATGCGGTAGATGGCCGAGCCGCGCATGCGTTCGGTGAACTGCGCTTCGGTCCAGGCGAACAGCTCGGTCAGCGCCGCGCCGTCGAGCCCGTGGCGCACCTTGAAGTCAGGATGGGCCGCCGCCTGCGCGAACTTGTTCCACGGACACACCAGCTGGCAGTCGTCGCACCCGTAGATGCGGTTGCCGATGGCGCGGCGCAGTTCCGGGGCAATGGCGCCGTGGTGTTCGATGGTCAGGTATGAGATGCAGCGTCGCGCATCGAGCTGCCGGGGACCCACGATGGCCTGCGTCGGACAGACATCGATGCACGCCGTGCACGTTCCGCAATGTCCGGCGGGAGCCCGATCGGCGGGCAGCGGCAGGTCGGTGAGGATTTCGCCGAGGAAGAACCAGGAGCCGGCATCGCGCGCGAGCAGATTGGTGTGCTTGCCGATCCAGCCGAGCCCCGCATTGCGCGCGAGCGCCTTCTCGAGCACCGGGGCGCTGTCGACGCAGACCCGGTAGCCGAACGCTCCGATGCGCCCGAGCAGCTGCTGCGCCAGGGTCTTCAACCGGGCGCGCAGCACCTTGTGGTAGTCGCGCCCGAGGGCATAGCGCGACACGTAGGCGCGCTGCGGGTCCGCGAGCACGGCGTGCGCGTCGGCGGCCTCCCGCGGGAAGTAGTCCATGCGCACGCAGATGGCGCGCACGCTCCCCGGAGCGAGGCCGGCCGGGCGGCTGCGCAGCACGCCGTGGCGTTGCATGTAGTGCATGTCACCGTGGTAGCCGTGCTCGAGCCAGCGCAGCAGGTGCAGCTCGTCATCGGCAAGATCGAGCTCCGCGACCCCGACCGCGGCAAACCCGAGCTGCAGGGCGAGGGTGTGCAGCTCGCCGCGGATCGCCGCGAGGGCGGCGGGTGCAAAGGGAGTCGGGCCGGCCATCGCGGCCCAGTATAATGAGCCCATGGCCCTGCCAATCGCCGTTTATTCCGCCGCCCAGGTGCGCGCCCTCGATCAACGCACGATCGAGTCGTTGGGCATTCCCGGCTACACGCTGATGAAGCGCGCCGGGGAGGCCGCGCTGCGCTATCTGCGGGCCCGCTGGCCGATGGCGTACCGGGTCGTCATCGTCTGCGGGGGCGGCAACAACGGCGGCGACGGCTACGTGCTGGCGCGCTTCGCCCAGGCCGCCGGACTTGAAGTCAGCGTCATCGCGGTCACCGCGGTCGCGGGGCTCAAGGGCGATGCCCGCCAGGCGTACGAGGATTTCGCGGCGAGCGGGGGCGCGGTGCAACCCCTGGGCGTCGCGCTGCTGCGCGAGGCCGAGGTGATCGTCGATGCGGTGCTGGGCACGGGTCTCACGCAACCCGTGCGTGGGCCGGCATGCGATGCGATCGGCGCGATCAATGCCGCGGGACGCCCGGTATTCGCCATCGATGTCCCCTCCGGCCTCGACAGCGATACGGGCATGCCGCTCGGCATGGCGGTGCGGGCGGACTCGACGGTGACTTTCGTGGGGCTCAAGACGGGGTTGTTCTTGGGCGAGGGACCCGAGCGCGCCGGGCGCATCTTCTTCGACGACCTGGAGGTTCCGGTTCCGGACTTGCCGCAATTCGCTCCGCGGCTGCAACGCATCACCGAAGCCTGCGTGGTGGAGGCGCTGCCCCGCCGGGCGCGCCAGGCGCACAAGGGCGACTTCGGCAGGGTGCTCGTCGTCGGCGGTGGCGTGGGCATGCCGGGCGCGGCCCGCCTGTGCGGCGAGGCATGCCTGCGTGCCGGCGCGGGACTGGTGACCGTGGCGACGGCGCCGGAGAACCTCGTGGCCATCGTGGCCGGCCGGCCGGAGCTGATCTGTCTGCCCCTGGCGAGCCCCGCCGACCTGGTGCCGGCCCTGGGGCGCGCCGATGTCGTGGCCATCGGTCCGGGCCTCGGCCGCAGTCCCTGGTCGCGGGAGCTGGTGCGACTGACGCTCGCCAGCGAGAAGCCTCTGGTGGTGGATGCGGATGCGCTGAACATCATCGCCGAAGGCGGCAAGCGCGAGCGCGACAACTGGATTCTGACCCCGCACCCGGGCGAGGCGGCACGGCTCCTGGGCATCGACACGGTTGCGGTCCAGGCTGATCGCCTCGCGGCGCTGGCGGCGCTGGTGAGGGACTATGGCGGCACCATCGCGCTCAAAGGCGCCGGCACGCTGGTGGGCCGCCGCGGTCACGCGCCCGGACTGTGCGAGCGCGGCAATCCGGGCATGGCGAGCGCCGGCATGGGCGATGTGCTCACTGGGGCCATCGCCGGTGTCCTGGCGCAGTGCGAGGATCCCTGGGCGGCGACCCGCGCAGCCGTGATGGCTCATGCGCTGGCGGGCGACGCCGCCGCGCGCCCGGGTGAGCGCGGCCTGCTCGCGAGCGACGTCGCGCGCGAGCTGCAGGCCTGCGTCAACCCTTGAATACCACCACGGCCGAGGAGACCGAGGCCTGCGGCGGGAGGCTCGCCCGGGCCATGCCGACGGCCCACCCGCAGGCGCTGCAGATCAGGCTCCATGGCGACCTCGGCGCGGGAAAGACCACCCTGGCGCGCGGTTTCCTGCGCGCCCTGGGCCATACGGGCCCCGTCCGCAGTCCCACTTTCACGCTGGTCGAGTGTTATGCATTCGACGCCGTCACGGTGGTGCACGCCGATCTGTACCGGCTGCACGGCGCGGAGGAACTCGAGGGCCTCGGCCTGCGGGATCTGGCCACCGCGGGTCACGTCTGGCTGGTCGAATGGCCCGAGCGCGGGGGGACGTGGCTGCCCGGTGCGGATCTCGACATCACCCTGGCGGCGCATGCCACGTTCCATAGCATCGATATCGTGGCCGCGAGCGCGGCCGGCGCACAGTGGCTGGCGCGCGCGCAAGGTTGAATTGCGTAAGGAGGAGTCGTAGATTACGCAGCAGATATGACTGCGAAGTCTATGAAAAAGCATGTCTTTGCGGCCGTGATGCTGGTGTGGACCGCGGCTGTGGCGGCGGGCGCGCCGGGTACGCAGGTGCGCTCGATCGGCCTCACCGCCGATGAGGCCTCAGCCGCCCTCGCCGTGAATTTGAGCGCGCGGGGAGCCTATCGGGTCACCACCGCGCGTAATCCCGCGCGAATCACCGTGACGCTGCGCCATGCCCGGGCCGCGGCCGGATTGCAGATGCCGCAGGCCGCGGGTGTCGTGACGGGCGTGACCGCGCAGCCCGCGGGCAACGGCGATCTGCGGCTCACGATCCTGCTGGCCCGCTCGGTGTCGGTGCATGGCCGATGGGAGGGGGCCGCGGGTACAGGGCCCACGCTGATCTTCAGGCTGGGGTCGCAGCAGCGCGGCCACCCGAGCGTGGCTGCGACGCCCCGGCCGGTGCAGGCGGCCCACGCACCGCGGGATTCGGGGCGCGATATCGTCATTGCCGTGGACGCGGGGCATGGCGGCGAGGATCCGGGCGCGACGGGGCACGCGGGCGTCCACGAAAAGGACGTGGTGCTCGCCATTGCCCGGGCGCTGGCCAGCCGCATCGACGCCGAGGCGGGCATGCACGCCGTGCTGACCCGCGAGCGCGACGAATTCCTGACCCTGCGCGAGCG
>DATJPN010000203.1:0-23871 GCA_035506335.1 Steroidobacteraceae bacterium | reverse complement strand
GCGCCAGGGTCGATTCGGAGATCTGGACCTGGCTCTCCACGGCGGTGCCGCCCAGTTCTGCGCGCAGCACGGTCTCGATGCGCGAGCGCACCCGCGAGTCGTAGCGGTCGCGCGGCACGTAGACCAGGCACGAGTAGAAGCGGCCGAAGGGGTCGCGACGGGTGAACAGGCGCACCTGCGAGCGTTCGTACAGGTTCACGATGCCACGGACGTTGCGCACGAGCTCCGCGACCGTGCCCTGGAACAGCTCATCGCGCGGATAGGTCTCCAGGACATGGGCCAGCGCCTTGGCATCGTGACTGCCGCGCGGCGCATCGAATGCGCCGATGATGGCCTCGATCTTGTCCTTGAGCAGGGGGATGGTCCGCGGACTGCTCTCGTAGGCCGACGAGGTCCACAGTCCCAGGAAACGGTGCTCGCCCGTGACCCGGCCGCGCCCGTCGAAGGTGCGCACGCCGACGTAGTCCAGGTAGCTGCCGCGGTGCACGGTCGCGCGGGAATTGGCCTTGGTGACCAGCACGGCGTGTGCCGCGCGTGCCTCGCGCCGCAAGGCGCCGGTGAGCACCGTCGGCGTCGGGGCGGCGACGCCGGGACGTCCGGGCCGCAGCAGCCCGAGGCCCGAGGCGATCCGGGGCAGGAGCAGATCCCGCCGGGCGCCGCGCCGCAGCCGGTAATGACGGTAGCCGAGGAAGGTGAACTGTCCCGCCGCCATCCACTCGATGAGCGCCCGCGCCTCGGCCGCATTCGCCGCCTGCGGCACGCCCGGAGCGTCAAGGTCGCGCGCGGCGATTCCGGCCTGCTCGAGCATCGGCTGCCAGTCGGCCACCGCGACCCGCACGTCGGCGAGCGTTGCGTTGAGTGTTCCGGTGAGCAGCCGCAGCCGCGCCGGATCGATCTGCCGGTCCACTTCGAACAGCTGCCAGGACTCGCTGCGGCCGCCTGCGGCAGCGCTGCCCGCGACGATCCGGCCGCTGCGATCGCGGCGGACCTGAAGCTGCGGATGGATGATGAGGTGCACGCCCACGCCGAGGCCGCCGAAGGCCAGCTGCAGCGAATCGACCAGGAAGGGCATGTCATCCGTGACCACCGCGACCAGCGTGTGGCGGTGCTCGCGTGTAACGCCCGCGATTTCGGCGTCGAGAACCCTGACCACCGCGTGGCCCGCGCGCCGCGTTGCGCCGGCCCGCCGATGCGCCAGCGCGACGCCTGCCAGGTACCGCGGGTCGCGCGCCAGCAGATCTTCCGCGGCGACGCCCATGAAGTAACGGGTGATGAAGCCAGCGGTGTCGGGGCCGGCGGACGTGCGCGTCAGACCGCGGGCCGCGACGATGATGCGCTCGATGAAGCGAGTCCGGGCCGCGGGAGTCTCGGCTGTCATGGCGCGCCAGTATACGCCCGGGCACGCGCCCTCGGGATCAGGGTCGATGCGGCTGGGAGAGGTACTCGGGAGTCTGCATTTCCGTGAGGCGGCTGATCGTGCGCTGGAACTCGAATCGCAGCCGCTCACCCTGGTACAGCTGCATCACCGGTGCGGCAGCGGTGACGACCAGATTCACGCGCCGGTCATAGAGTTCATCGACCAGCGCGATGAAGCGCCGTACCGCATCGTCCTGTGGCGCACCGAGCACCGGCACATCCGCGACCACCACGATGGGCCAGGTGCGCGCCACTTCGATGTAATCCTCGGTGCTGCGCGGACCGTCGCAGATGGCGGAAAATTCGAACCAGATCGCCTGCGGGCCGTGCGCGACGGTGGCGATCGGCCGGCCGAGGACCGTGATGCTGCCGGGCTGCGCCGGGGCGCCGTGGGTCAGACCCCGGTACAGCCCGGCCAGGCGCGCCCCGGTTCCGGGGGTCGTGGTCAGCAGGTAGGTGCCGGCGCGGGTGAGCCGGCGCAGCCGGTAGTCCGTGCCGCCGTCGACGTTGAGCACCTGCGTGTGCTGCCGGAGCTGTTCGATCGCCGGCACGAACCGCTGCCGCTGCAGGCCATCCCGGTACAGCTCCTCGGGCGGTGAGTTCGACGTCGCCACCAGGGTGACGCCGCGCGCGAACAGCGCGCTGAGCATGGTGCCGAGGATCATCGCATCGGCGATGTCGCTGACGTAGAACTCATCGAAGCACAGCACCCGGACGCCGGAGGCGATGTCATCGGCGACGCGATCCAATGGCGAGTGATGACCGGACTGTTGCTTCAGGCCGCCGTGCACATCCTGCATGAAGCGATGAAAATGCCGGCGCCGCTTCTGCGCGAAGGGCAGGCTGTCATAGAACATGTCCATGAGCCAGGTCTTGCCGCGGCCGACCGCGCCCCACAGGTACAGTCCGGGTTCCGGCGGCAGCGGGGCGCGTCGCAGCAGGGTGCGCAGCAGCTGCCGGCCTTTGCGGTCGAGCCGCCGGCGGCGCAGGAGTCGCTGCCGCAGGTCCGACAGGGCCGCGACCGCGGCGAGCTGCGCCGGATCGGACTGGTAGCCGTTCTCGCGCAGCTCCCGGCGGTAGAGCTCCTGCAGGCTCTCCCATTGTTCCAGCCTCATTCGCGACACGGTGCGGGTGCTACAGCGCCTGGTAGTTCGGTCCCGACCCGCCTTCCGGGGTGGTCCAGTCGATGACGCCGTACGGATCCTTGATGTCGCAGGCCTTGCAGTGCACGCAGTTCGCGGCATTGATCTGCAGCCGGCGGCCGCCGTGACCATCGTCGATCATCTCGTACACCGCCGCGGGGCAGAAGCGCTGGCAGGGGTTGCCGAATTCCCGGGCGCAGCGATCGGCACACAATGAAGGCTCGCGCACCCGCAGATGCACGGGCTGTGACTCTTCGTGCGTGGTCGCGGCGAAGAACACGGCAGCCGGGCGATCGCGCGGCGGCAGGGTGCGATCCACCCAGTGGCGATCCACCGGCGGCTGTTCCTGCAGGGTCCGCATCTGCTCGTGATCGGGCCGATGCCTGAGCGTCCACGGCAAGCGGCCGCCGGTGAGTGACTCCAGGGCCGCGTTGGCCAGACCCAGCCACAGCCCGCGTTTGAAACCGGGCTTGATGTTGCGGACGGCCTTGAGCTCCCGGCCCCCGGGGGACGCACGCCAGCGCGCCTCGAAGCCCTGCGTCGAGCCGGTGTTCGCGAACTCCTCGGCCGCCAGCGCTCCGGAGCGGATGGCCTGGTGCACGCCCTTGATCTTCGGCACGTTCACGCCGCCGGCCGCATCACCGATCAGTACCGCTCCGGGCATGCTCAGTTGCGGAATCGACTGCCAGCCGCCGGCGGCGATGCTGCGCGCGCCGGCGGCGAGTATCTCCCCCCCTTCCAGCAGCGGGCGCACGCTCGGATGGTGCTTGAACTGCTGGAAGGCTTCGAACGGCATGAAGTTCGGGTCCGAATAGTCGAGCCCCGTCACGAAGCCCACGTACACGCGGTCCTGGTCCAGGTGATAGATGAAACTGCCGCCATAGGTCCCGGTGTCGAGCGGCCAGCCGACGCTGTGCTGGACCAGGCCCGGTTCAACCCGGCCCCTGGGCAGCTGCCACAGTTCCTTCAAGCCCAGTCCGTAGGTCTGCGGACCGGACCGGTCATCGAGCCTGAAGCGGCTGATCAGCGTCTTGGCGATGCTGCCGCGGCAGCCTTCGGCGATGAAGGTCAGCGGGGCGCGCACCTGCGGCCCGGCCGAGTGATTCGGTCCCGGCGCACCGGACTTCGTGAGCCCCATGTCCCCGATCTGCACGCCGGCGACCGCGCCGTTTGCATCGAACAGCGCCGCGGCGGCCGCGAAGCCCGGGAACACGTCGACGCCGAGGTTCTCGGCGTGCTGGCCGAGCCACGCCGTCAGCAATCCGAGCGAGACGATGAAGTTGCCATGATTGTCCAGATGCGGCCGCGTGGGCAGGCGGATGCTGCCGGTGCGCGTCAGCAGGCGGAACTCATCGCGGGTGGCCGGAATGCAGATGCCGGGCGGGTTCGCGCGCCACCCGGGCAGCAGCGCATCCAGGGGCCCCGGCTCGATGACCGCTCCGGAAAGGGAGTGCGCACCGACGGTGGCGCCTTTTTCCAGGACACAGACATTGATGTCGGGCCGCAGCTGCTTCAGGCGGATCGCGCAGGCCAGTCCGGCCGGTCCCGCGCCGACGATGACGGCGTCGTATTCGAGTACCTCCGTGCTCATGCCGTGATTGTAGCGGGCCTACTTCGGTTGCATCCGAATGGCCCCATCCAGGCGGATGGTGGTGCCATTGAGCATCGGGTTGGTGATGATGGCGGCGGCCAGCGCCGCGAACTCCGAGGGCTTGCCGAGACGCGACGGAAAGGGGATCTGCCTGCCGAGCGACTCCTGCACCTCGGGCGGCAGATTCCCCAGCATCGGGGTCTGGAAGATCCCGGGCGCGATCGCGACGCAGCGGATGCCGAACATGGCGAGCTCGCGGGCGATCGGCAGCGTCATCGCCGCCACGGCCGCCTTGGTGGCGGTGTAGGCCGCCTGGCCGATCTGGCCTTCGAAGGCGGCCACCGAAGAGGTGTGGATCAGCACGCCGCGCTCGCCGTCCGGACCGGGCGTGTTGTGCTGCATGATGACGGCCGCGGCGCGGTCGCACATGAAGGTGCCGACCAGGTTGATCTGGATGGTGCGGGTGAACTGCTCCATCGGGATCGGTCCGCTGCGTCCGAGGATCCGCCCGGCGGAGCCGATGCCCGCGCAGTTCACCACGACATTCAGGCCTCCCATGGCGGCGGCCGCGGCCTGCATGGCCGCATCGATGCTGGTCTCCGAGCTCACGTCGCAGTGCTGGTATCCGGCCGCGGCGCCGAGGGACCCGGCAGCCTGGCGCCCCTGGGCGTCCTGGATGTCGAACAGCGTGACCCGCCCGCCGTGGGCGCTCAGATGCTCGGCGACCGCGAAGCCGAGACCCGAGGCGCCACCGGTGATGACGGCACGCACATCGGCAAGATTCATCAGGCGGCCTCCCGGTCCGGTTCCTGCAACCTGCCGAGTATGGCATTGCGCGCCAGGCGGCACAGCGCGGGAACAGCCCCGCTGCCGGAGGACGAGGGCCTGACGGGCTCGAGGATCTCGATGTGCAGCGCTGCCGGACTCGGCAGCGTGCCGCCCGGGGGCAGCGCCGCGCGCGACCCGTGGATGATCGCCGGAACCACCGGGCAGCCGGCGCGCTGTGCCGCGGCGAAGGCGCCCAGGTGGAACTTCAGCAGACCGGGCTCCTCGCTGAAGGTGCCTTCGGGAAAGAACACCAGCGACTCGCCGTTCACGGCGGTGCGCATCACGCGCCGTGCGTCGCGGGTGGTCTGGTGCGCCTGGCCGCGCGCCATGAACTGCGACCCGATCCGGTTCAGCAGAAAGCCCGCCAGCGGCACGGTGGCCATTTCCCGCTTGACGACGAATCCGAATCGCGGCGGCAGGGCGGCCGTGAAGACGAGGCCGTCGAGGTAGCTGGCATGATTGGCCACGAGGATGCAGGGCCCATCCGGGAGGCGTTCAAGACCCACCACGGTGAGCGACATGCCGGCCAGGCGCAGGAAGGTGCGTGAAACACCCCGGGCCAGCATCCGACGCCGCTCGAGGTCGGGCAATAGGGTCATGATCAGTATGGAAAAAAGCCCGAGGACGGTGAACAGCACGGCGGCGTACAGCCCGTACAGGAATTTGGCGACGAGGCGCATCTATGGCGTAAGCCTGGGAGTACGGGGGTTGCTGGCGGGTCGGTGCATATTTCTAGTGTGAATGAGGGGCCGTTTTGTGTGAACTGGGTCTCTTTATGTCACACGACCTCAATAGTTGTGATAATGGTCACTCCGGATCGGCGCCACTCCTACGCATACTTCCCTCCAGTCGCCGGCCAGCTCACGAGGCTTTCCCAGCCTCGGGGCCGCGCATGGCGAGCACCGACGTTCCAAGTGAGGCCGAACTTGTCCAAGCACGCTACCGCTCTCGCGACAACCACGCCCGAACCCGCCGATCCGGCCGTGGCGCGTTTTCTCGATGCCGTGTGGATGGAGCGCGGATTGTCGGCCAACACCCTCGCCGCCTATCGCGCCGATCTGACCGCCCTGTCGAGGTGGTTGGGTGAGCGCGGCATCCAGATGTCGCGCACGACCAAGTCGGACCTGCAGGATTTCATCGCCGCCCGCGTCGAACACGGTGCGCGGCCCCGCTCTACGGCTCGGCAGTTGTCGAGCTTTCGCCGTTTTTTCCGCTATCTGGTGCGCGAGGCCGTCATCCGCGACGATCCGACCGCGCAGATCGCGATGCCGAAGATCGGCCGCTCCCTGCCGAAGTCCCTGACCGAGGAGGAAGTCGAGGCACTGCTGGGCGCCCCGGCCGTAGGCGACCCGCTGGGCAACCGCGACCGCACGATGCTCGAGGTGCTCTACGCCACCGGCCTGCGCGTTTCCGAACTGGTGAACCTGCGCTACTCCCAGGTGAACCTCAACCAGGGCGTCATCCGCATCATGGGCAAGGGCAACCGCGAACGGCTGATCCCGCTCGGCGAGGAAGCCGTGCGCTGGCTCAACGAGTTTGCACGCGCGGCCCGCGGCGAAATACTGCTGGAGCGCCAGACCGATTACCTGTTCCCGACGCGCCGCGGTGACCGCATGACCCGGCAGGCCTTCTGGCACATCATCAAACGCTATGCCCGCAAGGCCGGTGTGGATCGGGACCTGTCTCCGCACACGCTGCGTCACGCCTTCGCCACCCACCTGCTCAATCACGGCGCGGACCTGCGCGTGGTGCAGATGCTGCTCGGTCACAGCGACCTGTCGACGACGCAGATCTACACCCATGTGGCCCGCGAGCGCATGAAGGAACTGCACCAGCAGCACCATCCGCGGGGCTGATCGAAAGCGGGCTGCGCCCCCGGCCTCTGATATCATCGGCGCAACCGCTCGCCCCCTCGAGGCCGATCGTCATGACATTCAACTGCCGCGCCCTGGTCCTGGTTGCGACGCTCCTGGCGGCGCCGCTCACCTCAACTGCCACACCGACGCCGACCGCCGGCCCGGCCGCGGCGCCGGCCGTGACGGCAGCGGATCCGAGAGTTGCCATCGCGTCAAAGATGGCGGGTGTGAAACCCGAGGATCTGCATGCGACCCCGATCCCCGGCGTCTACGAACTGCTGCGCGGCGGGGATGCCGCCTACGTCTCGACCGACGGCAGGTACGCCATCATCGGCGACCTGTACGAAACGGGTACCAACAACAACCTGACGGAGACCCGGCGGCGTGATCTGCGGCTGAAGATGCTGGCGGCGATTCCCGAAGCGCAGATGGTGGTTTTCGGGCCGCCGAACGCCCGGCACACCGTCACCGTGTTCACGGACATGGATTGCGCCTACTGCCGCAAACTCCACAGCCAGATCAGCGACTACAACAAGCTCGGCATCAAGGTGCGCTACATCGCCTACCCGCGCTCGGGCCCGAACACTTCGTCCTGGAGCAAGGCCGAGCAGGTGTGGTGCTCGGCCGATCGCAAGACCGCGCTCACCGAGGCGAAGCTCGGCAAGACCCTGCCCGGCAAGGTCTGCCCGAACAATCCGGTGGCCAGGGAGTACGAGCTGGGCCAGCAGTTCAACCTTCAGGGTACGCCGACCCTCATCCTCGGTGATGGCGAGATGGTGTCCGGGTACCTCGCGCCCGCGGACCTTGCCCAGGAACTCAAGGACATCGATCGCTGATCGGGCCGGGCGCGATCCGGCAGCGCCGCTTCAGCGCTGCAGCAGCTCGCGCTTGTTCGGCTTGCCTTCCCAGTCCTTGGCATCCGCCGGCGCAGCCTTCTTTTCCGCGATCACCGGCCACTTCTTGGCCAGTTCCGCGTTCACGGCCTTGAAGGACTCCTGGCCCGCCGGCAGCTCTTCTTCGGAAAAGATGGCCTCGACCGGGCACTCCGGCTCGCACAGCGTGCAGTCTATGCACTCATCGGGGTCGATCACGAGGAAGTTCGGGCCTTCGTGGAAACAATCCACGGGGCACACCTCCACGCAGTCGGTGTATTTGCACTTGATGCAGCTTTCAGTAACGACAAAGGTCATTGGCTATCCCCGACACAGATGACTTGCACGCGTATCCGACGCGTCCGAACCTATTATTCTGCCACGCACGGCGCCGGCGCGTGAAGTCCGCTCAGGTGCGGGGGCGGCGCTCGGCCGTGGTGAAATGGTGGTCCTCACGGCCCGCGCTGCGATCCGAGAAGTACCGGCGCAGGGCGAATTCGATGCTCGGAAAGGCGATATCGGCCCAGGGGATGTCGCTTTCGGCAAACAATCCGACTTCCAGGCTTTCCGGGGAAATCCCGAACTCGGGCCTGGGGAGCGTCGCGCGGAAGAACATGTGCACCTGGTGGGCTTCGATGACATGCACGATCGCCAGCAGCGATCCGATCTGCACCTGCGCCCGGGCTTCCTCCAGGGACTCGCGGGCGGCGGCCTGCTGCACGGTTTCGCGGTTTTCCATGAAGCCGGCCGGGAAGGTCCAGTAGCCCAGGCGCGGTTCGATGGCCCGGCGGCACAGCAGGATGCGCCCGGCGTGCTCGGGCACGCAGCCGGCGATGATCCGCGGGTTCTGGTAGTGGATCGTTCCGCAGGCGCTGCAGACATACCGGGGCAGGTGATCACCCGGCGGGATGCGCAATTCAACCGGCTGTCCGCAATGGCTGCAGTAATTCATGGTCTGGATATTCGCACGAGGCGCGTTGCCGCTGCACACCTGTGCCCGTGACAGCGCTAAGCTGCCACCCTCGGACGCGAGTCACACGGGCAAGAGGGTCGGCCATGGCACTGGATATCATCGAGATGGGGGCACGGATCCGCGCCCTGGGCAATGAGATCACCCCCGAGGCCATCGAAGGGACCGCGAAGCTCTATGCCCCCCATCACGAACGCGAGCCCTACCAGGGCGTGAAGGTGAGCCGGGATCACGCGTATGGCGCCGATCCGCGTCACCTGCTGGACGTGTTCGAACCGGCGACGCCCGGTGCCGCCCGGCCGGTGCTGCTGTTCGTGCACGGCGGGGGATTCGTCGCCGGGGACAAGCGCCGCCCGGGCTCGCCTTACCATGACAACATCGGCCTGTGGGCGGTACGCCATGGCATGGTCGGCGTGAACATGACCTATCGGCTGGCGCCCCAGCATCCCTGGCCCGCCGGCGCGATGGATGTCGGCGCGGCCGTGGCCTGGGTCAGGACCCACGTGGCGCGATACGGCGGGGATCCCGGGCGGATCATCCTGATGGGCACGTCGGCCGGTGCCGCGCATGCCGCGGCGTACGCGGTCAACGCGCGCTTTCACGCGGGCGCGGATGCGGGGCTGGCCGGCCTGGTGCTGCTATCGGGCCTGTACGACATGGTCAGTGCGCCCAACTCGGACCTTAAGATCGCCTACTTCGGACACGAGGAGGCCAATTATGTGGCCGGTTCGACCCTGCAGGGCCTGACCCGGACGAGGATCCCGCTGCTGCTGGTGCTCACCGAGATGGACCCGCCGCAGTTCCAGCGCCAGACCCTCGCGCTGCTGGATCAGTTCCTGGTGCAGCACGACCGGCTGCCGTTCTTCGTGCACCTGACCGGGCACAATCATCTCTCGTCGGCCATGCACATCAACACCGGCGACACCTATCTCGGGGAGCGCATCCTGGACTTCGTCGCGCTGCACTCGCCGGCGCAGAGCTAGGGTCCGAGGTCGACATCCCGGAACAGCCGCGCGATCCGGGGTTCGAGGGCCAGCGCCGCGGTCAGATCCGCATCGCCCCCGGCCCGGTCGCCCTTGCCGATGCGCGCGAGGCCCCGTGCGTACAGGGCGCGTGCGAGCCGCGGCTGCAATGCGAGGGTGTCGCTGAAATCCGCGATCGCCTTGTCGTAGGCCTTGCGCCGCAGCTGCACGATGCCCCGGTCGTAGAGCACCAGGGAGTTCGACGAGACGTGGCGCCGGGCCGCATTGCAGTCGGCCAGGGCATCGTCGAGTTCCCGGCCCAGCATGCCGCGCAGCAGACAGCGCTGCTCCAGCGCGTCGTAGCGTCGTTCATCCTGCGGATGCGCGGCGATCCAGCGATCGAGCAGCTCCAGGGCCGCTTGGTAACGGCCGGCCGAGGTGTACACGCCCACTTCTTCCAGCGGCAGTTCGAAACGGCCGGGAGCGCCGGATTCGGCCGCGGCGAAATCCGACCGTGCGCCCTGCAGGTCATTGGCGCGGATCCGTAAGGATCCCCGCAGCATCAGGGCGTCGGTCAGCCCGGGCTGCAGGCGCAATGCCTCATCCAGATCCGCCGTCGCCTGCTTCACGTCGCCGGAGCGCACCAGCGTCTGCGCGCGGTGCAGGCGGTACAGGGGATTCGCCGGTTCCGCGGCAATGGCGCCGGCAGATTCGTCCAGGGCGGTCGGCAGGTCGCCGCGCGCGACCGAAGCCGATGCGCGCCGGTCAAGCTCCGCGCCGTTCGCGGCGGCAGCCGGCGCCGATGTCGGGGCCGCGGCCGGCTCGGTGGGGGCCGAGCTCGGCACGGCGTCTACCATTGGCGCGGCCCCGCGTACGCGCAGATCGAAGACCGGGCCACCGTTGTAGGTGAAGAATATCCGGCGCTGGCTGTAGGAAATCAGCACGTGATGCGACAGGAAGAAATCCGCTCCCAGCAGCATGTCCGCATTCCTCGGCAGATCACGCAGGTCGCTGATGCGCAGGTGCGTATTCCGCGTGTCCTCGGTATCCAGCCTGAAGGACCTGAAGGGCGCGATCCAGGAGTCGACTTCGCCATTGCCAACTCCGCCGCGCAGTCCTCCGGGCACCACGCCGGGGCTGCGCGGCGTGACGCCGGCTTTCTCGGCCGCCTGCAGCGACAGTCCCGAAGCACCGGCACCGGTGTCGAACATCACCGCGATGTCGATGCCGTTCACCTGGGCATCCGCGACGACATGCGGGGCCGTCGGCTCGGTGTACCGGATGCCCAGCACTCCGACCGGCGTGGAGCCCGCCCAGTAGGCCAGGTTCGCGTGGCCGCAGCCATCGGGCTTGAAGAGCCGGGCCATGCCGTTCGCCAGGTCAATCTCGATGTCTCCCAGTCGCAGGATGTTCTGTCCCAGGATTCCATCGACGCCCTCGCCCGAGAAGCGGTCGCCGTACACCAGCAACTGCACACGGTGCACCGCCTGCCCGCCGATGGTGAAGTCCTTCACGGTCGCAAGGCCCGGGCGAACCTCGCCGCCGAGGCCCTCCACCAGCAGGTTCTGCGGGGCGAAACCGACGTTCAGGCCGGCGCGGCTGGCGGCCTCCGGGGAGACAAAGCTGAAAAACGCGCCCGTGTCCAGCAGCAGGTGAGCCTCGACGCCATTGAGCTTGACGCTCACCAGCGGCCGGCTGCCGGCCATGGTGATGGGCAGGTTAAGGAAAGCCTGCAGCTTGCAGGCCGCACCGGCGATGCCGGTACCGGCCAGGAGTGCCGCAGCGAGCAGGCCTGCGTACCAGATCCTTCTTGACATGCAACCTCCGTGGCCGAAATCCCGATCCGGTGCCGCAATGCTAGTTCAGTTCACGACGGCTCGCCCCTGACCGGGGTTCAGTTCACCGCGACGATGAGTTCCGGGCCATTGTTCTTCGGCGAGTTCACGCGCGAACCGACCTGCCACGCGACCATCAGGTCGGTGGAATAGGGCTTCAGGACCGACTGCGCCTCGGCGACCGATCCGTTGAGCCAGGCATCCTGTGCCTCGCGCGACAGGATCGCGGGCATCCGATGGGGATTGTTGCCGGTGTTGTGGATGTCGTGCATGAGGGCATTCGCCGGCATCGTGATGATGGTGCAGGACTCGACCACCGTCCCGTCGGCCTTGACGGAGCGGTCCCAGAGGCTCGCAAAGGCGAACACGGCCTGGTCGGCCAGATGGATGTAGTAGGGGGCCTTCCTGCCGGCCGCATCCAGGTGCCACTCGTAGAACCCGGACGCCAGCTGCAGGCAGCGTTGGCCGCGCTTCCAGGGCCCACGGTATGCGGGCGAGGTCGCGACCGTTTCGATGCGCGCATTGGTGGTGAGGTACTTGCCGGGCTCGCCCTTGGCGAAGAACGGAATCAATCCCCAGCGCAGCAGACTCCCCTCGCGGCGGCCCTCGATGCTGCGGACCGCCGGCACCTGCTGGGTGGGGCAGATGTTGAAATTGGTGAAGGGCAATATCCAGCCCAGTTCAACGAGTTGCTGGAACTGCGCGTCCTGCTGGTAGTGGAGCTCGTAGCGGTTGCACATGGCGCGAGGCTCTGGTGCCCGAGGTCGGAGTCGAACCGACACGCTTTTAAGGGCGGCGGATTTTGAGTCCGCTGCGTCTACCAATTCCGCCACTCGGGCCTCGAGGGGGATGCTGCGGCCCATCGTAGCGATTCAGCCGATCGCTCACAACGGCGCCCGGGACTGCAACCTTTTGCCGTGTTGGGGCATCTTATCTCCAGGTGACCAGACTGACCGAAATCCGGGTGGCGGAGGGTGTGCTGGCCGGCGCGCGGGCCGGCGAGCCGGATGCCCAGGCGCGCATCTACGCGCTGCTGGCACCCGGGGTCTTCGCCCTGATCCGCAGAATCCTCGGGGGCCGGGCCGTCGCCGAAGATGTGTTCCAGGACACCATGATCACGGTGTTCGAGCAGCTCCACCGGTACCGCCAGGAGGCGCCGCTCGGCGCCTGGGCGGGAAAGATCGCGCTCTCCCGCAGCCTGATGTTCCTGCGTTCGCCCTGGCAGCGGGCGCGGCTGAGCTTCGGATCGCACGAGGACGCCGAAGTGTGGCTGGCGCGGGCCGACCTGTCATTGCCCGGACCGGATGCGGCGGCCTGTGATGTCGAACGGGCGCTCGCCAGCCTCGCGCCGACGGCGCGCGCCGTGGTCTGGCTCTACGAGGTGGAGGGCTGGTCGCACGAGGAGATCGCCGCGAGCTTTGGCCGGACGGTCAGCTTTTCCAAATCCCAGCTCGCCCGGGCGCATCAGCGCCTGCGGGCCTGGTTCGAACCCGAGGCAGCCCAGCCATGCGCTCCGACCTAGAGACCCGCACCGCGATATCCGCCTCACCGGAGCCGCATCTGGGAGAGCGGCTGCGCGAGCTGCCGGATGTGGCGCGGCCACCGTATGACTATGCAGAGTTCTCGCGTCGGTATTCGCGCCGGCGCGCCCGCGAGACCCAGCGACCCGTGCGGCTGCTGGCCGCGGCGCTGGCGGTCGTGGTCGCCGGATGGGTGCTGAAGCAGGGTCTGCCGGGCCTCATCGGCACCGTTGCCACGGTGGCCGATGCGCCGCAGAGGCCGGATCCGCCGTTGCGCGTTGCGCCCGTGAATTCCGGCGCGGCGGAGAGCTGGCTGCAGGCACAACCCCGGCAGGCGATCGTACGGGTTCCGACGCAGATGGCCGTGACCGAGCTGGAGGACCAGATCGCGACCCTGGATGACCAGTTGAACGCGGCGCGGCTGTCGCAGCCTCAGGCCCGGCAACTGGTTCTCCTGCAGCGCGATCGCGCGCAGCTGGTCGAGTCCCTGGCACAGGTGCGCTATGCGCAGAACCTGGTGGCGGGGTTGCCCTGAATCCATGTCCGCTGTCCAACAATCCTCAAGGTGATTCCCATGTCCAAGCTTTCCTGTCTCGTGCTGGCCGGACTGCTCGTCGGCGCCGATGCGTTCGCTGCCGATACCCCGCCTGACACCGCACCCGCCGCGACGCCCGGTGCGGATCTGGAAGCCCAGCTGGCGGCGGCGCGCCAGAAACTCGAAGCCGCGGCACGCGATGTGGCGCAACTGTCGGCGCAGCTCGGCCAGACGGCCATGGCGCATCTGCAGGGCCTGCGCACGCGCGCGATTCTCGGACTGCAGCTCGAAGTCGAGCCCTCTGCGAAGGAGCAGGGCGCGACCATCATGGGCGTCAGTCCCGGCGGTCCGGCGGCCGAGGCGGGCCTCACGGCCGGCGATGTCATCGTCGCGCTGGATGGCGCGCCGATCAGAGGGCCGAACGCGCCGCGGCAGGTCGTGGATCACATGGCTACGGTGAAGCCGGACGCCAAGGTCACCGTGATGGTCATGCGCGACGGCAAGGCCAGGGAGTTTCAGGTCACGCCGCGAGCCGGCGTCGCGGGCTTCATTCCCGGGTTCGAGGGCCCCGGTCCCGGGGGTCCGGGGCCCGGGCGGGGCCCCGGTGGCGCCGGGATGCCGTGGCAGCAGCTCGAAGCGCGGGGCGATGCGGTCGGCCGCTATTTCGACGGCATGGAGCTCGCGGAACTGACGCCGGAGCTGGGCCAGTACTTCGGCGCGAGCCAGGGAGTGCTGGTGATCCGCGTGCCGCATGACGGGGATTTCCTGAAGCTGCAGGATGGTGATGTCATCCTCAGCATCGACGGGCGGGTTCCGGAGAATGGCTCGCACGCGAGCCGGATCCTGCGTTCCTACCAGCCCGGGGAAAAGATCCACCTGAAGATCCTGCGCCAGAAGAAGTCGCTCGAGCTCGAGGGCACATTGCCGCAGCGCCCGGAGCGCCGGCATTTCGGTCCCGGGGCGCCGGGCTACCTCGATGCTCCCATGCCGCGGCCGGTTCCGCCGCAGTAAGCGGCGAACCCGAAGCGCCTGGCCGGGCGCGTGAGTTGCTACCATGCGCCCGTGCTGTTATCCGACTTCGACTTCGAGCTGCCCGAGGAGCTGATCGCGCAGGAGCCGCTGCGCGAGCGTTCCGCGAGCCGCCTGCTGGTCCTGGATCCCTCCTCGGGGCTGCAGGACCGCTCGGTTCGGGACCTTCCGGAACTGCTCGCTGCGGGTGACCTGCTGGTCTTCAACGACACGCGCGTGATTGCCGCTCGGGTGATGGGCACGAAACCCACCGGCGGTCGGGTCGAGATCTTCCTCGAGCGCATCCTGGCCGACGGCACGGCGCTGGTGCAGCTGCGCGCCGGCAAGCCCGTGCGTCCGGGCCTCGAAATCACGACGCCCGGCGGCACGGTCCGGATCATCGGAGCGAGCCAGGACCTGTGGCAGGTGCAGACCCCGGGGGCGGCGCTGGAATTCTTCGAGACGCACGGCGCGGTGCCGCTGCCGCCCTACATCCAGCGTGCCGCGGGGGCGCAGGACCGTGAACGCTACCAGAGCATCTTCGCCCGCGACCCCGGCGCAGTCGCGGCCCCCACCGCCAGTTTGCATTTCGATACCGCCCTGGTGTCGGCCCTCGAGGGGCGCGGGGTGCGGCGCACCTGCATCACGCTGCATGTGGGCGCGGGGACCTTCCAGCCGGTGCGCAATCCGGACCTGGACCGGCACGTACTGCACGAGGAGCGCGTGGTGGTGCCGGCCGAGGCCTGTGATGCCATCGCCGACACGCGCGCCCGGGGCGGACGCGTGATCGCCGTGGGCACTACCGTCGTGCGCGCGCTGGAGACCGCGGCCCGGTCCGGTTCGGGCCCCGTGCCCTGGGTCGGGGACACCCGGCTGTTCATCCGCCCGGGGTTCCGCTTCCAGGCCGTCGATGGCCTGCTGACCAATTTTCATCTGCCCGAGTCGACGCTGCTGATGCTGGTGTGCGCGCTGGCGGGCCGCGAACGGGTCCTCGCCGCCTATGCGCATGCCGTACGGTCACGGTATCGGTTCTTCAGCTACGGTGATGCGATGCTGGTGACCCCCGGGGTGGCCCGCACCGGGTCGTGAGCAAGCATGCAACCGGTCTTTGAGCTTCTGTGCAGCAGCGGCGCCGCGCGGCGCGGCCGCCTGAGGCTGGCCCATGGCGTCGTGGAGACGCCCGCCTTCATGCCGGTCGGCACCTATGGCACCGTCAAGTGCATGACACCGGAGGAACTGGAGGGCCTCGGCGCACAGATCGTGCTCGGCAACACCTTCCATCTCATGCTGCGCCCGGGCCCGCAGATCATCGAGGCGCATGGCGGGCTGCATCGCTTCATGCACTGGCAGCGGCCCATTCTCACCGACTCGGGCGGCTTCCAGGTCTTCAGCCTCGCGCAATTGCGCAGGATCAGCGAAGCGGGGGTGCGCTTCCAGTCCCCGCTCGATGGCAGCGAGGTCGAGCTCACGCCGGAGCGGTCGATGGACATGCAGCGCACGCTGCGTTCGGATATCGCCATGGCCTTCGATGACTGCACGGCCTACCCGGCGACCGAAGCGCAGGCACGCGAATCGATGGAGCGCTCCATGCGCTGGGCCGCGCGCGGCCACGCCCATTACTACCGTGACGAGCCGCCGGGCGGGCTCTTCGGCATCGTGCAGGGCGGCATGCACACGGCCTTGCGCCTGGCGTCGCTGGAGTCCTTGACGCAGCGCAACTGGCCGGGATTCGCGGTGGGGGGGCTCGCGGTGGGCGAGCCGGAGGAGCAACGCCTGCGGGTGCTGGAGGAGGTCGTGCCCCATATGCCGGCGGACCGACCGCGCTATCTCATGGGTGTGGGCTTTCCCGAGGACATCGTGGCGGCGGTGGCCCGGGGCATCGACATGTTCGACTGCGTGATACCGACGCGGCACGCGCGAAATGGCCATCTGTTCACGCAAAACGGGGTCATCAATATCCGCAACAGCAGCCATGCCGCAGATCTCTCGCCGATCGACCCGGAGTGCGGCTGCTACACCTGCGCCAACTACTCCCGTGCCTACCTGCGGCACCTGGACCGGTGCAAGGAGATACTGGGCAGCCGCCTGAATACCCTGCACAACCTGCACTTCTACCAGCAGCTGATGCGATCCATCCGCAAGGCGCTGGAGGAGGGCAGTTTTGCCGCCTTTGCGGCCGCGTATCCGGCTCCGAGGAGGGCCCAGGCGGACCCTGTGGCATAATGCCGCCCCCTTGACGGTCAGGTGCATCCATGAATTCATTGATTCCAGCGGCGTGGGCCCAGGCCGGCGGCGCATCCCCCAGCAGCCAGTTCGCCCCCGTGCTGATGATGGTGGTGTTCGTCGCGATCTTCTATTTCCTGCTGATCCGTCCGCAGCAGAAGAAGGCGAAGGACCACCAGGCGATGATCGCCAAGCTGTCGGCCGGTGACGAAGTCGTGACCTCCGGCGGCGTCCTCGGCCGCATCGCCGAAGTCGGCGATGCCTTCGTGACCCTCGAGGTCGCCGACGGCGTGCGCGTGAAGGTCCAGAAAGGGCAGGTGACCTCGCTGATGCCCAAGGGCACCCTGAAGAGCGCCTGAGACATGCTCGAGTATCCGCGCTGGAAGTACGTCCTCATTGCGGTGGTCCTCGGGCTCGCGCTGCTGCTGGCGCTGCCGAATGTCTTCGGTGAGGATGCGGCGCTGCAGATCGCGCGCAAGGACCACGATCCGATCGCCGCGGCCACGCTCGCGACGGTCGAGCAGTTCCTGAACGACGCTCACCTGGCCCATACCGCCGCCTACCTCGACGGCGGCCGCATCATCGTGCGTTTCGCCAACACGGCGGACCAGTTCAAGGCGCGCGATGCCGTCAACGCGAAGTTCGCCGACCAGTACATTTCGGCGGTTTCATTCGCTTCGCGCACACCGGCGGTCCTGCGGGCCCTGGGCCTGCGTCCGATGCACCTGGGCCTGGACCTGCGGGGCGGCCTGCGCCTGCTGTACCAGGTGGATACCCCGAGCGCGGTGGCCCAGCTGATGGACAGCGATGCCCAGGAGCTGCGCCGTGCGCTCTCGGCGGCGAACGTGCCGTATACGGAGGTGACGACCCTGGCATCGGCCGGCACCCTCATCGACAGCGTGCGCCTGACCCTGCCTGCGGGCTCGAACCTGGCCGCCGCGCAGGCCGTGACCGCCAAGGCCCTGCCGGACCTGGCGTTCAGCGTGCTGACGCTGCCCAGTGGCCCGGCGCTGCAGGGCACACTCACCGAGAAGCAGATCCGCGACCGGCAGGATTACGCCATCGAGCAGAATCTCGTCACGCTGCGCAACCGCGTCGACCAGCTGGGTGTCGCCGAGCCCGACGTGCGCCGCCAGGGCGTGGAGCGCATCAGCGTGGAGCTGCCGGGCGTGCAGAATTCCGCGGAGGTCAAGGACATCCTGGGCAAGATCGCGACCCTGGAGTTCCGCCTGGATGCCTCGAACGGCGATCCCTACGAGGTCGCGCAGCACGGCAACGCGCCGGTCGGCACCAAACTGTACTACACCCGCCAGGGCCAGCCGCTGCTGCTGAAGCGCGAAGTCATCGCCACCGGCGATGAACTCACGAGCGCCACCGCGGCCACCGACCAGGACGGGCCCATCGTGAACATCAAGCTGGAGTCACGCGCGGGGGACCGGATGCTGGCCGCGACCCGGGCGAACCTCGGCAAGCCGATGGCCGTCGTGTACATCGACAAGCGCAGCGAGACCACCGAAGTCGACGGCAAGAAGGTGACGCGCTTCGTCACCGACGAGAAGGTCATCAACAACGCGACCATCCAGGGCGTGTTCGGCCCCACCTTCCGGATCTCCGGCATGACGGCCGGTGAGTCACGGGACCTGGCGCTGCTGCTGCGCGCCGGTTCGCTGTCGACCCAGATGTACGCCGTCGATGAACGCACCATCGGACCGAGCCTCGGCAAGGAGAACATCCAGCGTGGCATCGAGGCGCTCGTGATCGGCATGGCGGCGGTCTTTGCCTTCATGCTGATCTACTACCGGGTGTTCGGCCTGGTCGCGGACGCAGTGCTGCTGGCGAACGTCGTGCTGCTGACCGCGCTGCTGTCGCTGATGGGGACCGTGCTGTCGCTGCCCGGCATCGCCGGCATCATCCTCACGGTGGGCATCGCGGTGGACGCGAACGTGCTGATCTACGAGCGTATCCGCGAGGAGCTGCGCAACGGCGTGACGCCGCAGGCGGCGATCCGCGCCGGCTTCGAAAAGGCGTTCTCGGCAATCTGGGATTCCAACGTCACGACCTTCATCGCGGGCCTCGTGCTGTGGGTGCTGGGCACCGGGGCCATCCGCGGCTTCGCCGTGGTGCTGGTGCTGGGCATCGTCACCTCGATGTTCACATCCCTGATGGGCAGCCGCGCACTGATCACCCTCATGTACGGCGGACGGCGCAAGCTGACCCGCCTCCCGATCTGAGCGCCGGCCGCCCCGAGGATTCAAAGTGGAATTTTTTCACAAGCCGACCAGTTTCCCGTTCATGGCCACCCGCAAGGTGTGGTACGGCCTCTCGATCGTGATGCTCATCATCTCCTTCGGATCATTCGCGACCCGCGGCCTGAATCTCGCCATCGACTTCACCGGCGGGGTGAATGTTTCGGCAACCTTCCCGACCGCCGCCAATGTCGAGGCGGTGCGCGCGGCCATGAGCCGGGCCGGGTATCCGAATCCGCTGGTGCAGAGTTTCGGCTCCTCGCGCGAGATCTCGATACGGCTGCCGCCCCTCGGGGTCAAGCAGGACGGGCCGACGATCCGCGCGCAGGTCACGAAGGTGCTGCAGGGCGTGGATCCGGGCGTGCAGGTGCAGCCCCCGGACGTCGTGGGGCCCCAGGTGGGCGGTGAACTGCGGCGCAGCGCCGAGTGGTCGCTGGTCTTCACCCTCATCGGCATCGCCATCTACATCGCCTTCCGGTTCCACACCTGGCGCCTGTCGCTGGGCGCGATCCTGGCCGTGATCCATGATCCGATCCTGGTGCTCGGCATCTTCTCGGTTTCCCAGACGACCTTCGATCTGCCGGCCGTCGCGGCCATCCTCGCGGTCATCGGCTACTCGCTGAACGACACCGTCGTGGTGTTCGACCGGATCCGCGAACGCTTCGGCGCCAACCGCCGCCTGGCTTCGGCACTGGTCCTCGACCAGTCCATCAACCAGACGCTGTCGCGAACCATCATGACCAAGGTGGTGACGGCCCTGGTCGTGGTGGCGCTGCTGTTCATCGGCGGACCGGCGCTGCGGGGATTCTCCGAGGCGCTGATGATCGGCATCATCGCGGGCACCTACTCCTCGATCTACATCTCCAGTGCGATCGCGCTCGATTGCGGCCTTACGTCGGAGCACCTGTTCCCGACCCTGAAGAAGAGCGCCATCGACGCCATGCCGTGACGACGCTGCTCGCGGATCCGCAGGCATGGCTCGCGTTCGCGACCCTCGCGCTGCTGGAGATCGTTCTCGGCGTCGACAACATCATCTTCATCACCATCCTGGTGGCAAGGCTGCCGGAGGCGCGGCAGCGCTCGGCACGCGTCACGGGGTTGGCGCTCGCGATGTGCACCCGCATCGCGCTGCTGTACGGCATCGTGTGGCTGACACGGCTGACGCGCCCGCTCATCGGGCTCGGAGCGCAACAGCTCTCCGGCCGCGACCTGATCCTGCTGGGCGGCGGACTGTTCCTGCTCGCCAAGAGCGTCATCGAGATCCATCACGCCCTGGAGGGCGCGGCCCGCGGCCACCGGGACCGCGCCTTGAGCCGGTTCGCGCTGACCGTCATCCAGATCGCCCTCATCGATATCGTGTTTTCGCTGGATTCGGTGTTCGTGGCGGTGGGCCTGGCGCAGGACCTGGCCATCATGGTGGCCGCGATCGTCGCCTCGATCCTTTTGATGATGTGGGTGGCCGGGGCCATCGGTGCCTTCGTCGAGCGTCACCCGACGATCAAGATGCTGGCGCTCTCATTTCTGATCCTGATCGGCGCCACGCTCGTCGCCGAAGCCCTGCACTTCGAGATGCCGAAGAAGTACCTCTACTTCGCGATGACCTTCGCGGTCGGCGTCGAGCTGATCAATCTGCGCATGCGCGGGCGCGGCCCCTAGTTGCGCAGCCGGCTGTGCTTGTAGCTGTAGGTGAAGTAGATCACCACGCCGATCGCCGTCCACAGCAGCAGCCGCAGCCAGGTGCTCACCGGCAGGAAGCCGATCATCAGGGTGCACATCGCGATGCCGGCCGGCGCGACGAACCACACCCCCGCGACGCGGAATGGCCGCGGCAGATCGGGCCGGGTACGGCGCAGCACCAGCACACCGACGCATACCACGACGAAGGCGATCAGCGTGCCGATCGACACGAGCTCGCCCAGCAGATCCACGGGCAGCAGCCCGCCGACGATGGCGGCGCTGAGGCCGGTGATCACGGTCGCGATGTGCGGCGTGCGGAAGCGCGGATGAACCTTGCCGAGCTGCGGCGGCAGCAGGCCGTGGTGCGCCATCGACAGAAAGATGCGCGCCTGGGCGAGCATCATGACCAGGATCACCGAAGTGAGGCCCGCGAGGGCGCCGATGATGACCCAGACCCGCAGCCACGCGAGCTGCGGATGAGCGCCCAGCGCCACCGCCACCGGTGCGGCGTCGTTGAGCAGCGGATAGGGCATCAGGCCGGTGAGCACGCCCGACATCAGGATGTACAGCGCCGTGCAGATCAGGAGGCTCGCGAGGATGCCGATGGGCACGTTGCGCGCCGGATTCTTCGCCTCCTGCGCGGCGGTCGAGACTGCATCGAACCCGATGTAGGCGAAGAACACGATGCCCGAGGCGCGCAGGATCCCGGACCAGCCGTAGGCGCCGAAGGTTCCGGTGTTGGGCGGGATGAAGGGATGCCAGTTGGCCGGGTTCACGTAGAACGCGCCAAAACCGATGACCAGGAGCACGATCGCGACCTTGATGGTCACGATCAGCGTGTTCACGAAGGCCGAGTGCCGGATGCCGACATAGCAGATCCAGGTGACCAGCAGGGCGACGAATATGGCCGGCAGATTGACCAGGGCGCCGGTCGGGACGATGGTGAGGCTGTCGCCCGCTACCTTCAACGGCGGTCCGGACACCGCCGCCGGGAGGAAATTCAGGTGCAGGGTGTTGAGCAGGGTGATGCAGTATCGCGACCACCCGACCGCGACCGTGGCGCTGGCGAACAGGTATTCGAGCACGAGGTTCCAGCCGACGAACCACGCGGTGAACTCGCCGAGGGTTGCGTAACTGTAGGCATAGGCGCTGCCGGCGACCGGCACCATCGAGGCGAATTCGGCATAGCACAGGCCGGCGAATATGCACCCGAGGCCGGCGACGATGAAGGACAGGACCACGGCGGGCCCGGCGTGCTGGGCGGCGGCGATGCCGGTCAGGACGAAGATGCCCGTGCCGATGATGCCGCCGACTCCCAGCGCCGTGAGGGCGACGGGACCCAAGGACCGGTGCAGCGAGCTGTTGGCGTGATCGCGCTCCAGATCGGCCACCGGAATCGTGGCGAATATCCCCGGCTTGGACATCAACGGCTCCCTCAAGGATTGTGCGGCGACTGTACTACAGCCGCCCGGAGCCCGCAGGCGTCAGCCTTCGCGCAAGCCCTCGGGCAGGTACGGCGCCAGCAGTTCCAGCAGTGCCTCGTACACCTTGGGCGTGCCGCACAGGACGTTGCCGCCCTGGGTGTATTCACCGCCGCTCAAGGTGCCGATGCGACCGCCGGCCTCCTGGATGAGCAGGGTGCCCGCGGCCGTGTCCCAGGGGCTCAAGCCGAGCTCCCAGAAGGCGTCGAGCCGACCCGCGGCGACATAGGCCAGATCGAGCGCCGCGGACCCGGGGCGCCGTATGCCGGCCGTGTTCTGCATCACGGCCTTCATCATGTTCAGGTACTCATCGAGGTAGCGGATGTTCTCGCGGTAGGGGAATCCCGTGCCGATGAGGGCCCCGTCGAGGGTGCGCTGGGCGCTGACCCGCAGGCGACGATTGTCCACGTGGGCGCCGCCGCCGCGCGAGGCGGTGAAGATCTCCTGGCGCATGGGGTCGTAGACCACGGCATGTTCGAGGCGGCCGCGGATCTGGCAGGCGATCGACACGCAGAAGACCGGATTGCCGTGCAGGAAATTCGTCGTGCCGTCCAGCGGATCGATGATCCAGACCGTCTCGCCGGTGCCGCTCGCGCCGCCTTCCTCGGCCAGGAATGCGTGGTCGGGGTACGACTTGCGGATGCTGGCGATGATCTCCCGCTCGGCGGCCTGGTCGACCTCGGTCACGAAGTCATTGCGTCCCTTGGCCGTGATCGTCAGGGTGTCCACGCGGTTGAGGCTGCGGACGATGATCTCGCCGGCACGGCGGGCCGCGCGAACGGCAATGTTGAGAAGTGGCTGCACGGGAAATAAGCTCGTCCGAGGACCTGCGCGGCAAGCGGCGTCCGCAAGGTTATCAGACCTCATGGCACCTGAATCATTTCCTGACATCCGCATCGTGCTGGTCGAGCCATCGCATCCGGGCAACATCGGCGCGGTGGCGCGCGCGATGATGAACATGGACCTCTCGCAGCTGGTGCTGGTGCGGCCGCGGGAGTTCCCGCACCCGCAGGCCGTGTCCCGGGCCGCGGGCGCCGAGCAGGTGCTCAGCGCCGCGCGAGTCGTGGCGACGGTTGCCGAGGCGATCGCCGATTGCGGGTTCGTCGCCGCCACCACCGCCCGGCCCCGTGACCAGAACTTCCGCGTCCTCGACGTACGCGAAGCGGCGCCGCAGCTTCTCGCCGCGGCCCGGCGCGCGCCGGTGGCGGTGCTGTTCGGCACCGAGCGCACCGGCCTTGCCAATGAGGATCTGGAGGCCAGCCACGTGCTGCTGCGGATTGCGGCCAGCCGCGCCTACGCCTCGCTGAATCTCGCGATGGCGGTGCAGCTGGTGGCTTATGAGATCTTTCGGGCCCGCGAAACCGACGCGCACGCCGCGGTGCTGCCCCCCGTGGATGAGGTCACGCCGCTCGCGACGCCGCCGCAGATGCAGCAACTGTACTCGCACCTGGCGCAGGTGCTCGACGAAATCGACTTCAGGGACCGCACCCGGGTCGGCACCCATCTCATGACCCGCATCCGGCGATTCCTGCAGCGCGCACAGCTGGACCAGAACGAGGTGAACATCCTGCGCGGCATCCTGACCGCGGTGCAGAGCCGCCGGCGGGTGGCCGGGGCGCCGCATCCCCCGAAGCCGGATCGGGACCGGGGAAGCGGCGCGTGACCGGCCTGTCCCGCCACTATCTCGACAATGCCGCGACGACCCCCGT
>DATJPN010000202.1:0-18739 GCA_035506335.1 Steroidobacteraceae bacterium | reverse complement strand
GCCGCGCTGTTCCTGCTCTGGCCGCGGCTGCGGATCGCTGTCGCCCGGTTTCAGCGCCGGTCCTGGTTCAGGCGCCGCGGCGTCCCCTCCTCGCGCATCGGGGGCCACGAAATCGATCTGCTGCTCGGCACCGCAAGCCCCTGGCTGCTCGCCTTCGGGCAACTCGTGCCGGTGCTCCTCGCCGCGCGCATCGGCTACTATTCGGCGGCCGTCTGGCTCTTCTATCTCACCATCTTCAGCACCGTGGCCGGTGCCATCGCCGGGCAGGCTGCGCAGCGCAGCCGTGCTTTGTGGTTGCGCGGGGACTGGTCCCCGCTGCAGCTGTTTCTGCGCGTCGAGCGCTCTTTCTGGCGGCACAACCTCTTCGTCCTCGGCATACTGCTGGTGCTGATGGTGGCCATCGGCGCTCACGCGAAGCTGCCGGTCCTGCTGCTGGCCACGGGGCTGCCCCTGCTCATTCTCGGAACGGTGTTGAGCACCTACCTGGGACTCATGATCACCCGCGGCCTGCGCTGGGCGGAATGCGTTTTCGCCGTGACCCTCATGCTGGCACTGATGGCGGTTGCCATTCTGGCGGCGCGCAATGCCAGTGACACGGCAGTGACAATCGTTCTGGAGTCGGCGCTGGCGCTGATCGGACTGGGATTGCGATCACTGGCTCGGGCCCGCTGGGCAGGCATCGACTGGATGCAATGCCGGCCCGAGCGTGCACTCGCGGGCAGATCGGCCGCCTGAGGCCGGGCGCCCCGGCGCACCGCTACGGTCCCGGCGTCATCTCCGGGAACTCGGTGAACACGGCATCGATCGGAATCGCGAAACCGATGCCCTGGACGCCCCGCATGACCATGGAATTGATGGCGATCACCCGGCCCGTTTCGGTGATCAGCGGTCCGCCGCTGTTGCCGGGATTGATGGGCGCATCGGTCTGCACATAGGTCCGGTTCTCGATGTCGCGCAGGCCCGAGACCACGCCGGAGGTCACGGTGTAGCCGAGGCCGGAAGGATTGCCGATGGTGTAGACCCGCTGACCGACCCGCAACGCGGCATTGCGTTCGGCGGCGATGAATGGACAGTGAGTCGCCGGCAGCTGGAATACCGCCAGGTCCGCGTGGTCGGACAACCGGGCATGCAGTCCGCCATATTGCGTGCCATCGAGCATCGTCACGGAAAAACCGCCGGGGTCGGAGTCGTTCACGCGCCGGGTGATCTCCGCATCGACCTGCTGGGGCAGATTCGCCAGCGTCTGCTGCATCTGGCGGATGCGCTCATCGAGCTGCATCACCTCCAGGTTGTTCCCCGGCTGGCCGGCGATGACGTGACGATGCAGCTGCGCCGCGAGGATGGCATTCTGCAGGCGCTGCTGGGTCGCGGCGATGCCGGACTGGATCTCCGGATTGTGGTCGACGTTGGCGGCCACGCGAGCGCCGTCGGTCTCCACCACGTGCCGGTTCGTGACCGCGTGGCAATCGGCATCGATGATGAAACCGGAACCGAATCCCCAGCCGGTGCGGATGAACACCGTGGCGCTGCGCGCCGCCTCGACGGCGTCGACCGCGGATTCGGCCGCATGGGCCGCGGGGGCTGCGCCGGCAATCGCCGGCAGGACCTGCGCCGGCCGGTCAGGTCCGATGACGGCCGCTGGCGGCGCGGACGGGCGTTCGGAATGCGGGCCCCGCATCAGGTAGTAGACGCTGCCCGCCGCGAAGACGGCGACCAGCGCCAGCGCTCCGAAGCCGAAACCGCGCACCGGTTCCACGGGGGTCCGCACGGTCCGGGCCGGCGGCGCCGACGGGGCCAGTTTGGCGAAATAGACGCCGCACGATTCGCATTTGACCGTGTCCGACTGGGCGTGGCCGCACTTGGGGCAGTCCATGACGGGTGCTTATACCACCCGAGCCGAAACCAGGTCTTGTAGCCGGATCACACCCGCGGCAGACGACAGTGACGGCCGCATGGCCGGCGGCCGACGTCGGGGCTCAGCGCTGCGGGCGGACGTCCGGCGGGTACCAGTACACGAGGTGACAGGCCTCACAGGCCTCTTCGATTTCGGCGCCCGCGTCGAACAGCCGCGGTGCATCCCTGGCGTCGATCGCGGCCAGCGCCTTGCGGGTCACGGCACGCAGCGCCAGGGCAAAGGCCGTGAACTCGTCGCGGTGGCTGTCAAGACGGCGTTGCGCGGCATCCGGGCTCAGCTCCCCCGGAGCGGGCTGCGTGTCCGCGGGGGCGATGTGCCGGCCCGGCATCACGAGCAGGTTGGTCGCCTCGATGAGGACGATGGCGCTGTGGCGCACGGCTTCCCACTCCTCGGCTGTTCGAGGCTGGCGGTCCTTCTCACCGGCCGCCGACAGGCTCTGCGTCACGCTGTTCCACAAGGCGTCGGCTGCCGGGTCGATTTCGGCGCTCATGAGCTCGCGTATGGTGGCCGTCGTCTCGAGGGGAGCCGCAGGAGCGGTCGGCATCGGCGATGGTGCGCTTCGGGTGCAGGCCGCGAGAACCAGCAACGCCGGCGGCACGAGGAGGTTTCTGATCGAGGGCATTGCGGAACTCTCCATCGAAGCCCGTGGGTCGCGCCGGCGTCGATGCGTACTGTATGACAGCTCGCCCGCAGCGGCCACACCCACCGGTTGGCGCGCCGCCCCGGCTCATCTAGACTGTGCGCGCCTCGTTCATTGGCATGGAAAGGCGCCGATCCGCAGGGGAGCACAATGAATACGACGCTGGCCAAGCACCTCATCGCCCCGATCCTCTGCTGCGCGGTGGTCGACTCCGGTGGCGCGGCGGCGCAACAGGCCTCGGGGCCCTGCACTTTGCTGACCGTCGCGCAGGTCAGCGCAGCCGTCGGTGCGAGCGTCGGCGCGGGTGTTCCGATCGGCACGACCGGCTGCTCCTGGACGGCGCCCAATGTCATCACCACGGTGTCGTTGTGGGATGCGAGCCGCTGGGAACAGATGAAGGCGCCGCTTCCCGGCTATGTGAAGACTCCCGCGGGTGGCCTCGGCGATGACGCGTTCTTTTCGGTCCTGGGATCGAAAGGCGGCAGCGCGTCGTTCACGACGCTCAGTATCCGCAAAGGCCGGACGGCGTACGTGGTCAAGGTCTATTCCAGCCTTCACGCAGCGTCCGAGCTGATGTCGATGGAAACGACACTGGGAAAGGAAGTGCTAGCGAGACTTTAGGGCGCACGCGGCTACAGGACTCGCAGCAGCGTCAGCCCCTCGCCGATCGGCAACATCGAGATTTCGACGCGGGAATCCTGGCTGACGTGGGTGTTGAACGCCCGGATTGCATCGGCCACCGGAGTGGTCAATTCCGTGATGTAGCGGCCGGACACGCCCAGGGTGTTGTCGACGGCGATGAGGCCGCCGCGGCGCACGAGCTGCAGCAATTTCTCGTAATAGGCGATGTAGTTGCCCTTGTCGGCGTCGACGAAGGCGAAATCGAAGCCGCCGCGTCCACCGGGCTGCGCCAGCAGTTCATCCAGCGACTTCAGCGCCGGCTGCAGTCTCAGATCGATCTTCGACTCCACGCCCGCCTCGCGCCAGAATGGGCGCCCGATCCGCGTGAATTCGTCGCTCACGTCACAAGCCACGAGGCGGCCGTCCGGGGGAAGTGCCAGCGCCACCGCCAGCGCGGAATACCCGGTATACGTCCCCAGTTCGATGCAGCGGCGGGCGCCGATCAGCCGCACCAGCAGGGCCATGAACTGTCCCTGCTCGGCGCCGATCTGCATCTCGGCTTCGGCCCTGGGCGCGGTGGCCGCGCGCAGCCGCGCGAGCACCGGTGCTTCCCGCAACGACACCGACAGCAGGTACTCGTGAACCGCGGCCGGCAGAACGCTGTTGCGTGTCGACATGCCTCTCCCTCCTTTTGAGACGCAAGCTTAGCCCGGAACGCGCCGCTCAAGGTATTCTTCTCACCATGGACACCATCCTGTCGGTCCGGAAGCTGACCAAGACCTACGCCAACGGGCATCAGGCGCTGCGCTCGGTGACGCTCGACATCCGCCGCGGCGAGATCTTCGCCCTGCTCGGGCCGAACGGCGCCGGCAAGACCACGCTGATCGGCATCTCCTGCGGTCTGGTGACGCCGTCATCGGGCCATGTCACCGTCGACGGACACGACGTGGTACGCGAGTTCCGCGCGGCGCGGCGCGCAGTCGGACTCGTGCCCCAGGAGCTCACGACGGATGCTTTCGAGACCGTCTGGGCCACCGTGAGCTTCAGCCGCGGCCTGTTCGGGTGCCGGCCGGATCCGGCGCACCTGGAGCGGGTCCTGCGCAGCCTGTCGCTGTGGGACAGGAAGGACAGCAGGATCGCGACGCTTTCCGGAGGCATGAAGCGCCGCGTGCTCATCGCGAAGGCCCTTTCCCACGACCCGCGGCTGCTGTTCCTGGACGAGCCCTCCGCCGGCGTGGATGTGGAACTGCGCCGCGACATGTGGAACGTCGTGCGGGCCCTGCGCGATGCGGGCGTCACCATCATCCTCACGACGCATTACATCGAGGAAGCCGAGGAGATGGCCGACCGGATCGGGGTCATCAGCCGTGGGGAACTCATCCTGGTCGAGGACAAGACGACCCTGATGCACAAGCTCGGGCGCAAGCAGCTGACCCTGCACCTGCAGGAACCCCTGTCGGCGATTCCCGCGGTTCTGGAGGACTACGGACTCGGCCTCAGTGCCGATGGCATGACTCTGGTCTATTCCTTCGAGAACGAAGGCGGCAGGGCGCGCATCACCGGACTGCTGCGTCAGCTCGGCGAGGCCGGCGTCACGTTCCGCGACCTCGAAACCAGCCAGAGCTCGCTCGAGGAGATCTTCGTCTCCCTGGTCCGGGGTGCGGCATGAACTGGTACGCGGTGCAGGCGATCTATCGCTTCGAGATGGCGCGCACCTTCCGCACCCTCGTGCAGAGCATCGGCGCTCCGGTCCTCACGACGTCGTTGTACTTCGTCGTATTCGGCTCGGCCATCGGCTCGCGCATGTCCCAGATCGGGGGCGTGCCCTACGGAGCCTTCATCGTGCCTGGCCTGATCATGCTGTCGGTGCTCACCGAAAGCGTGGGCAACGGCTCCTTCGGCATCTACATGCCCAAATGGGCCGGAACGATCTACGAGCTGCTCTCGGCGCCGGTGTCGACGCCGGAAATACTGCTGGGTTATGTCGGCGCGGCCGCCACCAAATCCATGCTGATCGGTCTGGTGATCCTGGTCACGTCCACCATCTTCGTGCCGCTGCACATCCGGCATCCCCTGGGGATGGTCACCTTCCTGCTGTTGACTTCGGTGAGCTTCAGTCTGTTCGGGTTCATCCTCGGAATCTGGGCCGACAGCTGGGAGAAGCTGCAGGTCGTACCGCTGCTGGTGGTGACACCGCTGACGTTCCTCGGTGGAAGCTTCTACAGCATCGACATCCTCCCGCCGATCTGGCGCACGATCACCCTGTTCAATCCCGTCGTGTATCTGATCAGCGGCTTCCGGTGGAGCTTCTACGGCCTCTCCGACGTCAGCATCGGGGTCAGCCTGGGTTTCATCGCGGCATTTCTGCTCGTGTGCCTCGCCGTCGTGTCGTGGATGCTGCGCAGCGGCTGGCGCCTGAAGAGCTAGGGCCGCCGGAGTACCATTGCCGATGATCCCGTGCCCCAATTAAGGAGACGACGATGAGATGTCACGTCCGGGAGACAGAACTGGCTCGCATTGGAGCATCGGTGCTCGGTGCCTGCGCAGCCACCGCTCCGGCAGCTTCGAACGGCGCGGCAGCCGCGAACACCGGTGTCCCCGAATCCCATTCCGTCGCGGCCGGCACGGGCGCGAAATTCTGGGGCGACTACCAGCAGGTGTTCCGCAACGGCCAGGAACCGTACTGCAAGCGGGAGGCGGAGACCGGATCGCGCACGACGGTGACCGAGACCTGCCTCACGAAGGCTCTGCTCATCGAGGAACAGGAACACACCCGCAATTTCGCGACGGGACTACAGAACTCGGCCGTCACCCCGATGGCGAGCCCGAATGCCCAGGCAGGGATACGCTGACCATCTCATCGGATCCTCGGAGCAACGGCGTGAATACACGTGCCGGTGATGACTGCGCGCTTCCGGGACAGGCCGAGATCGTGCAGCGCGAGTTCCTCGACGGACTGTTCGTGTTCGTCGGCATCGTCGCGCACGATGGAACGCTGGTGGAGACCAACGAGCGGACCCTGGCCGCCCTCGGCGTCGCGCGTGCGGAAGTCCTCGGCACGGGCTTCCTGCAGATCGCACAGCGCGTGCTCGATCCGCGCTCCCTGCAGGTCGCGAGCGCGCTGCTCGACCGCGCAGCACAAGGTGAAAGCGCCCAGGGCGAACTCGCCGCGCGGTTTTCCAGTGACCAGACGACGATACTGGATTGCTCGTTCAGGCCGTTGCGCGATCCGGCCGGGAAGGTGGTGCAGATCGCCGTCACCGGCGTGGACGTCACGTCGCACAAGCTGGCCGAGCGGTCGCTGCAGAAGCTCAACCGCGAATTGCGCCTGCTGAGCGAATGCAGCCAGATGCTGATCCGGGCGCCGGATGAGCGCCGCCTTCTGGAAGGCATCTGCACACTGCTCGTCGACGTCGGCGGCTACCGGCTCGCATGGGTGGGATTCGCCCTCAACGATGTCCAGCAGACCGTCCGTCCCGTGGCGATCGCCGGGACCGGGGTCGACTATGTCGAACGGCGGCCCATTTCCTGGGGGGATTCCGAATTCGGGCAGGGACCCACGGGGCGCGCCATCCGTGACCGCAAGGCCACGGTTTGCCGGGATATCGCCGGCGACCCCGTATTCGAGCCCTGGCGCAGCGAGGCCACGTTGCGCGGTTTTGGATCCTCGATCGCGCTGCCGCTGCTGGTCGAAGGCGGCTGCATCGGAGCGCTCAATGTGTATTCGGACCAGGCCGATTCGTTCGAGTCCACTGAGGTCGGACTGCTGACCGAACTCGCGGGCGACCTGGCCTATGGCATCGAAGCCCTGCGCATGCGCGACCGACGCAAGCACGCCGAAGATCAGATGGGGCTGTTCCGCCAACTGCTGCAGCATACGCAGGAAATGATCTACGTGACGGATGCCCGCAGCGGTCGCATCCTGGATTGCAACGAGTCTGCCGCCCGCAATCTTGAATACACGCGCGACGAACTGCTACGGCTGTCTGTCCCGGATTTCTCGATGCGTGCGGCCCAGCAGCCCTGGACACAGCGCTATCAGTACATCAAGAACGCCGGCACGGTGATATCCGAAGGGCTGTTCAGGACCAGGACTGGCCGGATGTTCCCGGTCGAAGTCGGTCTGCGATACATCGAGCACGGGGGCGTCGAATACATCACCGGCGTCAGCCGCGATATCACGGAGCGCAAACGCCAGAGCGAGCACATTGACCGGCTCACGCGCATCCTGCGCATGCAAAGCGGCATCAATGCCGCGGTGCTGCGGATCCAGAACCAGGATGAGCTGCTGCAGGAAGCCTGCCGCCTGGCGACCGAGGTCGGCGGCTACGACCGCGCGGTGGTGTCGGTGGTGGATGCCAGCGGGAAGTTCGCGATCCCGCGCTTCCGCGCCGGCCGGGGCACCGATTTCCCGGAACCGCAACAACTGGAGATCGCGGACGATCCGGCCCTCGATCGCAATCTTTCGGGGCGCGCGCTGCGGACCGGCAAGATAGCCGTCAACGCCGATATCGTACGGGCCGAACCGGCCGTCAACATGCGCGAACAGCTGGTGGCGCTGGGATACAAGGCGGCGGCGGCGCTGCCGCTGATCGTCGACGGGCGACGTGTCGCGGCGCTGATGCTCACGACTCGCGATGCGAAGCTCGTGGCGGACGATGAACTGCTGATCCTGCTGCAGGACATGATGGCGAGCCTGTCCTTCGCCCTGCGCTCCCGGGAGCATGCCGAGGCCGCGCAATACCTCGCCTACTATGATCCGCTGACGGGTCTCGCCAAGAGATCCCTGTTCCTCGAGAACCTGAGGCGTTTCATCGGCAGCGAACCGCGGCCGAACCATGAATTCTCGGTGATCGTTTTCGATGTCCGCGGCCTGAACCGCATCAACGACACCTATGGGCGGCACTTCGGCGACCTGATCCTGCTGCGGCTGGCCGAGCGCCTCAAGAGCTACTCCGGCAGTGATGCGGATATCGCCCACCTGGGCAGCGGTGCGTTCGCACTGGTGGAGCCGCCGCTCCCGTCGGGGGACGACAGTGTCCGGACCGTCCTCGACAGCAGTCTGTTCTCCGAGAGCTTCGATATAGACGGCCAGAGCCTGAGGCTCTCCTGCAGTTATGGCGTCGCACATTATCCGCGCGACGGCACGGAGGCGGGCGGCCTGTTGCAGCGCGCCGAAGCGGCGCTCAAGCAGGCCAAGGAATCCGGGGAGCAATACCTGCACTACCGGCTGGAGATGCACAGTCGCATGGCCGAGCAGCTCGAACTGGAGCACAAGCTCGGTGCAGCCCTGGCCGCCAATGAATTCGAGCTGTACTACCAGCCGCAGGTGAACCTCAGGACGGGCCGGATCGAGGCCATCGAGGGACTGCTGCGCTGGAACGATCCGTCGACCGGTCTCGTGCAGCCGCAACGCTTCCTGCCGATCCTCGAGTCCACCGGCATGATTCTGGCCGTAGGCGAGTGGGTGCTGAACACGGCCGTCGAGGACTGCATCCGCTGGCACGCCCTGGGCGTTGCACCCTTTCGGGTCGCCGTCAACGTCTCCGCGGTGCAGTTGCGGCAGCGTTCCTTCGTCCCGCAGGTGCTGCGGTGCTGCGAGCGGCTACGGGCCTGCCACGGATACGGCCTGGACATCGAGATCACCGAATCCTTGCTGCTCCAGGATCTGGAGGGCACCGATCGCAAATTGCGCGAACTGCGCGCGGCGGGCGTGCGGGTCGCGCTCGATGACTTCGGCACCGGCTATTCGGCGCTGGGACTGCTGTCCAGGCTGCCCGTCGATCTGCTGAAGATCGACCGGTCATTCGTCAATGGCCTCCCGAATGACACCTCCAGCGTCCTGCTCGTGGAAACGATCCTGCGCCTGGCGTCCTCCCTCAACCTGATCACCGTCGTCGAAGGCGTGGAAACCGAGGCGCAGTTGAACGCGGTGCGCGCGATGCGCTGCGATCTGTGGCAGGGCTTCCTGCACAGCAAGCCCACGACGGCCCATGCCCTGACAGAGCTGCTGCACCGGCAATGAACGGCCCGCCGTTTGCCGCCTCCGGCAGTCAACCGGCCTGGAATCCGGCGCCCTTGTGGCTCCCGTCGCAGTAGGGCTTGTTCTTCGACGCACCGCAGCGGCACAGGAAGGTCTCACCGACCCTGTTGCAGGTGCGGCCGGTACCGCTCACGACTTCGAGGCTGCCCACGACACGCAGCGGACCGTTCGGCAGCGGCATCACGTTCAAGGGCCCATTGCGGAGGCTCAACGCCGCGGACTCGACGCCGACGGGCTCGCCGGTCGCCTGGAAACCGGCGGCCGCGTGGCTGCCATCACAGAAGGGCTTGTTCTGCGACGCCCCGCAGCGGCACAGCGTGGCGCGCGGCGATGCCTGGGCCACACCGCGGATCCGCAACTGCGCCTCCACCGCGAGGGGACCGTTTTCACGGACGCGCACCGTATTGACGACGGGCGGCGCGTCCGAGTCAGCGGCCGCACCCGTAGACGGCGCGTTGCGCATCACGCGAATGGCTCCCGAGGGGCAGCTCTTCGCCAGGTGCATCAGCTCCTCGACCGGTTGCGCGTCCGGGTGAATCCAGGCGCCTTCGACATTGGGCACGAACACATCCGGGTGTGACAGCACGCAGGAGCGCGAGTGGATGCATCGGCCCGCGTCGAAGTGGATGGTGGCCTCCCGGCCTTTGACGATTTCCACTGGCATTTCCGTTCTCCTCGTTGATCCAGGTCATTGCCTGGGGCGGCCGTGCGGAAGCTGCACCGTCACCCGGCCATTCACGATCGGGTTGCGATCATCCGGCCCGCCGCACAGCTCCGGATCATCCGGCCACATCGGCATGTCGTCGCGCACATAGAAGCGCGTGAACTGCCAGTCCTTCGAGAACTTGACCGGGTCGGTGATCGTGACATCGTTGCGCAGCGTCGCACGATCCGTCATGCGGATGCGCTCCAGGACACGGGCCTCGTTCGAGAGCATCACGGGCGTGGTATCGACCCACATGTCCGATCGCATGTCGACCGTCTCGATCACGAGCGTATCGCCCTCCCAGTGTCCTCGCGACCGGCCGAGCATCAGGGGCCAGCGCGCGTCCGCGGCCGGCCAGTCGCGTCCGTCGGTGAAGATCCGCCGCACCGCCTTGTCTATCAGAATCCACACTTCGCCGGGAGTCACCACGAACTCATAGTCGAACGGCGTGGCGATGAGTCGTGGCATGCCCGCGAAGCAGTGCAATGTATTGGTGTCCGTCAGCACGTCGCGCGCCCGGGGATCTCCCTGCCGCTGCGCCCGTACCAGGTCGCGCACGTACTGCTTCTCGTACGGCGGCTTGAATGGCGGATGATCGCGGGTGCCGGGCACGAACATGCGGCCGGTGTCGCTGTCGATGGTCGCCATGGACCCCCTGACACGCCAGGTCCCCGACCAGTCCGGCAGCCCGGCCGCCGTCGCGACAGCGGCCGTCATCACCAGCAGCAGCGTCAGAATGCCGCCCGCGCAGCCCGCCTTTGCCGACGCGTTCACTTCGCGCCCGCCGGAGTGCCGGCCCCGCCGCCGATCTGCACCTTGGTCCCGTCGGCGAGTATTACGGACACGAGACTTCCTCCCGGGCGTCCGTCGCGAAGGGGATGCACGACGAGCGTGAGTTTGTCACCGGCCTTGACGGAGGTCGCACGCAGTCCGCGCTTGTAGAGCGCGCCGGGTGCGCCCATCTCGATGCTCCATTCCGTGGGGGCTGCGCCCGCATCCGTCACCATGACCTGGAGCCAGGAGTGCGGACTCTCCCAGAGGAAGCTGCTCGCCACGCCCCGCAGCTCGAGATCCTTCTGCATGTCGAACATCGCAAACGAGTGGTGCGCCATGGCCGCACCCGGCGCGGCGAGCAGCACCAACACGATCATTCTTGCCAGCATTGCCTCTCCTCCCCTGTCGCCCGGAAATCCGACGCATCCGCGGCGACAACGGCGGTACATCGTACGATGAAACTACGAACTGTCGTGATAATCTCGCCCGCTGCCATCCCGTTCACATGGAGCAAACATTGTGACTGACGTGCGCCGGTACGCGCCAGCTCTTGCAGCGGCGCTCATGGGGTTGGCCTCCCAGATCCTCGTCGCTGCGACGGCGTCCGACTCGAAGGCGCCGCCCGACAATTTCACGGCGGACGAGCAGACGCCACAGTCGGTGGCGAAGCCCAAGCCGGCGTTTCGCGGCCAGACCGAGGCGCCCGCACGCAAGTCCGCAACCCACTTTTCGGTGGAGGCCGTCACGACGGATCTCGCATCACCATGGTCGCTGGCATTCCTGCCCGACGGGAAGATGCTGGTCACGGAGCACCGAGGCTCCATGCAGCTCGTCAGCCCGAACGGGGTGCACTCGGCCGTGGCCGGCGTTCCGCCGGTGAAGACCGTGGCCGCCCAGGGTCTGCACGACGTCGTCCTCGATCCGGACTTCGCGCACAACCGCGTCATCTACTTCTCCTACTTCGCACCCCCCTCCGGCGAGCAGGCGGCTTCCTGGCCGCTGAGCTCCTTCTACGATCAGGTTTTCAATGTTTCCGTCGCCGAGCGACGCAGAATGCGGCTCGGCATGGAGCAGGTGGCTCGGGCGCGGCTCAGCGAGGACCAGACGCGGCTCGAGGATGTCGCGGTGATACTGCAGGGAGTGGAGCGGCGCCTGGTCTTTGCGCCGGATGGGTCGCTGTTTGCGACGGGCGCCGACCGCTTCCGTTTCTACAACGGTGATTTGAGCGGCGGCCGGACCGGCTACGAGAGCGACCTGACCATCCGCAAGAACTTCACCGGAAGGGTCAGCCGGATCAATACCGACGGAACGATCCCGAAGGACAATCCCTTCCTGGCCGATCCGCTGGTGCCGCCGGATGTCTTCGCGTTCGGGATCCGTGACCCCGAAGGGGCCGCGATCAATCCCGCGACGGGAGAGCTGTGGGAGGTCGAGCATGGCCCGGCGGGCGGCGATGAGGTCAACATCATCCGTTCCGGGCGCGACTATGGGTGGCCCGTCATCTCCTACGGGGTGCAGTACACGACGGGCAAGCCGGTCGGGTCGGGTCGGACCGCCCAGCAGGGCATGGAACAGCCCGTCTATTTCTGGTTTCCGGATGTCGCGCCATCGGGGATGATGTTCTACGAGGGGGACCGGTTCCCGGAATGGAAGGGCAACCTGTTCGTCGGCGCGCTCGCCGGTCATGCGCTCATGCGACTGGTGCTCGACGGTGACCACGTGGTCGGGGAAGAACGCCTCCTGACCGAGCGCAATCAGCGCATCCGGGATGTCCGCCAGGGCCCCGATGGACTGATCTACGTCCTGACGGGAGACGGATCGCTGCTCAAGCTGGTCCCCGCCCACTGAGCCGGCAGAGGAACCGGATCCGCCGGCTCTCAAGGCGGCGGATCGACATTGAAGGTGTCGGCTACCGCGCCCCATGAACCGTCCGGCTGCTTCCTGAACACGCTCATCCACTTGCCCGTGGTGTTCCTGAGCACGCCGGTCTTGTCCGGCGCGGTCTGCTCGTAGGTTCCCACTGCGTACCCGAGGTCGCCGGCATCGGAGAACTCGGTTTTGACCGTCACCATCTTGATGGCGTACCCGGTCGCGAACTCCATCTTCAGCGGTCCGGTTACCTCGGAGACCGGAACCCCGGGCAGCGCCGTCATCCACTTCGGCGCGTAGTACCTGCCGTACGTGGCGACATCGCGCCGTCCGGCCGCGGCGACGGTGCGGTCGACGAGGTCGCGCAGCGCCTTGTCATCCGCCGCGTGCGAGGTCGGGTTCGCATCCGGGCCGCGACAGCCTCCGAGACCGATCGATATGAAAACGAGCGTTATGCAGACACTCTGCGTTGCGAGCATTGTTCGCATGCGTTGCCTCTTGAATGGTTCATGATGACGACCACCGAAACGTTCGCGGCGGGCTGATTGCGGCGGCCGGCCCGCCTTGTTGCGACGCGTCAACCTCAGGAAGACACCGCGTGTGCCGGCCACCGGATTCGATCCTCTCCTTAGTGACCCCCGACTACCAGCACGTTATATTCGAATCCCGTGGCAGCTATTGTATTGACAACTGTTATTCGACCGTCTTTCAGTTATGCGCATGAACACTTTGGACATTGCGAACTCCCTGCCGAATCGGCGCGGCCCGCCTCTGGGCCGCCTTTGGCCGAGGGTGATTCCGTGCGGACCTGCGCTTCCACCCGAAATTGTCGGTGTCAACTCATGCATCGATCAGGATCTGGTGGTCGCCGAGAGCGTGCTGCGGACGCGGCTCGAACTGCTGAACGTGGGCGACGACGGTGGCGATCATCTGCCCTACTACTGCATCTATATGGCCGATCAGGCCACCTGGCTGGAGCGGGAAACCGGCGTCATCCAGCAGATCGAGCCCTATGACATCGCCATCATCAGCTCGGAAGCGCCGCTGCGGACCGTCAGCACGGCCGGTACGCGGCATCTGTCGCTGTTCGTGCCGCGTGCTTCGGTGCTGGCGCGCAT
Organism: Steroidobacteraceae bacterium; assembly: GCA_035506335.1. Taxonomy (GTDB): domain Bacteria; phylum Pseudomonadota; class Gammaproteobacteria; order Steroidobacterales; family Steroidobacteraceae; genus DAIDKA01. The sequence goes on along the minus strand of DATJPN010000202.1, from coordinate 5,053 downwards.
GGCCTGGGCCGATGAAATCTGTGGCCGCAGCATCCGGCTGGACGCGAACTCACGGGGCACCGCTCAGGCGCTCGTTGCCACCCTGCGCGCCAGCATCGAGCTGGACCGCTTCGATGCCGTCGGGCCCAGCCTCGTGCAGGCCCTGCTCGCCCTGTTGCTGAAGGTCGGCAGCGACACGGCCCCCTCGCGACCCAGGCCGGTCGTGACCATCAGGCGGGAACAGGTCGCCGAGTGCATCAAACAGCACTTCGCGGATTTCGGCCTGAACGTCGCGACCATCGCGGGTGAGCTGAAGGTCTCTGCGCGGTACCTGCAGCGGATCTGCGAAGGCGGCCCCTCCCCGGGCGAACAGCTGCGGCAGTTCCGGCTGCGCAAGGCGGCCGAGCGCCTGCGCAGCGACACCTGGAGTACACGGTCGATCAGCGAGGTCGGCTATTCGTGTGGATTCGCCAGCAGCAGCTACTTCAGCACCGAGTTTCGGCGCTTCTACGGGGTGACCCCCCGGGAGTACCGTGCCGAGTCCACACCGTGCGTCGCAGTGCCCTGAGTCGACCGGACTACCAGGGCAGCGGCACCCCGTCGTATCGCAGGAAGTGACCGGTATCGGCGATCGTGAGCTTCTCGATGGTCGGTACCATCTGGCTGACGGCTTCCGGCGGGTCGACATAGTCCTTGTTCGCCACCAGGCCCGGTGCCAGTGACTTCAGACGTTCGGTCCTCACGAGCCCCGGGTGGATCATCACGACGCTGACGCCATCGGGCTTCAGGACATCCGCGAGCACCTGCATTTCCTTGTTCAGCGCGGCCTTGCTGGCGCGATAGAAGATGGCACCGCCGCCCGGATAGGGCGCGGTCAGTGAGCCGACGGTGGAGCTGATTGCCACGAACTTCTTCTGATGGCTGGCCTTCACGTTGCCGATGAACGCCTCCATCACCATCAGTGGACCACGAACGTTCACGGCCATGATGGTGTCGAAGAGCGCATAGTCGAATTGACCGAAGTCCTGGCTGGCGGGTGCCCCGCTCTTGGCATAGACACCGGCGTTGTTGATCACCACGTCGATCGGGACGCCCTTCAGTTTCGCGGCTACGGCATCGATCTCCTCCTTGCTGGAGACGTCCATTTTCTCGACCCGTACCTTCGGGTATCTGGCCGCGAGCGTGGCGAGCTCGGGCGGGGTGACCGGCTGGTGATGGGTCGCGATGACCGTCCAGGACCTGGTCGCGTACTCCTTCGCGAATGCGAGTCCTATGCCGGTATTCGCGCCCGTAATCAGGACCGTCTGCGCGGCAGCAGGCAGCGAGAAGGACAGGAGGGCTGCGACTATGAAGGCGTAGAACGCCCGATGTCTTGTTGGTTTCACTGAACTCATTCCGTCATTGCCGCCGCTCGCAGGCGCCGCGCCGGGCATCACGACGGCCACTGATCCGACGAGTGCCTTGAACATCCTTGAAGTCCTCTCGCATCCCCCTCGCTGTCCAGTGGGGGTGCTGGACAGCGAGGGGCCTTTCCGGGGGTGGTCAGTGCATCATAGACCCGGCAAGCGACGGCGCGTCAGCCTGCCTCACAGGTGCCACCGAACGGAAATTCCGTAGGTGCGTGGCGGCAGCACGTTGACGGTATCGGTGTAGCCAAACAAACCACCAAGGTCGTAAGCGATGACGGGGTTATTCTCCAGGTTCCTGACATAGGCGGACGCGGACCAGTGACCGCCGCCGTCCTCATACGTCAGGTCCGCGGTGGTACGGGTGTACGTACTCTGATAGGACTCGGCAATGTTGGAGTTGTTCGTGTAGTGACCACCCACCACATCGGTGCTGATCTTCGCGATCAGTTTGTTCGACGCCGGCAGCAGGAATTCGTGCTGGTACGAGCCACCGAAGCTGTAGGGGGGAGAGCCCTGGATGTGGTGACCATCGTTGTTGATGCCACCACTGAGGAATTCGAACTTGTTGAATACGGCGTGCAATAAGGTCGGTGTCAGTGTCAGTCGATCATGGGCGGACAGCGCAAAAGCCATTTCCAGCTCACCGCCGTACATCGTGGCCTGCTGCGAATTCAGCGTTTCCAGATAGAGTGATTCGTCGAAAAGGCCCTGCAGCGTCTGGAACCCGCGGTAGTCGTAATAGAACACCTCCCAGTTCGCCTGCACCCGGTCGTCGAAGAACCGGTTCTTGTTGCCGAGCTGATAGGCAAGGATGGTTTCAGGCCCATAAAATTCGTTGGCTCCCGGGATGCTCGCCGGCACCTCGCTCACGCCACCTGACTTGAAACCCGTGCTCACCGAGGCATACAGCAGGGAACTCGGTGCGAGGTCGTAGTCGACCCCGGCCTTCCAGGTGACCTTCTTCAGGCTGTTCGTCGCATCGATGGGCATACCGTCCTGGATGCCTACGGCGGACTTGCTTTGGTCCGTATAGCGCAGCCCACCGGTGAGCCTCAGACCTTGAATGATGGAGTAGGTGATCTGTCCGAAAAGCGCCTTGGAATCATCCCTCAACAACGGTGCGCTCGTGAAGACGACGGCATTGTCAGCGAGGAAGGTTTCGGCGTATGGGGTAGTCTCGTGCGAGTAGTAGAAGCCCAGCAGCCAGGTCAGCGGGGAGGTCGAGCCATCCGGTGAGGCGATTCTCAGCTCCTGCGTGGTATTTCTGGATTCCTCTCCCTGGGTGAATCCACCGTTGTGGCTGCCCGGGGTCAGGCTGCCGTCCGGGTTATACGAACCTCCGGCATTGGTATAGGTGAGGTGGCTCTTCCAGTCGCTGTCACGATAGCCGGTCAACGACGTAATCGTGGCCCAGCTCAATTTCAGGTTTGCCTCGAGATAGGCTCCCCAGGTGTTGATATGGTCGAAGTCCAGAGGATTGTGGGCTCCGATACCGGTCCAGGGCTGAAATTTGACGGGGCCGCTGGGGGGGAAACACGCCGGATCGTTGGTCGGGGTAGCGGTGGGCGGACAGATTTCCGGCACCCAGGGATCATTATTGCTGATGCGGGATCTGTCGAGCGTCGCAATGAGCTCGAGATTGTCGAGCGGCTTGAACAGCGTCCGCCAGCGGGCGGTCATGTTGTTGGCGTTGATGTCCCCGTCCCGGAAATACGGGCCGTGCTTGTCGGTGCCGACCGCAAACCGGGTGGCCACGGTATCCGAGATCGGCACATTGAGCATGAAGTTGCTGCCCAGGTGCGAGTAGTTGCCGGTATCGATACCGGCCTCCGCATCCCACCGTCCGATTGCGGGCTTGTTGGAGTTGAAGATGATGGCGCCGCCGTTGGAATTCCGGCCGTACAGGGTGCCCATGGGTCCGCGGACTTCTTCGACCTGCGCGATGTCCACGAGCACCGGAGGGTAGGCTGCCGGGTGAGCCAGGTAGATGCCGTCGATGCTGTAGGCGACCGCCGAGTCGACGCCGGCCTGCAGGTTATAGGTGCCGACACCGCGGATGAACACATCCGGCACGGACTGGGCCACCTGGAATTCAATGGCCGGTAGCGACCATTGCAGATCGGTCGGGTCCTTGATGCCCGAGCGCGCGATGTCCTCCGCGCTGACCGTGGTTACCGCGACTGGCGCCTTCTGAAGGTCCTCGGTGTTCTTCAGGGCCGTGATGACGACCTCCTTGAGCTGCACTCCCGAGTCCGCATCCGGCTGTGCCTGTTGCGCAGCGGCGACGGCGGGCAGCAGCGCCACCAGATAACCCAATTTGGACACGACCCCCTTCATAGCGACCTCTCCTTGTAATATTCGCCGACGTATTTTTCTAACATTTGCCGTATGGCCCGTCTTTCGGAAATCTGCATGGACACTTTAGGTATTGCGAACTGCATCCCGCAGGCGTCATCAGATCACGCTGCGGTCAGGATCCGGGGCCCTCGCCCCACCCCGAGTGTTGCTCGTGCAACGCCGTTCGCGAGAATGCATCGATGGCCTGGATGAGTCCGTTCTGGACCTTGAAGAATTCGATCGCAAGGCCAAACGGGTTCTGCGGATACTCCTTCGGAGTCCTGAAGACCGCGAAGCCGAGCACGACGCCGCGATCGACGTCGGCGATGTAATACCGGCGATTCTCGACGATCCAGTACACGGAGGGCTGCTTCATGCCGTTGCCGCAGCTCCACGGGAAGCTGGCCGAATCGCTGGTCACGGTCCCCGACTCCAGGCGCTGGCACGCCGGCCCCCACGGCACCTGTCTCGTGTCGATCTTCTTGGAGACCGAGTCCCAGTACTTGTCGGCGACGGCGAACAGCTCCTCGCGCGTGGATCGCTCCGACTCCGGCAGCACCGAGTCCCAGATCCGGTCGGCCTGGTGGAGGTTGCGGATGCTGTCCGAGCCGAAGCCTGCCTTCGGCTCGAGGTCGAGCTGCTCGAGCTCGGTGATCAGGCCGTTCGCGACCTTGATCCGCAGCACGTAGTACCACCAGGAGTCGCCGGCACCGGCCGGAACCGGTTGCTGCCCTGCCGCTCCCGCCGGCCGCTGGTATGAATTCGTCACCACGCCGTAGAACACCGCGGATTCGGTCTTCGGATCGGTGAAGACCAGCCGGTAGGGGATGCGACGCGCGGGGCCCCACACGGGCGAGGATTCGATCTTCCCGGGCGTGCCGTCCGAAGTGATCCTGGCGTTCGGCGCGATCGGCAGGCCGGCCGGTGAATTCTCCCCGATGGCCTCCAGCACCGTGTTCAGCTTCAGCATCAGACAGCGTTTGTCGCAGGTCGGGTTGGCGACGACCTCGCGGTTGTAATCGGCCTTGGCGGCCATCACCGGGATCGCGAAGGCGCTGGCCGCCACGGCGAGGGCGATGACGACGCCCCGCAATTTCGACGACTGCATGAGAACCCCCTCAAGACTTCCGGCACCACATGCCCGATCGCGGCGATGCTATCGATGCATCATTCGCGAAGTAAATACGTCTGCGCTGGCAGACGATATTTCGCGCGCGCTCGGGCGAGAGGTTCACGGCGGCCCACGCATACTCTTGGCGAAGCCGAGACGGGAAGGCACATGAGTGGACACGACACAGCAGGCGTTCTGGCGGAATGGTTTGCGCGCT
>DATJPN010000201.1:0-2257 GCA_035506335.1 Steroidobacteraceae bacterium | reverse complement strand
TCGCACTTGCCGCGAGTTGCGCATTCCCTACCTGACCCTGTACGCCTTCTCCACGGAAAACTGGCAGCGCCCCAGGGCGGAGGTCGAGGCCCTCATGCGGCTGCTGCGACGCTTCCTGAAAGCCGAGCTGCCGGAGATGGTTGCCAACGACGTCCGGCTGAACGCCATCGGGGATCTTGACCGGCTGCCCGAGGATATCCGTCGGACACTGGACGAGTCCATCGCACAGACACGGACCCACTCCAGCCTGCACCTGAATCTCGCGCTGAGCTACGGCGGGCGCGACGAGATCACCCGGGCCGCCCGGGCGCTGGCCGCGGCGGCGGTCGCCGGCCGCATCCAGGCGGACGACATCACCGAGGCCGTCGTGGCTGCCCACCTGGACACTGCCGGCATGCCCGATGCGGACCTGCTCATCCGCACCGGCGGCGACATGCGCGTCAGCAACTTTCTGCTCTGGCAGGTCGCCTACGCGGAGATCTTCGTCACACCGACGCTCTGGCCGGATTTCAACCGCGAGCAGTTCCTGCATATCCTGGAAGAGTTCCGTACGCGTGAACGCCGCTTCGGCCGCACCGACTGAGCCGTCCGGCGAGGGAGACGCATGACGGCGGAAGCCAAAGGCCAGGCACACCTCAAGCGCTGGGTCACCGGCCTGACGGCCCTGCCCGTCCTCATCGCCTGTGTACTGGCGGGCGGATGGGCGCTGGCCGGCCTGGCCGCAGCGGCGGCCGTGGCCTGCCTGTGGGAGTACTTCCGCATGGGCGCACCGGCTCGCAGCGCGGCGGCCGATCCGATCCAGGGCGCGGGGTTCGCCTGCGCGCTCGGCCTGGTCCTGCTCGCACAGGCCGGGCGTTCGGATCTGATGCCGCTGCTGCTGGCGGCGGATGTGGTGATCTGCGGCGCGCTGGCGCTGCGCGAATTCGCGCAGGACCGTTCCGTGCTCGAGCGGACGGCCCGCCAGTTGCTGGGAGTCGCGTACATCCCCCTGCTGCTGTCCCTCGTGGTGATGCTGCGCGCGACCGCCGGCGGTGCGGCCTGGATATTCCTGCTGTGCGCAGTCGTGTTCGCGGGCGACACCGTTGCGCTGTACGCCGGGACGCTCTGGGGTCGGCACAAACTCTGTCCGGCGATCAGCCCCGGAAAGACGGTGGAAGGCGCGCTGGGCGGGCTGGCTGCCAACCTGATCGCAGGGGCGGCCGGCAAGGCGCTCTTTTTTCCCGATGTCGATTGGTCCACCGCGATCGTCTTTGCCCTCGGCGTCGGGCTGGCCGGCCAGGCGGGCGACCTGTTCGAGTCGGCACTCAAGCGCGCGGCCGGAATCAAGGATTCGAGCCGCCTGCTGCCCGGACACGGCGGGGTCCTGGACCGGATCGATGCGCTGCTGTTCGCGCTGCCCGTGGCCTACGTCGTTCGGACGATGCTGGGCTGAGAGGTCTTGAGAATCGATGCCGCCGCGCCGCGTTTCCATCCTCGGGTCCACCGGATCGATCGGTTGCAACGCCCTGCAGGTCGTCGGGCGGTTCCCGCGGGATCTGGTCGTGGCGGCGCTCGCGGCCAAGCGCAACGTGCAGCGGCTGGCCGAGCAGATCATCGCCTATAAGCCGGAAGCCGCCGCGGTATACGATGCCGCTGCAGCCGCAAAGCTGAAGTCGCTGCTGCCGCGATCCTGCCGCACGCAGATCCTCCACGGCGACGGCGGCTACGCCGCAGTGGCCGCATGGGACGGTGCGGACGTGACCCTCTCGGCCATGGTCGGGGCCGCCGGGCTGCGGCCGACGCTGGCGGCGATCGATGCCGGGAAGACGATCGCGCTTGCCAACAAGGAAACACTGGTCATGGCGGGCGCGCTGGTGACCGGCCGCGCGGCCGAGCGCGGCGTGCGGATCCTGCCCGTCGACAGCGAGCACAGCGCTGTTTTCCAGTGCCTGGAAGGCGGGCGCCGGGAGAACGTGGATCATATCCTGCTCACGGCTTCGGGCGGCCCGTTCCGCGACCGTCCGGCCGCAGACTTTGCGCGGATAACGCCGGCGGACGCGCTGCGGCACCCGAACTGGTCCATGGGCGCCAAGATCACCATCGACTCCGCAACGTTGATGAACAAGGGGCTCGAGGTGATCGAGGCCACGTGGCTCTTCGGCCTGCCGCAGGAGCGCATCCGGGTGGTCGTGCACCCGCAGAGCATCGTACACTCGATGGTCGCGTTCCACGACGGCGTCGTGCTGGCCCAGCTCGGGATGCCCGACATGAAGCCGGC
>DATJPN010000200.1:0-3983 GCA_035506335.1 Steroidobacteraceae bacterium | reverse complement strand
CAGGACGAGCAGCAGTCCCGGAACCAGACCCGGCGACCGGCGCCAGGGCCTGCCGGCGGGTGATCCACACGGGCGTCGCATCAGGGCTGACATTGCAGAGGCGATCTTACAGTATCATCCCGCGACCATGACCGAGCCCAGCGCACAGTTGCCAGCGCCCGTAGACCGCCCCCGCAGCCGCAGCATCTACCTGTTGCCCAACCTGCTGACCACCGGCGCCCTGTTCTCCGGTTTCTATGGCATCGTCGCGGCCATCGACGAGCACTTCGCCGCCGCGGGCATCGCCGTGTTCGTCGCGGCGATCTTCGACACCCTCGACGGCCGCGCGGCCCGTGCGACCCGCACCGAGAGCGCCTTCGGCAAGGAATACGACTCTCTCTCGGACATGGTGTCCTTCGGCCTGGCGCCGGCCATCATCTCCTACCAATGGGGCGTCGTGCGCATCGCCGAATATGGCCGGGCGTGGGGCCGCATCGGCTGGCTGGCGGCGTTCTTCTACTGCGTGGCGGCAGCCCTGCGCCTGGCGCGTTTCAATGCCCGCGCGGCGACCGCGGACAAGCGCTATTTCGAGGGACTGCCGAGCCCCTCGGCGGCCGCCATCGTCGCGGCGTTCATCTGGTTTTCCAGCGAATGGCGCGAACCGGGGCTGCCGGGCCTGGTGGCGGCATTCGGCATCACCGCGGTGGCCGGCGCCTTGATGGTGAGCAGCTTCGGCTATCCGAGTTTCAAGCAGTTCGACCTCGACCGGCGCATCCGCTGGGCCTACATGCTGCTGGTGCCGCTGTTCTTCGTGCTCGTGGCGATCGACCCGCCGACCATGCTGCTGTCGATCTTCGCGGTCTACGCGGCATCGGCGCCCCTGCTGTGGGTCGGGCGGCGCATCCGGCGCCTGTTCCGTGGACCGGCGCAACTTGGCTGAGCCCTCGGACGCGCTGCGCAGCCACTACCTGGCGGCGCTGGGCATCGAGGCGTGGCTGCCGCGGGCCGTACCTGCCGCACCCGCAGAACCCGCAGCACCCGCCGCGGCGCCGCCGGCGGACGTCGCGCAGGCCTGGCGGGAATTGACCGAGGAGGTGAGCCGCTGCACCCGCTGTGAACTGCACCGGACCCGCACCAGACCCGTGCTCGGGGTTGGCGACCGTCAGGCCCAGTGGCTCATCGTGGGTGAAGCACCGGGCGCCGAAGAGGACCGGCAGGGCGAGCCCTTCGTGGGCCGCGCCGGCCAGCTCCTCGACGCCATGCTGCGGTCCATCGGGCTCGCGCGCGGCCGCAACGTCTACATCGCCAACATCCTCAAGAGCCGGCCGCCGGGCAATCGCAACCCGCAGCCCGCGGAAGTGGCCGCCTGCCTGCCCTACCTGGAGCGCCAGATCCAGCTGATCGGGCCCCGGCTGATCCTCGCGGTCGGCCGCATTGCCATGCAGTCCCTGCTCGGATCCGACAGCAGCCTCGCCCGCATGCGCGGCCGGGTCCACGAGTTCGGGGGGCTTAAGACCCCGCTGATCGTCACGTATCATCCGGCCTACCTGTTGCGCAAACCCGAGGACAAGCGCAGCGCGTGGGAGGACCTGAAGTTCGCCCGCGCCGTGTTCGCCAGGCTTGGTTGAGGAGCCCATAGACGACGATGGCCAGCGCTCCGGAACAGTTCGCACGCCCCGATGAGCTCACGGTGCGCCCGATGGGCGAGTCCGATGTCGCCGAGGTGATCCGCATCGAGCGGGCCTCGTACCAGTTTCCCTGGACCGAGGGCATCTTCCACGATTGCCTGCGGGTCGCTTACCTGTGCCGGGTCGCGGTCCGGGACCGGCAGATCGTGGGCTATGCCGTCATGAGCATGGGGGCCGGCGAGGCGCACATCCTCAATCTGTGCGTGCGCGAAGACGTGCGCCGCGCCGGCATCGGGCGCGCGCTCATCCGCTACCTGCTGGAACAGGCCGAGGACGCCGGCATGCTCGAGGCATTCCTGGAGGTGCGACCCTCCAACGCCGTCGCCATCGTCCTGTACCAGTCACTGGGGTTCGAGAAGATCGGTACGCGCCGGGGCTATTACCAGGCAGTGGGCGGCCGGGAGGACGCCGCGGTGTTGCGGTTGAAGCTGCACAGACGAAGAGGGCGGTGACACCTACGAAGTTGCGGCGATGATGCTCGACCTGCACACGGCGTACGAGGTCTTCAACACCTGGTTCGTCCTGGTGCTGTCGCTGGCCTGCGCCACCTTCGCATCGCTTCACGCCCTGCTCACGAAGCCCGATCCCAAGAGCGCCTTCGGCTGGATCGCGGTGTGCTGGCTCGTGCCCCTCGGTGGGGCGATCCTGTATGGATTGTTCGGCATCAACCGGGTGCGCGCCCGTGCCCGGCAGCTGCGCGGCCCGGCCGGCGCCGCACGGTCACCGCCACGAATCACGCAGGACGCGTCCGCCAATCACCTGATGCGGGTCGGTGATGCGGTCACGCAATGGCCGCGGGTCGCGGGCAATGCGCTCGAGGCCCTCGAGAATGGCGAGAACGCCTTTCCCGCCATGCTCGAGGCCATCGCCGGCGCCGGCCGCTCGGTGTGGCTGGCCACCTACATCTTCGAGACCGACGCGGTCGGACGGAAGTTCATCGACGCCCTGGCCGCGGCCGCTGCGCGCGGTGTGCAGGTGCGGGTGCTCGTCGACGGCGTCGGCGAATGGTACAGCTGGCCGCGGGCGGTGTCCGAGCTGCGGCGCGCCGGCGTCAGGGCCCGGCGCTTCCTGCCGCCGCGCCTGGTGCCGCCGCGGCTGTCGCTGAACATGCGCAATCATCGCAAGCTCCTGCTGGTGGACGGGAAGGTGGGGTTCCTCGGCGGCATGAACATCGGTGGACGCGAAGTGGGCAGGGCCGGCGTGCGCCGCATGGCGGACCTGCATTTCAAGGTGCGGGGCCCGGTCCTGCAGCAGCTCGGCGAGGCCTTCCGGATCGACTGGCTGTTCAGCGCGCGCGAAACCCTGTCCGTTCCCGAAGCGCCGCCGGCCAGCGGCGAGTGCACGTGCCGCGTGATCACCGAGGGTCCGGATGAGGACAACGACAAGCTCGTGAGCGTGATGCTCGCCGCCGTGTCGCTGGCGCGCGAACAGCTGCTGATGATGACGCCGTACTTCATCCCGCCGCCGGAGCTCGTTTCGGCGCTGCAATCGGCCGCACTGCGCGGCGTGGACGTGACCCTGGTGCTGCCGGAACGCAGCAACCTGCGCTACGTGGACTGGGCGAGCACGCGCTGGCTGCAACCCCTGGTCGAGCGCGGCGTGCAGGTGCTGCTGCAGCCGCCGCCGTTCGCGCACACCAAGCTGCTGGTGATGGACGGGTGTTACGCGCAGGTCGGATCGGCCAATCTGGACTCGCGCAGCCTGCGCCTGAATTTCGAGATCGCGCTGGAGATCCACGATGCGGCGACCTGCCGGCGCCTGGGCGCCTACGTCATCGAGGCGCGCGACCGCTCGAAACCGCTCACGGCGCCGATGCTCGGCGCCCTCACGCTGCCGGCGCGGGTGCGCAACAGCCTGTTCTGGCTGCTGTCGCCGTATCTGTAGCGCCGCAGGGTATCAGGCATCGACCGCGTTTTCGTCGTCGACGCCGCCGAGGGCCATCATGGCCCTGCGGGCACGAGCGAGGAAATCCTCGCAGGTTTCGCCGGCCGCGAGCGCAAGCGGTGAGCCGAAGCTCACGGTGCACAGCATGGGCACCGGCAGGACCGCTCCCCGCGGCAGCACCCGGTGCAGGTTGTCGAGGTACACCGGCACCAGTTCCACCGCCGGGTACGCAACCGCGAGCCGGTACAGCCCGTCGCGAAAGCGCGCCGGCACCGGACCGATGCCACGCGTGCCTTCCGGGTAGATGATCAGCGAGTCACCCGCGTCGAGCAGTTCCCGCAGCGGTCGCAGCGGATCGGCCCCGGGCCTTTCCATCACGCGATCGATGAGCACCGCGCCGAAGCTGCGGGTCGCGAGGTGGCGCTTGAGCCC
>DATJPN010000199.1:0-52987 GCA_035506335.1 Steroidobacteraceae bacterium | reverse complement strand
CGGGACCTGGAGGAGGTGGCGCGCAGCCGGGGCGTCCCACCGCAGTACATCCTCGCCATCCTCGGCTGCGAAACCTCCTACGGGCGCATCACCGGCAAGGGCCGGGTGCTCGACTCCCTGGCAACCCTCGCCTTCGACTATCCGCCGCGCGGCGAGTATTTCCGCGATGAGCTGCTGCAGTTCCTGCTGCTCGTCCGCGAAGCACATCTGGATCCGTTCACGGTCAAGGGCTCCTACAGCGGTGCGATGGGCGCGCCGCAGTTCATGCCGTCGAGCTACCGGCGCTACGCCGTGGACGAGGACGCCGATCATCGTGTCGATCTGTGGAGCGACTGGCGCGACATCTTCGCAAGCGTCGCGAATCTGCTCCGGCACGACGGCTGGCAGACCGATGCGCCGGTGCTGGCGCAGGCGCAGCTCGCCCCCGGCGCGGCGCTGCCCGTCGCGCCGCGATCGCTCGAGCTGACCGCGACCCTCGACAGCCTGAAGGCCCTGGGCATCACCACCGCGAGCGACCTGCCGGGCACGACGCCCGCCGTGCTGATCGCGGCGGACGAGGCCACGGGGCCGGCGTTTCGCGTGGGCTTCGGCAACTTCTACGCGCTCAGCCGCTACAACCGCAGCGCCCTGTATGCCATGGCCGTGGATGACCTGGCGCACGCCCTGGCCGCGGGCGTGCGCGCTGCACTGCCGGAGTCGAGTCCATGAGGCACGCGATCGCGCGTTGCCTGCTGATGTGGCTCGCCGCGGGCTGCCTGCTGGCGATGGCCGGCTGCACCCTGGTGGGCGGACGCATCCCGGCCGGCGCGCACCCGCAACCCGCGCCGACCCCGGCGGCACCGCCGCCGGCGGATCTCGCGGCCATTCCGGATGCCGTGCCGCGATTCGAGCCGCGCAGCCGCAACGGCAATCCGCCGTTCTACGACGTGCTCGGACACCGCTACACGATCCTGCCGACGGCCGATGGCTACGTGGAACGCGGCGTGGCGTCCTGGTACGGGCCGGGCTTCCACGGTGTCAGCACCTCGACGGGCGAACCGTACGACATGTACGCGATGACCGCCGCCCACAAGACCCTGCCGATCCCCTGCTATGCGCGCGTCACGAATCTGGTCAACGGACGTTCGGTGGTGGTGCGCATCAATGATCGCGGCCCGTTCGTGGCCACCCGGCTCATCGACCTGTCGTATACGGCCGCAGCCAAGCTCGACATGCTGCGCACGGGAACCGCCATGGTCGAGGTGCGCGTGGTCACCCCGGGTGAACCGCGCTCCCAGATGCTGACGCGCGCCGACCAGACCCCACCGCCCACCCTGTATGTGCAGGCCGGCGCCTTCGCCGTTCCCGCCAACGCCGAGGGCCTGCTGCTGCGCCTGCAACAGGCCGGGCTCGCCGACGCCTACGTGCTCGCCCCGCTGCCCGGACATCACCTCTACCGCGTACGGGTCGGCCCGATAGGCTCGGTCACCGACTTCGACGCCGTGGTCGCGAAGCTCGCGACGCTCGGAGTTCCCGACGCGCAGCTCGCTCCCGACTGATAAACTTTGGGTTCCTCACCCCAGTCTTTTCCAGGATCACCGCGGATGCTTCGTAGCCTGCTCGCCACTGCATGGTTCGCCCTGTCCAGCCTCGCCACGGTGGCCGCCACCGCGGCCACGCCGATTCCGGCGCCGCCGGCGGTGCCCGCCCGTGCCTACCTGCTCGAGGATTTCCAGACCGGTCGCGTGCTGGGGTCCGATCACGCCGACGACCGCATGGAACCGGCCAGCCTCACGAAGCTGATGACGGCGTACATCGTGTTCACGGCACTGCAGGACGGAAGGCTGAAGCTCACCGATCCGGTCACGATCAGTGAACACGCCTGGCGCTCGGAGGGCTCGCGCACCTTCGTCCAGGTCGGGACGCAGATCCCGGCGGACATCCTCATCAAGGGCATGATCGTGCAGTCGGGGAACGATGCGACCATCGCGCTGGCCGAGCGGATCGCCGGCACCGAGACCGCCTTCGTGCAGGTGATGAACGAGTACGCCCGGCGACTGGGGATGGCGCACACCCACTATGCCAACTCCGACGGCCTGCCGGACCCGGATCACTACACCACGGCGCGCGATCTGGCGCTGCTCGCAGGCCATCTCATCCGTGATTTTCCGCAATTCTACCCGCTGTTCAGCCTGCACGAGTTTTCCTGGAACAACATCAAGCAGGAGAACCGCAACGGCCTGCTCGGCGCCGATCCGAGCGTCGATGGCCTGAAGACCGGCCACACCGACAGCGCCGGCTTCTGCCTGGTCACCTCGGCGGTGCGCAATGGCACGCGCCTGATCTCGGTGGTACTGGGGTCGGCTTCGGTGAAGGACCGTGAACAGGCGAGCGCGACTCTGCTCGGCTACGGCTACGCCTTCTACCAGACCGTGAAGGTGAAGAGCCGCGCCGAGGTCCTGGCCGCCCCGAGGGTGTTCCTGTCCGCCACGGGCACGGTGCCGGCGGGGCTGGCCCAGGACCTGTACGTCACCGTCGGCCGCGACCAGGCCGGTGCGCTGCGGACCACGACCGCCGTCGACAAGCGCCTGCTCGCGCCGATGGCCGCGGGCGCGAGGGTCGGCGAGCTGACGGTGGTGACGCCGGACGGCGTCGTCGTGGCCACGGTTCCGATCGTCGCGCTGCAGGCGGTGCCGGCGGGCGGGCTGTGGACGCGCATGACCGACCACGTGTCGCTGTGGTTCAAATAGGAGCGCACGCGTGGCGGCACCGCTCCCCCTGTGCTACCTGAACGGCGAGTACCTGCCACTGGCCGAGGCGCGGGTATCGCCGCTCGACCGCGCCTTCCTGTTCGCGGATGCCGTCTACGAGGTCATGCCGGTGTACGGCCGGCGGCCGTTCCGCTTTGCGGCGCATTGCGAGCGCCTGGCGCGGAGCCTGCGGGAGCTCGGCATGGACGACCCGTATGGCCGCGAGCAGTGGCACGGGATCATCGCCACGCTGATCGAACGCAACGCCCCGCACAACACGGCACCGGACTGTTACGTGTACTGGCAGGTCACGCGCGGCGCCGAATACGGCCGCAACCATGTGCCCCTGCCGAAGATCGCGCGCACCGTGTTTGCGTTCTGTTCGCCCCTCATCCTGCCCGATGCGGCGACCCTGGAACACGGCATCAGCTGCGTGACCGCGGCGGACAACCGCTGGGGTCGCTGCGACATCAAGTCAACCGCGCTGCTCGCCAACCTGCTGCTGCGCGACCAGGCCGCGCAGGCGGGCGCCGCGGAAGCCATCCTGCTGCGTGCCGGCGAGCTGACCGAAGGGTCCGCCTCGGCGGTTCACGTGGTGCTGGACGGTGAGCTGGTGACGCCCGCGCTCTCGGCGCAGGTGCTGCCGAGCCTGACCCGTGGCGCCGTGGAAAAGATGGCACTGCGCGCCGGGGTGCCGTTCCGGTCGGCGCCCGTCACCGAGGCACAGTTGCGCTCGGCCGCCGAAGTGCTCCTGTCGGCGGCGACCCGGGAAGTGATCGCGGTGACCACTCTCGATGGGGCGCCCGTCGGCACGGGCAAGCCCGGCCCGGTGTGGCGTGCCGTGCACGCGCAGCTGCAGCTCTACAAGCGGGAACTCGCGGAGCAACCCTGGTGAGCGTGCCGCGGGAACCCGAAGGCGGCGCGCCGGTGCTCGCGCTGCTGCAGTTTCCGACCGATTATCCGATCAGGGTCATCGGCCGCGCCAGCGACACGCTGCGCGCGCGGATCGACGCGATCTTCAGTGCCCACGTGCCGGACCTGGACCCGTCCGCCACCACCGAGCGCCTGAGTGGCAACGGCAATTTCCTGTCCCGCTGCTACACCATCCGCGCGGTGAGCGCCGCGCAGGTCACGGCCCTGGCGACCGACCTGAAGGCCTGCCCCGAGGTGCTGTTCGTGATCTGAGGGCGCTCGCCGTGCCCGTGGCCGCCCCGGGCCGCCACCTTGTTCCCGTCTGTAACCACTTTATAACCGAATCATAGCTGACGGTCAGACCGCCGCCGGACTACGATTATCGGTTGCATCCCAAAGGTTGCCGCGCCTCGGACCCGGGTTTCATGTCGATCACGCTCGATCAGATCACCAAGCGCTACCAGGGCGCCCCCGTCGTCAACGATGTCTCCGTCGACATCGGCGACGGCGAATTCTTCGTCCTGCTGGGCCCGAGCGGCAGCGGCAAGAGCACGCTGTTGCGGGCCATCGCCGGCCTGACCGGCGTCGATCACGGCCGCATTTCGCTGCATGGCCGCGATGTCACGCACATCTCGGCGCGCGATCGCGGCGTCGGACTGGTCTTCCAGAACTACGCCCTGTTCCGGCACATGACGGTGGCGGACAACATCGAGTTCGCCCTGCGCGTGCGCCGCATGCGGGCCGCGCAGCGGCGCGAGCGGCGGCGGGAGCTGCTGCGGCTGGTGGCGCTGGAGGGCATGGACGGCCGGCTGCCCTCGCAGCTGTCCGGCGGACAGCAGCAGCGCGTCGCCGTGGCCCGGGCGCTGGCGCACAAGCCCGAGGTGCTTCTGCTCGATGAACCCTTCGGTGCGCTCGACGCGAAGATCCGCGAGGAACTGCGGCGGACCATCCGCGAAGTGCAGCGGGAACTCGGAATCACGACCATCCTGGTGACGCACGACCAGGAGGAGGCGTTCGCCCTGGCCGACCGCATCGGCATCATGAATCTGGGCCGGCTGCTCGAGCAGGGACGCCCGGAGGACCTGTACGCGCGTCCGGCCACGCGCTTCGTGGCCACCTTCCTGGGCGCCGCGAACCTGGTGCTCGCGCAGCACACCGCGCGCGGCATCTGCATCGGCGCGGATCCGGTGCCGGCGGTCGGCGGTAGCACCTCGGTCGGCGGCCGCGATCACGAGGTGGTGGCGGTGCTGCGGCCCGAAGACCTCGAGATCGCCCCGGCCGGTGCCGAGCTGCGTTCGAGTTTCCTGGGGCTGGGTACGGTGGAGCAGCTGCTGTTCGTCGGTGCGCATGAACGGCTGCGCGTGCGGCTGAACAATGCCGCCGGCGCCGGACACGTGGTGACGTCGGCCGACAGCAACGCGGCCGAAGCGCTGCTGGAGGTGACCCGGACCCAGCACGAACGGCGCGATCACCCGGTGGCCGTCGGCCAGACCGTGACCCTGGGCGTGCGGCGGCTGCACGTGCTGGCCACGCCGCTGTCGAGCTTCACGGCCTGTGCGACCAGCGAATCCGAAGCGCGGGCGGTGAGCGAGGAGCCGCTGCTGGTGCAGCTGGCGACCCGGATGAAGACCCGTGTGAGCACCCGGGTGGAGCCGCAGCTGCTGCGGGCCACGACGCCGGCGCCCGAGGAAGGAACCGGCGAGGCGCCGCCCGCGACCGCCGGCTTCGCCGGCGTCGCGGTGATCCACACGGATCCGGGCGCCGTGCATACGGTCCAGTGGCTGCTGCAGCGGGGCGCGGAGGCCGTGTTGCTGCTGCCCCACGACACGCCCTCGCCCTCCCGGGTCCTCATCCACTGGATCGACGAGCCCGCCCGGCGCGCCACGCTCGCGGTGGCGGCGAGCCTGCTGCGCCATGTGTCCGCCGAGGCCGTCTACGTCGCCATCCTGCCGGATGCGGGCGAGGCGGCCCGCCAGGACGGCATGCGCGCCCTGCTGGATGCCCGCTCCGAGGCCCAGGCGGTGCACGGCCTGGAGATCCGCACCGAACTGGGCTATGGCGAAGTGGCCGAGGAGTTGACCCGCAGGCTCCTCGAAAACCCCGACCAGCTGCTGATCCTGGGCGTCTCGGACATCGAGGCGCTGACGCAGCGCTTCGCGGTGCTGCTGTCGCGCACCGCAAGCCCGCTGCTCATCGTGTGGCAGCCCGGCGATTCCTCGCCGCAGCAGCCCTGAGGCCCGGTCATGGCAGGACGCGAAGTCGCCGGCAACTGGACCTTCACGCAACCGAGCGTTCTGCCGGGCTTCGGCCTGACGTTCGGCTTCACGACTTTCTTCCTCAGCGCGATCGTGCTGATCCCGCTCGCCGCGCTGGTCAGCATGGCGGCCGCCTCGCATTGGAGCGATTTCATCCACACCGTCGTCAGCGAGCGCGCGCTCGCCTCCTACCGGCTCTCCTTCGGCGCCTCGCTCCTCGCCGCCACGATCAACCTCGTGTTCGGATTCATTCTCGCCTGGTCGCTGGTCCGTTACGACTTTCCCGGGCGCAAGCTGATCGATGCCCTCATCGACCTGCCGTTCGCGCTGCCGACGGCCGTCTCGGGCATCGCGCTCACGACGGTGTTCGCGCAGAACGGCTGGCTGGGCCGCTACCTCGCCCTGGGCGGCATCAAGGTCGCCTATACCTGGATCGGCGTCACCATCGCGCTCACCCTGATCGGCATGCCGTTCATGGTGCGCACGGTCCAGCCCGCGCTGGCCGAGGTGCAGCGCGACCTGGAAGACGCCGCCGAAACCCTCGGCGCCAACCGCTTCTACGTGTTCCGGCGGATCATCCTGCCGACCGTGGTGCCGGCCATGCTCACCGGATTCGCGATGGCCTTCGCGCGCGCCGTCGGCGAATACGGCTCGGTGATCTTCATCGCCGGCAATCTGCCCTACAGGACCGAGATCACGCCGCTCCTCATCGTCATCCGCCTGGAGGAATTCGACTACCACGGCGCGGCGACCCTCGGCTGCGTGATGCTGAGCGCGTCCTTTCTGGGGTTGTGGGCCATCAACTCGCTGCAGAACTGGGGACGCCGCCGCTTCACCGCGACGGGACGCTAGATGGCCGGCGGACCCACTCCAGCGATGATGGCCGAGCTGCGTTCGCGGCCCGGCCACGACTCGCTGCTCGGCCGCCTGATGCGCTGGCTGCTGATCGGCGTCTCGCTGCTGTTCCTGGCGGCGCTGCTCATCGCGCCGCTGATCACGGTGTTCGCCACCGCGCTCGCCAAGGGCGTCCAGGCGTACCTGGCCGCATTCGACGATCCGGACACGGTCTCGGCCATCAGGCTGACCCTGACGACGACCGCGGTCGTGGTCCCCGCCAACACGCTGTTCGGTCTCGCCGCCGCCTGGTGCATCGCCAAGTTCGAATTCCGCGGCAAGAGTTTCTTCACCACGCTCATCGATCTGCCGCTGGCGGTCTCCCCGGTCATCGCCGGCATGGTGTACGTGCTGATGTTCGGGCTGCAGGGCTGGTTCGGCACCTGGCTGCAGGATCACAACATCAGCATCATCTTTGCCCTGCCCGGCATCATCCTCGCGACGATGTTCGTGACCTTCCCCTACGTGGCGCGCGAACTGATTCCGCTGATGCAGCAGCTCGGCAACGACGAGGAGGAGGCCGCGATCACGCTGGGCGCGGGGGGGTGGCTCACGTTCTTCCGCGTCACCCTGCCGAAGGTGCGGTGGGGCCTGATCTACGGCATCATCCTGTGCAACGCCCGCGCCATGGGCGAGTTCGGCGCGGTCTCCGTGGTGTCCGGACATATCCGTGGACTTACGAATACCCTGCCCCTGCACATCGAAATCCTCTACCACGAGTACAACGCCGTCGGCGCCTTCGCCGTGGCCTCGCTCCTCACCCTGCTGGCCGTGATCACCCTGGTCATCAAGACCCTGGTCGAGCGGCGCGGCTACAAGCGCCGCTGAGATCATCCATGCTGGCGCGCCTGGAACATCTGCTGGAGCAGCTGCGCATCGATCCGGCGACCACCCGGCTGCGCTGGTGGCTGGCCGGCAGCGAGGTGCTCATCGTGCTGATGGTGGCGGGCGGCCTGTCGCTGTACGCGGGGGAGCGCCTGCGGCAGGTGGCCGACAGCCAGGGAACCGCCCGGGTGCAGCTCGGAGGCGCGATGGCGCGCGAGACCCTGCGTCGCATGCAGGAGGACGCCGTCGCCGCGGCGCGCGCCATCGGCGATGACCCGGCGCTGCAGTCGGCGCTGCAGCCGGCCGGCGATTCGGCACGCGCCGAGGATCCGCAGCTGCTGCTGCGGCGGCTGTGCCCGGCGGAAGTCGCCGACGCCTGCGCCGTGTTCGAGGGTGCCCGCGTGCTCGCGCACGCGGGCATCACGGTGCCGTGGGCCGATATCCTCCCCGCGGCCGTGAAGCAGGGCCGCCGGTTCCTCGCGGCGCCTGCGGCGAGCCCCACGGCCCTGTTCGGCGCCACGGCGCCGGTCAGCGCTCATCCGGGCCAGAGCATCCTCGTGGTGCGCCGCCTCGATGCGCGGCTGGCGGCCGACCTGGGTCGCGCCGCGGGACTGTCGATACGCCTCATCGACTACCGCAGCTTCGTGGCCGCGCCCGTAGACCAGCTGACCGGCGTCCACACCGCGGGACTCGCCGACGGCCACTACGCCGTGGCGCATATCCAGCCGCTGGACCTGTTCGTGGCCAGTTTTCCTCTGATCACGGCGAACGGCGACGTCATCGCGCTGATCGAGGCGCGGCTGCCCGCGGCGCAGATCGACAGCGAGATCCGCTCGTTGATCGACCGTCTGCTGATCACGGCGCTGTTGCTGGCGCTGCTGGCCGTGCTCGCGGGGGCGGTGCTCGGGCAGTTCGTTGCAGGTCCCGTGCAGGACCTCACGCAGGCCGCGCTGCGCCTGGCCCAGGGCGACTTCTCGACGTCGATTCCCATCGGCGGCACCGCCGAGGTCGCGGCGCTGGCGCGGACCATGGAGGACATGCGCCGCAGCCTCGTGAATCTCACCGGCACGCTGCGACGACGCGAGGCCGAGGCCCAGGGCGTCCTGGCCGGCATCGTCGAAGGCGTGTACGCCGTGGACCGCGACCGCAATATCCGCTACCTGAATCCGCAGGCCGCGAAGCTCCTCGGCGTGGAACCGCAGGCGGCGATCGGACGCTTCTGCGGCGACCTGCTCAAGCCCCGCGGCGTGGAAGGCGTCCGCCCCTGCGAGACGGACTGCCCCATCCTGCGCGCCCGCAGCACCGGCACGGCCCGCTCCGTCGAGCGCCTGGAACTGGATCACGCGTCGCCGCGCACCACCATCATCACCAGTTCGGGCATGGTCGAGGGCCTGCAGGTGCAGGTGCTGCGCGACGAGACCGAGCTCGAAGCCGTGCGCCGGGCGCGCGACAGCGTGCTCGCGAACATCTCCCATGAGTTCCGCACGCCGCTGGCCGCGCAGCTGGCCTCCATCGAGCTGCTGCGCGACGGGCTGCATACCATGCAGCCGCAGGCGCGCGAGAAGCTCGTGGTGTCGCTGGAGCGCGGCACTCTGCGCCTGACGCGCCTCATCGACAACCTGCTCGAGAGCGTGCGCATCGAGTCCGGACAGCTCGGCATCCGCCAGCAGAGCGTGTCGCTGCCCGAGGTGATCGAGGAGGCCCATGCGCTGCTCGAGTCGCTGCTGGTGCAGCGCCAGCAGCGGCTCGAAGTGCAGCTGCCCGAGGACCTGCCGCTGGTCCGCGGCGACAAGACCCGGCTCACCCAGGTGTTCGTCAATCTCATCGCCAACGCCAACAAGTTCGCCCCGGACGGATCGGTCGTGCGCGTCGGCGCCCGGGCCGACGCCCGGCAGGTCGAGACCTGGGTCGAGGATGAGGGACCCGGCGTTCCCGACGGGGATGCGCAGAACATATTCGAGCGCTTCCGGCGCGGCCCGGAGGCCGAGCCCGAACCCGGCGGCCTGGGTCTGGGTCTGTGGATCGTCAAGTCCGTGATCGAGCGGCACGGGGGCTCGATCGCCGTGCAGCGCACCCCGCAACAACGCACCCGGTTCAGCTTTACACTGCCGGTCCAGTCCGGAGTGCCCTGACCATGAAAGTCCTGATCGCCGATGACGACCGCGACCTGCTCGAGCTGATCGCCTTCACGCTGTCGCAGGCGGGGATCCTCGCGGTCAAGGCGGCCGACGGCGCCGCCGCCCTGGCGATGTTCGACAGCGAAGGCCCCGACCTGGTGGTGCTCGACATCAACATGCCCGGCGCGAGCGGCTTCAAGGTCTGCGAGACCATCCGCTCCCGGTCGGCCGTGCCCATCATGATGCTCACGGCGCGCACCGAGGAGGAGGACCTGGTCAGGTCCCTGGAACTGGGGGCCGATGACTACCTGACCAAGCCGTTCAGCCCGCGCACGCTGCTCGCACGCATCAGGGCCCTGATGCGTCGTGCGGGCATGGAGAGCTCAGGCCCGCTGGCCGCGGGCCGCGTCAGGTTGAATGTCGAGGATCACACCGTGCAGATCGGCCAGGCCGAGGCGGTGCGCCTGACGAAGCTGGAGCTGCGGCTGCTGCAGATGCTGCTCGTGAATGCCGGACGCACCGTCGGTTCGGACCGGCTGCTGGTGCATATCTGGGGGCATCGCAATTCCGGGGACCGGCAGCTGCTCAAGCAGCTCGTGCACCGCCTGCGGCAGAAGATCGAGCACGACCCCGCCGTGCCGCAGATCCTGCAGACCGCCGCCGGGGCCGGATACCGGCTGGTAGTGGAGTAGTCCCCTACGGGCCGGTGCCCACCACCGCCGCTTGCCGGTGGTGCGCGCCGCGCCGGCTACTTCGCTCCGTAGATCTGGTCGAAGCTGCCGCCGTCGTCGAAGTGATCCTTCGCGGCCTGGGTCCAGCCGCCGAAGTCATTGATGGTGGCGAGCGTCAGCTTCGGGAACCGGCTGGCGTACTTCTTCGCCACCTCCGGATCACGCGGGCGATAGAAGTTCCGGGCGATGATCTCCTGGCCTTCCTTGCTGTACAGGTGCTGCAGGTATTCGGTGGCGACCTTGGTGGTGCCATGCTTCAGGGCCACCTGGTCCACGACCGCCACCGACGGTTCGGCCAGGATGCTGATCGAGGGGACCACGATCTGCACCTGGTCGCTGCCGACTTCCTTCAGCGCCAGGAACGCCTCGTTCTCCCAGGCCAGCAGCACGTCACCGATCCCGCGCTGTACGAACGTCGTGGTGGAATCCCGCGCGCCCGTGTCGAGCACCGGAACGTTGGCATAGAGCTTGTGCACGAACTGCCTGGCCGTGGCGTCACTGCCGCCGGGCTGGCGTTTCGCCCAGGCCCAGGCCGCGAGGTAATTCCAGCGGGCGCCTCCGGAGGTCTTCGGGTTCGGCGTGATCACCCCGACGCCGGGCTTGATGAGATCACCCCAGTCCTTGATGCCCTTGGGGTTGCCCTTGCGCACGAGGAACACGATGGTGGAGGTATACGGCGCGCTGTTGTCCGGCAGGCGGCTCTGCCAGTTCAGCGGCAGCAGCTTGCCGCGGATGGCGACCTGGTCGACGTCGCCCGCGAGCCCCAGCGTCACGACATCGGCCGGCAGACCGTCGATCACCGCGCGCGCCTGCTTGCCCGAGCCGCCGTGCGACTGGTTGACCCGGACGTTGTCGCCCGTCTTGGCCTTCCAGTAGCGCGCGAACTCGGCGTTGTAGTCCACGTACAGCTCGCGGGTCGGGTCGTAGGAGACATTGAGGATCGAAACATTCGCGGCCTGCGCCGGCGACGCCGCGGACAACGCCCCGACGCACAGCAACGCGCCATGCCGAACCCACTGACTGATCTTCATCATGACTCTCCGCGACTGGACTTCAACACTGGGGGCCGATGCTAGTGCGGGGTCGTCGCGATGTCAGTCGCGGCCTGGTTATAAAGTGGTTACAGACCCGAAGCGCAGCGCCGCCAGCAGATGCGGCGTGAGGCCCTCCTGCGCCGCGGCCACCTCCTGCACGCCGGCGAGCTGCGCCAGCTGCGTCATCTGAAGACCCGCATGGCCACACGGATCGATCCGCCGGAACGGGCCGAGGTCCATGTTCACGTTCAGCGCGAGGCCATGGAAGCTCGCGCCGCGCCGGATGCGGATGCCGACGCTGGCGAGCTTGCGACCCGCCACGTAGACACCCGGCGCATCGCGGCGCGCGGCCGCCGTGATGCCGAGCGTGGCCGCGTAGTCGATGACCGACTGCTCCAGGCCCGACACCAGGTCGCGCACGCCGAGGCCCGCGCGCCGCAGGTCGATCAGCGTGTAGACCACGAGCTGCCCGGGACCGTGGTAGGTGACCTGGCCGCCGCGGTCGGTGTGCACCACGGGAATGTCGCCGGGCGCCAGCAGGTGCTCGCGGCGGCCCGCCATCCCCAGGGTGAACACCGGCGGATGTTCCAGGAACCACAGCTCATCGGCCGTGTCCGCCGCGCGCGTCTCGGTGAAGCGCTGCATGCGCCGCCAGGTCGCCTCGTAGTCGGCGCGGCCGAGGTGGCGGATGATGGCGGCCCCGGCCGCGGGGCGCGGCCGGGCGTTCACGTCCCGGGAGCCACCGGCGTCGCGGTATCGAGGCCGGCGTTGTTGCGGTTCAGTGCCTGTTCGGCGCGGTAGCTGGAGCGCACGAAGGGCCCCGCGACGCACTCCACGAAGCCGCGCTCGAGCGCCTGCGCGCGCAGCTGCGCGAACTGCGCGGGCGCGACGAAGCGCTGCACCGGCAGGTGGTGCACGGTCGGGCGCAGGTACTGTCCGAGAGTCAGCAGGTCGACGCCGATGGCGCGCAGGTCATCCATGGTCTGCAGCACCTCATCGGTAGTCTCGCCCAGGCCGAGCATCAGGCTGGTCTTGGTCAGCACGGCGGGATTGTGCCGCTTGGCGTGAGCGAGCACCTGCAGGGTCTGCTCGTAGCCGGCCCGGCGATCGCGCACCGGATGGGTCAGCCGCCGCACGGTTTCCACGTTCTGGGCGAACACCTGCAGTCCCGAGTCCACCACGGTTTCGACATCCCGCAGCACGCCCTGGAAATCCGGGGTCAGCGCCTCGACGGCGGTGTGCGGATTGCGCTCGCGGATGGCGCGCACGCAGGCGGCATAATGCGCCGCGCCTCCGTCGGGCAGGTCGTCGCGGTTCACGGAAGTGAGCACGACGTAGCGCAGTTTCATCAGCTCGACCGTGCGCGCCGCGTTCGCCGGTTCCCCGGGATCGAGCCACCCGCGCGGGTTGCCGGTGTCCACCGAACAGAAACGGCAGGCACGGGTACACACGGCGCCCATCAGCATGATCGTCGCCGTTCCCGCATTCCAGCACTCGCCGATATTCGGGCACTTGGCCTCTTCGCACACTGTCGCGAGGCGATGCTCGCGCACGATTCCCCGGACCGTCTCGAAGCCCGCGCCGGCGGGCGCCCGGGCGCGCAGCCACGCGGGCTTGGGCAGCGCCGCGCCGGCCTCCGGCGACCCGGAGTGCCGGGGGGCGTGCGCCTTCACGCCATCGCGGATGGCCGTGAACCCCTGGGGTGTCAGGTACTTCTCGCCGCTGCGCGCCCGGCCGGGCTCCTGCACGACGGCGATGTGCTTCAGGTCGGACATGGATTCATTCTACTCCAGCGAGCCGGCGGTTCAGCGCAGCCAGGCGCTCGGGGGTGCCGATGTCGAGCCACCGACCGTCATGGCGCTGTCCCTGCAGGCGGCCGGCCGCGATGGCCCGCTCGAGCAGCGGCCGCAGGGGAAATCGTCCCGCCGTGCAACCGGCGAACAGCGCCGGACTGAAGATTCCGATGCCGCTGTAGGTCAATCGCGGTCCCTCGCGGTCCACGACGTTCTCGCCGTCGAGGACGAAATCCCCCTGCGGATGCTCAGGGGGATTGGGCACCAGGACCAGGCGGGCGTCGGCCGCGGCGGGGAGCCGCAGCGCGCTCAGGTCCAGGTCCGTGAAGGTGTCGCCGTTGAGCACCAGGAAGGGCGCCGGCCCGAGCAGCGGCAGCGCCTGGAAGATGCCACCACCGGTTTCCAGCGGCGGGCTGCCCTCCTCGCTGTAGCGGATCCGCACCCCGAACAGCCGGCCGTCGCCCAGCGCCGCGCGGATCTGTCCGCCGAGCCAGGACAGATTCACGATCACCTCCTCCACCCCGGCGCGTGCGAGCGCCTGCAGGTGCCAGGCGACGAGCGGCCTGCCACCCACGACCAGCAGCGGCTTGGGCGTGCGATCGGTCAGGGGTCGCATGCGTTCGCCACGGCCCGCGGCGAGCAGCATGGCCTTCATGCCGGCGCCAGTTCACGCGCCGTCGCCTGCGGCAGCGCCGGGGCCGCGGTGCGCGACAGGAATTCGCGCAAGGCCGAGAGCTGCGGGAAGCGCGCGCAGGCATCGATCGCATACTGCAGCGTGAGCGGCAGATCATCCAGGTAGCCGGCCTTGCCGTCCCGGTACCACAGCCGGGCGAAGATCCCGAGCACCTTCAGGTGGCGCTGGATGCCGATGACATCGAACCAGCGCAGCATCTGCACGTCGTTGTCCCCGGCGCTGAGCGCGCCGCGCTTGTGCATCATCAGCCGGTATTCCCGCACCCAGGCCTCGACCCGCGGCCGCGGCCAGCCGATGTAGCAGTCCTTGAGCAGCGACACGAGATCGTAGCCCACCGGCCCGCGCAACGCGTCCTGGAAGTCGATGATGCCGGGATTGCGCTCCCGGGTGATCATCAGGTTGCGCGAGTGATAGTCCCGGTGCACGAAGACCTGCGGCTGCGCGAGCGCCTCGGCGACCAGGAATTCAAACGCCGCGGTGAGCATCTCACCCTGCGCGCGGGTCAGCTCCAGGCGCAGGTGCCGGGCGCAGAACCATTCGGGCATCAGCGCCATCTCGCGTACCAGCACCGGGCGGTCGTAGGCCGGCAGTTCGAAGGCCGACTCGCGGCCGCGCACCTGGATATCCGCCAGCGCCTGCAGGGCGTCCCGGTACAGCGAATCGACCGCTTCCCCGCCCCGCAGCGCCGGCAGGTACGGCCGCGTGCCGAGATCCTCGAGCAGCAGCAGGCCGCGCTCGGCGTCCCATTCGAACACCCGCGGCACATGGACCCCGGCGGTCTCGAGCATCACCGTGATGTTGAGGTACGGCCGCACATCCTCGCGGCCCGGCGGCGCATCCATGACAATATGGGTGCCGCCCTCGTGGAAGACGCGGAAATACCGGCGAAAGCTGGCGTCGCTGGAGGCCGGCTCGATGCGCCTCGGCGACAGCTTCAGCTCCCGGGTGACCCAGTCGGTGACCAGGCCGAAACGCTCGTCGGCGTGAGACATAGGTCTTCATTATAATGCGCGACCCCATGCCGCACCCCGATCAATTCCCGACCTGCATGCCAGTCCTCACGCGGCGGGTGCTCACGAGCGTGGTCTGCGCCCTGGTTTGCGGCCCGCTGCTGTCGCCGGCCCGTGCGGACTCGCCATTCTCCTGCCCGGCGCCGCAGACGGCGGGCCGCCAGAAGACCGCGCCGATCCACGAGCCGAGCTTCGCCGCGGGCGGCATCCTCAACCTGTCGATGGACAAGGCGATCTGGGGACTGGATGGCAACGGCACCCTGAGCGGCCATGTCGTCGTGCGCCAGGGGCAGCGGGTCGTACAATCCGACGACGCCGATTATCAAAGTGCCGCCAATGCCGTGCGGGTGAAGGGCAAGGTCGATTACGAGGACCCGCTGCTGCACCTGACGGGCAGCGACGGCTGGTACTCCTCCACCGGCGGCGCGAGCTTCAACGATGCGCAGTTCGAGCTGTTGCAGCGCGACGCCCATGGCGCGGCCAAGCTGGTGGACCTCACTCCCGGCGGCATACTGCGCCTGCAGGAGGTGACCTTCAGCACCTGCCCCGTGACCGAGGAGATCTGGCAGGTCCGCGCCGGCTCCCTGACCCTGGACAGCGGCGAGCACGCCGGCGTCGCCCGCGATGCCCGCGTGGACTTCGACGGCATCCCGATCCTGTACCTGCCCTGGCTGTCCTTCCCGCTGGATGATGAACGCAAGACCGGATTCCTGTTTCCGAGCGTCGGCACCAACAGCCGCAGCGGCCTGGAGCTCTCGACCCCGTGGTACTGGAACATCGCACCGAACGAGGATCTGCTGCTCACCCCGACCTACTACACGCGCCGCGGCGTGGACCTGGGCGGTGACGCCCGCTACATGACCGACACCCAGCACGGCGAGCTGGTGTGGCACTTCCTGCCCTACGATGCCCAGGCGGCCGGCGAGGGCCTGCGCGATCACGACCGCTCCTACGTCCATCTCACCCAGACGACCGAACTGCCCGATGACCTGCGCCTGCACATCGATGCGGCCAACGTCGGCGACGCGCTGTATTTCCAGGACTTCGGCCAGGGCCCCGAAGGCACCAGCGTCGCCTACCTGCAGCGCTCCGCCGCCGTATCCTACCGCGACGAGAACTGGCGCCTGTCGGCGCAGTTCCAGCAGTACCAGACCCTGGACGCCATCGAGCAGCTGCTGGACCCGACGCAGCGCCCCTATGCCCGCCTGCCTCAGATCGTGGCTGACGGCGACTTCGTCGCGGGCCCGGCCGGAATCCTGCATTACGGCTTCGATTCCGAGCTCGTCAACTTCGACCGCGACATCGGCGTGACCGGCTGGCGCCTGGATCTGCGGCCCGGTGCGGTGCTGCATGTCGAGGGCCCGGGGTACTTCCTGCGGCCGGGTGTCGCCTTCGACTACACCCGGTACTCGCTCGACAACGTCGCCTCCGGCCAGGACCGCAATCCGGGCCGCTCGCTGCCGACCGCCAGCGTCGACACCGGATTGCTGTTCGAACGTCCGGCCGGGCGCGACGGCGGCCGCACGCTCACCCTCGAACCACGCGCGCTGTATGTCTACACCCCCTACCGCGACCAGGACCAGTTGCCGATCTTTGATACGGCGCTGCCGGATCTGAACCTGGTCGAGCTGTTCCGCACCAACCGCTACGTGGGCATCGACCGCATCGGGGATGCGAACCAGGTGAGCGCCGCGGTCACGAGCCGCCTGCTCGATACCGGCAGCGGCCGGCAGTTCCTCTCGGCGACCCTCGGCCAGACCTACTACTTCGAACCCCCGAAGGTGCAGATCCCGCTGGAGCCCCTGACGGGCCTGCGCTCCGACCTGATCGCCGAGGTGGCGCTGACGGCGTACCGGAACTGGACCGTGAATCTCGGCGAGCAGTGGGATCCGCAGACCCACAAGAGCGATCGGACGATCGTGGAGCTGCAGTACAAGCCTGACAGCGAGGCCGTCGTGAACCTGGCCTACCGCTTCCAGCGCGACAATCCGGCCGAGCAGCAGGCCGAGGCGCAGGCGGTATCGGTGGCCTACGGGGAAATCTACGCCTCGGAGATCGCGCAGGGCCTGACCCCCACGCAGGCGCAGCTGCGGGCGACGGCCCTCACCCAGGCCTATCTCACATCGAGCAGCCTGGACCAGATCGAGGCCTCGGTGGCCTGGCCCGTCCTGCGCAACTGGAATGCGTTCGGGCGCGTCGTCTATGCGCTGGACCAGCACCAGATGCTCGAGCGCTTCGCCGGCTTCGAATACCACGGCTGCTGCTGGGGACTGCGGATCCTCGCCCGCCGCTCCCTCAGCAACAGCACCGGACGCCAGGACACGGGTATATTCGTGCAGCTGGAACTCAACGGCCTGGCGAGTGTCGGATCCGAGGCGGGCACTTTCCTTGGATCGGCCATTCGGGGATACTCCCCACCCTCTGTAAGCCCCTGAAGACCATGAACATATTCAAACCCGCATCGCTCCCGGCTGCCCTGCTGCTGGTGAGTGCCACCGCCTTCGCCCTGCAGGCCTCGGCCCAGACCCGCGAACTGCAGTCCCGGGGGCAGCTCCTCGATCGGGTTGCCGCCGTGGTCAATGACGGCGTCGTGCTCGAATCCGAAGTCGACGAGCAGCTGAGCGCGGTCAAGGAGCGACTGCGCTCCCAGGGGCAGCAGATGCCCCCCGACAGCGTCCTGCGCCAGCAGATCACCGACCGACTGGTCGTGCAGGAGGTCGAGATCCAGCACGCCGACCACGCGGGCCTGAAGATCTCCGATGAGACGCTGAACAACGCGATCACGGAGGTCGCACAGCGCAACGGCATTTCCCTGCAGCAGCTGCCGCAGGCGCTGGCCGCGCAGGGGATCGACTACGCCAGCTACCGCGAGTCCCTGCGCCGGGAGCTGACGCTGCGCCTGCTGCAGCAGCGCGACGTGGTGGGCCGTATCTCCGTCACCCCGCGCGAGATCGACCTGTACCTGGACCGGCAGGCGCACCACCCGTCGGCCAATGCCGAGTACAACGTCTCCCACATCCTTATCGCGGTACCGCAGGAAGCCACGACGGCGCAGCTGGAAGCGGCACAGAAGAAGGCCGACGACATCTACGAGCGGGCGAAGAAAGGCGAGGATTTCGCCAAGCTCGCCATCGCCAACTCGAACAGCCAGACCGCCCTCGACGGCGGGGCGCTCGGCTGGCGCAAGGGCACCGAGCTGCCGACCGTGCTGGCGGACACCGTCCTCGCCCTCAAGCCCGGCGAGGTCAGTGCGCCGATCCGCGCGCCGACCGGTTTTCACATCGTGCGCGTCAACGAAGTGCGCAACCTGGAAAAGAAGGATGTCGTGGAGCAGATCCACGTGCGCCATATCCTGATGCGCACCAACGAGCTGCAGGATGACGCCACCGTCAAACTGAAGCTCGAGAACCTGCGCAAGCGCATCCTGGACGGCGAGGATTTCGCGGGCCTCGCGCAGACCAGCTCGCAGGATGTCGGCTCCGCCGCCGACGGCGGCGACCTCGGCTGGAGCACCAGTGACACCTTCGTTCCGGAATTCGCCAAGGTCGTCGAAGACCTCAAGGTGGACGAGATCTCCGAGCCCTTCCACACCCAGTACGGCTGGCATATCGCGCAGGTCCTCGGGCGCCGCAAGTACGACGACACGAAGGAGCTGCAGCGCAAGGAGGCCGCCGACCAGATCCGCGCCAGCAAGGTCGATGAGGAGACGGAGCTGTGGCTGCGGCGCCTGCGCGATGAAGCGTACGTCGACCTGAAGTCCTGAAATATGGCGCCGCAGGCGCGCCTGGCCCTCACCTCCGGCGAGCCCGCGGGCGTCGGACCGGACCTCTGCCTCGAGCTCGCGTGCGCTCCTCTGCCGTGCGAGCTGGTCTGCCTCGGGGATCGTGAGCTCTTCGCGGCGCGCGCCGGGCAGCTCGGCCTGAAGGTGAAGCTCCGCGATTACGAGCCGGCGCAGCCCGTGCGGGCGCACACGCCCGGAACCCTCACGGTTCTGCACACCCCGCTCGTCCGCGCGGCCGAGGCCGGCAGGCTCGACCCGCGCAACGCGGCCTCGGTGCTCGCGATGATCGACCGCGCCGCGGACGGTTGCCTCGCCCGGGAATTCGCCGCGATGGTGACCGCGCCGGTCCAGAAGAGCACCCTCATCGAAGCCGGCTTCGCCTTCACCGGCCACACCGAATACCTGGCGCAACGCTGCGGCGCGCCGCTGCCCGTCATGATGCTGGCGGCGGGCGACATGCGCGTGGCGCTCGCCACCACCCACCTGCCGCTCGCCGCCGTGGCGCAGGCCATCACGACGACCTTGCTGCAGGACGTGCTCGCGATCCTGGCCGGCGACCTGCAGCGCTGGTGGGGCATCCCGGCGCCGCGGATCGCCGTGTGCGGGCTGAATCCGCATGCGGGCGAGAGCGGTCACCTCGGGCGCGAGGAACTGGCCGTCATCGCCCCGGCGGTCGACAGGATGCGCCGACTCGGCCTGGACGTGAGCGGGCCGTTCCCGGCCGACACGATCTTCGTGCCGCGGCTCATGGCCGGCTACGATGCGGTCCTGGCGATGTATCACGACCAGGGACTGCCGGTGATCAAGCACGCGCACTTCGACGAGGCGGTGAATGTCACGCTCGGCCTGCCGATCATCCGCACCTCGGTCGATCACGGGACCGCGCTCGACCTGGCCGGCACCGGTCGTGCCGAGGTCGCGAGCCTTGCCGCCGCCGTGCGCATGGCGACGGACATGGCGGCCCACGCCGCGTGAACCGGGCCCGCAAGCGCTTCGGCCAGCACTTCCTGCACGATCCGGGCGTGATCGAACGGATCGCGCGCGCGCTCGATGCCCGTGCGCAGGATCATCTGCTGGAGATCGGACCGGGCCGCGGCGCCCTCACCCGGGTGTTGCTGGCGGGTGACTACGCGAGCTTCGATGCCGTGGAGATCGACCGGGACCTGGCGCACGACCTGGGGCCGATGATGGCACGGGCGCGCGCCGCGACGCTGCATGTGGGCGACGCGCTCGATTTCGATTTCGCCGGACTTGCGAGGGCGCGCGGCGGGCGGCTGCGCGTCATCGGCAACCTGCCCTACAACATCTCCACGCCGCTGCTGTTCCGGCTGATCGCGGTGGCGCCGGCCATGGTCGATCTGCACGTCATGCTGCAACGGGAGGTCGTGGCACGCATGGCCGCGGCGCCGGGCACCGGCGACTATGGACGCCTGACGGTCATGCTGGCCCCGTGGGTCAGCGTCGAGCACCTGTTCGACATCGGCCCGGGCGCCTTCAAGCCGCCGCCGCGCGTCTGGTCGGCCGTCGCGCGCCTGACGGTCCGGGAGCAGCCCGCCTTCGCCGTCGCCCCGCGCTTCGCGCAGGTCGTGACCGCGGCGTTTTCCCAGCGACGCAAGACCCTGCGCAACGCCCTGCGCGGCCTGCTCGAAGCGCCCGACATCGAAGCGTGCGGCGTGGACCCGCAGGCCCGCGCCGAGACCCTGGCCCCGGAAGTGCTCAACCGGCTCGCGATGCGGCTCGGACCGCTCGCCCGCCCCGCCTGATCGACCGCCGATCGCGCAAGGGCGGCATGATCGGTTACCCTTCCACCGGAGGTGCAGCCATGTCCGTCTACAGCAAGATCCTGCTCGCCGTCGATCTGAACGCCGACAGCGGCGCCGTTGCCCGGCGTGCGCGCGACCTCGCCACGCGCCTCGGCGCCGAGCTCAACGTCCTGCACGTCGTCGAATACCTGCCGATCGAACCGGTGGGCGAGTCCATGATGCCGCCGACGCAGCTGCTGGATGAGCTCGCCGCCTCCGCCCGCCAGCGCCTGCAGGCGCTGTGCGACGAAATCGGCGTCGACGCCGCTCATCAGAGCGTGGAGGTGGGCAACGTGAAGTCGGAGATCGTGCGCGTGGCGCGTGCCATGCAGTGTGATCTGATCGTGCTCGGCGCCCGCGAGCGTCACGGCCTGTCCATATTCGTGAACTTCACCGAAGACACCGTGCTGCATGCGGCGTCCTGCGACGTGCTCGCCGTGCGCCGCGGCGCCGACCAACCGGCCTGATGCCGCCAGGGCAAACGATGCATGACGATGCCAACAGGATCAGGGTGGATGTTCAGACCAGCTACCTGTCCGAACAGTCCGATCCGGACGAACCGCGGTTCGTGTTCTCCTACACCATCACTATCCGCAACGACGGCGAGCATGCCGCGCGGCTGATGCGCCGGCACTGGTTGATCACGGACGCGAACGGCAAGGTGCAGGAGGTGCGCGGGGACGGCGTGGTCGGGGAGCAGCCCCACCTGAAGCCCGGACACGGCTTCCGCTACTCCAGCGCCGCCATCATCGAAACCCCGGTGGGTGTCATGCAGGGCAGCTACCAGATGATCGCGGATGACGGACGGGCCTTCGATGCCCCGATCGCGCCGTTCCGGCTGGCCATGCCCGGCGTACTGCAGTAGGGGCGGTGAGCCCGTGGCGCGCTTTGCCATCGGCGACGTGCAGGGCTGCGCCACGGAGCTTAAGGCGCTGCTCGCACGGCTGAAGTTCTCGGCCGACCGCGATCTGCTGTGGTTCGTGGGCGACCTGGTCAACCGCGGCCCGCAATCACTGGACTGCCTGCGGCTGATCCGCGCGCTCGGCGACAACGCCATCGTGGTGCTGGGCAATCACGACCTGCACCTGCTCGCGCTGGCCTATGGCGGGCAGCTGAGCCACCGTCACGACGACACGCTGCGGGAGGTCCTGCGCGCTGCCGATCGCGGACCCGTTCTGCAATGGCTGCTGGAGCGGCCGCTGGCGCACCAGGACGGCGAACACGGCGACCTGTTGATCCATGCCGGCCTCGTTCCGCAATGGACGGCGCGCCGGGCGCTGGAGCTGGCCCGGGAAGTGCGCACGGCGCTGCTCGCCTCGCCGGAGGAATTCTTCGCCCGCATGTATGGGGACAAACCCGATCTGTGGTCCGAGGACCTCAAGGGCGCCGAGCGCCAGAGGTTCATCGTCAATGCCCTCACGCGGTTGCGGGTATGCACGGCCGAGGGCCGCGTGGCGCTCAAGGCCACGGGACCGCCGGCGCGCCCGGCGGGCCGCCGGGGCAAGGCGGCCGACCGCGACGCGCTGCTGCCCTGGTTCGAGATCCCGGATCGCGCCAGCCGCGATACCCGCATCATCTTCGGCCACTGGTCGACCCTGGGGTTCGTGAATGCCCACGGCGTGATCGGCCTCGACACCGGCTGCGTCTGGGGTGGTTCGCTGACCGCGGTCAATCTCGATCAGGCCATCCGGCCGATCAGCGTGGCCTGCGCCGGCTACCAGGAGCCCGGCGAAGCGTAGCCCGGCGCGTACCGGGCCTCAAGGCCCGGCGGGGACCTGCGCCGGGCCCCATTTCAACGTGAGCTGTTTGGTGGCGGCGACATAAAGGCCGGGCGGCAGCTCGATGTCGACGCTCCCGGCGCCACCGGCCGGTATCGGTACGACCAGGCGCTGCGCCCCGTGCACATCGATTGACCCGATGGCACCGCGTGAGATCCGCAGGGCGACGCGCACCGGCCAGGCGAGGCCGCTGCGCGGCATCACCACGGCGGCGCCCTCACCCGAGACCGTGGACATGTCCAGCACCACGTCATTGCGCTGCCACACCTGCGGCCAGGTCACGGGGACGCCCTCCGGCGTCGCCACAGTCAACGCGGTGGACACTTCCGGTGCCGGCGGCGGCTTGTGCCGGAAGGGCAGGTGCGCAGACAGGGAGGCACAGCCCGCGAGGCCCAGCAGGCCGGCGACGAGCAGGCCGAGCGCGGCCGGTGCGGTATCGGGTTTTCGGGTGTTCATGACCTCAAGCCTACCTGCACTCGCGGCGCAATGCTGCTGCCTTGCCTGTCCGAAACCGCCGACAGGGCTTCCGGCTTACAATGGGCCGCAAGGAGCCGAACTTATGTCAGTCCCCAGTCCTTTGAATCTGCGACGCTGGATCGAGGAGAACCGTCACCTGCTCAGGCCCCCGGTCGGCAACCGGCGGATCTTCCGCGACAGCCAGTTCGTCGTCATGGCGGTGGGCGGCCCCAACTCCCGCAAGGACTACCACGTCGATCCGGGTGAGGAGTTCTTCTACCAGGTCGAGGGCGATCTGCTGCTGAAGTCCATCCAGGACGGCAAGGTGGTGGACATCAACGTGCGCGAGGGCGATCTGTTCCTGCTGCCCGCCGGTGTCCCGCACTCTCCGCGGCGCGGCGCGAATACCGTGGGGCTCGTGGTGGAACGGGACCGGCGCCCCGGGGAGCGCGATGGCCTGCAGTGGTACTGCGAAAACTGCGGCGCGAAGCTGTATGAGGAGTTCTTCGAGCTCACCGACATCGAAACCCAGTTTGCGCCGGTGTTCGAGCGGTTCTTCGGCAATCCGCGGCTGTGCACCTGCGCTCGCTGCGGTACCGTGCAGACCCGCTAGCCGACCGCGACCGCTCATGTCCTTCGAACGCACCCTGGAGCATGCCCGAGCCCGCGACGGTGCCGACGCCCTCGCGCGCTTTCGCGGTCAGTTCGCCCATCCCCTGGGCGAGCAAGGCGAGCCTGCGGTCTACCTGTGCGGCCACTCGCTCGGACTGCAGCCGCTGTCGGCCCGGCAGCGGGTCATCGAGGAGCTCGAGGACTGGGCTGCCCTCGGCGCCCGCGGCCACGAGTCGGCGCGCCGCCCGTGGATTCCCTACCATGAGCTGCTGACGCACGGTCTCGCCACGCTCGTCGGGGCGCAGCCCGGCGAGGTGGTGGCCATGAACTCGCTGACGGTGAACCTGCATCTGATGCTCGCCAGCTTCTACCGGCCGGACCAGGGCCGCAGCCGGATCCTGGTCGAGGCCAACGCCTTTCCTTCCGATCGCCATGCGCTGTCTTCCCAGATCAGCTGGCATGGCCTCGATCCGCGGGCCGAGCTGCTGGAACTCGCGCCGGCGAGCGGCAGCGGCGAGATCACCACCGAGCAGATCGAGTACTTCCTGGCGCAGCGCGGCGACGAGATCGCCCTGGTGCTGTGGCCGGGGACGCAATACCTCACCGGGCAGGTCTTCGACCTGCCGCGCATCGCGGCCGCCGCGCGCCGGGCCGGGTGCGCCGTGGGCTTCGACCTCGCCCACTCCATCGGCAATGTTCCGGTGAGCCTGCACGACAGCGGCGCCGACTTCGCGGTGTGGTGCAGCTACAAATACCTGAACGCCGGCCCCGGTGCGATTGGCGGCTGCTTCGTGCATGAGCGCCACGCCCGCTCGCGCACCCTGCCGCGCCTCGCCGGGTGGTGGGGGCATGATCCGGGGACCCGCTTCGCGATGGGCCCGGGGTTCGATCCGGCCCCGGGGGCCGAGGGCTGGCAGATCAGCAATCCGCCGATACTGTCGGCGGCGCCGCTCATTGCCTCCCTGGAGCTGTTCGCCGACGCGGGCCTCGCCCACCTGCGGGCCAAGTCCGTGGCACTGACCGGCTATCTGGCCTTCCTGCTCGATGCTCTCCCGGTCGAGGTCCTGACGCCGCAATCCGTGCAGTCGCGCGGTTGCCAGCTGTCGCTGCGCCTCGGAAGCGACGCCCGGCACGGCCGGGCCGTGTTCGAAGTCCTGCAACGCGCCGGCATGGTGTGCGACTGGCGCGAGCCGGACATCGTCCGCGTCGCTCCCGTGCCGCTCTACAACAGCTTCGAAGACGTGTTCCGGTTCGCCACGGCGCTCGCGGCCGCGCTGAAGGCGGTCGGCTAGATGCGCCGGCAGGCCGTGAACCTCGCCGGCGGGGGCCTCGCCGGCTGCCTGCTCGCCGTCCTGCTGGCGCGGCGCGGCATTGCGGTGACCGTCTTCGAGCGCCGCTCCGACCCGCGCGGTCACGCCGTCGAGTCGGGGCGCTCGATCAACCTGGCCCTGGCCGCCCGCGGCATCCACGCGCTCGAGCGTGCGGACCTGATGCAGCGGATCCGCCCGCTGATGCTGCCGATGCGCGGACGCATGATTCACGAAGCCGATGCCGGGGCGACACCGCACCTGCTGCCCTACGGCCAGCGCGACACCGAAATCATCTACTCCGTCGGACGGGCCGCGTTGAACCGTGCGCTGCTCGAGGCCGCCGCGCAGCGGCCCGAGGTCACGCTGCGTTTCGACACCACCTGCACCGGCGTGGACCCGCTCACGGGCGGCTTGCAGGTCCTGGATCCGGACACCGGCCTGCACGTCGCGGTCGGCGCCTCGGTCACGATCGCCACCGACGGGGCCGGCTCGGCGCTGCGCGGCAGCCTCGCCCGGGCCGGCCATGTCACCGTCACCGACTCGCCCCTGGAGCACGACTACAAGGAGCTGCACATACCGCCGCGCGACGGTGCCCCGGCGCTGCGACCGGATGCGCTGCACATCTGGCCACGCCATGACTTCATGCTGATCGCCCTGCCGAACCCCGACCACAGCTTCACCGCCACGCTGTTCCTGCCGCACACCGGCCGTCCCGGATTCGACTCCCTGTCGGACGATGCCGCGGTGCTCGCTTTCTTCCGGCGCGAGTTCGCCACGGCCGCCGCGCTGATTCCGGACCTCGCCACGCAGTTCCGCGAGCATCCTCAGGGGCACCTGGGCACCATCCACACCGAGCCCTGGGCCTGCGGGCCGGTATTGCTGCTCGGGGACGCCGCGCATGCCATCGTGCCCTTCCATGGCCAGGGGATGAACGCGGCATTCGAGGATTGCGCGCTGCTCGACTCGATGTTGGCCGAGGCAGGCGGCGACTGGCCCGAGGTCTTCGCGAATTTCGACCGCATCCGGCGCAACGACGCGCAGGCCATCGCGCGCATGGCGCTGGAGAACTATGCGGAGATGCGCTCGAGCGTGCTCGATGAGCGGTTCCTGCGCCACAAGGCCTGGGCGCTGCAGCTGGAGCGGCTCAATCCCGACCGGTTCATTCCCCGCTATGCGATGGTGATGTTCCACCCCGAGATCTCCTACTCGGAGGCGCTGCGGCGCGGCAGCGTGCAGCAGCAGATCCTCGATCTGGTGGACGCGCAACATCAGGGCGAGGGCGCCGTGCCCCCGATGCAGCTCGCCGGCGCAGACCTCGCCCGTGCACAGCAGCTGATCGACGCGCGGCTGTAGGGCCGCGGCGCCGCTGCCTTGCAACGGCACGCGCCGCCCGCGCGTTGCACCAATCCGACGCGCGCGAATCACGCTTCGCCGCCGCTGCGCCACGCCCGATCCCTGAGCCTGAGCCTCGCGGAGGCCGGTTCGGCGCCGAACGCGGCGCAAGATGACAATGGCACGTCAATTGCTTACCTTCCGCTTGCTTGGGAGCCGACAACGGCTGCTTTATTCGGGGAGTAAACAATGACAATACGAATTGTAACAGGCGCCCTAGCGCTGCTCGCCTGCGGTACGGCGCTCGCACAGAGCGCAAGAACGCCCGCCGATTCGGACCAGCTCGAAACGGTGGTCGTCACCGGCTCGCTGATCCCGCAGGACAAGACCGTGACCGTGCCGACGCCGGTCATCACGATCACGCCGGCGGACCTGACCGACAAGGGTTTTGCCTCGCTCGCCGATGCCCTGCAGCAGGGTTCCTATTCGACGGGTCTCACGCAGGAAGGCGACGCCAACACTTTCACCCCCGGTGCGCACACCATCAGCATGTTCGCGCTCGATCCGAGCTATACGAAGTACCTGATCGATGGCCGGCCGATGGCCAACTATCCGGCGCTGTACAACGGCACCGACCTGACGGCCAGCATCAACGGCATTCCTTCGGCACTCATCGAACGCATCGACATCCTCCCGGGCGGCCAGTCCTCGATCTACGGATCCGATGCCATCGCCGGCGTCATCAACATCGTCATGAAGCGGGACTTCGATGCGCCCGTGCTCGACGTGAAGTACGGCTGGGACCAGGGCGGTGGCGGCAAGGACTGGCGAGTGGCCATTGCCGACGGCGTGACCTTCGGCAACCTGCATCTCGTGGGCGGCATGCAGTACGAGACCCAGGCGCCGCTGTGGGGCTACCAGCGGCCGCTCACCAGGGCATTCAACGTCGGGGGCAACGACCCCGGCATCGCGGCGCGTGACTGGCTGGTCTTCGGCTACTACGGCGCGAACGGCGACTACACGAATACCTACTACTTCGATCAGCTGGGCGTGAACTGCAACGCCATCGCCGGCGAATTCAACAACAGCGTGGCCGTCCAGACCCGCCCGAACCATGGTCTGTACTGCGGCTCGTTCGAGACCGGCTTCCAGACCTTCGAGATCGGCGAGAACCAGGCGCAGGGGTATTTCGGCGCGACCCTCGATCTCGGAGATCACCTGCAACTGTACGCCAACACCCTGCTGGCCTGGGACGAGGCGAGCTTCGAATACAGCGCCGGCGTGTATAGCACCACCACCTATCCCAACAGCGACCCGCGGTATTACTTCTACGATCCGAATCTGGAGGACTTCATCAACCTGCAGCACATCTTCTCGCCGGAGGAAGCCGGCGGCCTGGACAAGGCCCTGAGCCACGACTACACCAACAGCGAACGCTTCACGGTCGGCGGCAAGGGCGCGCTGTGGTCGCCGGAGTGGACCTACGACCTGAGTTTCACCTACGACAAGACCCGGCTCGCGGAGCATCAGCACACCCTGCTGACGACGGCGGTGAGCAGCTTCTATGATCCGGTATTCGGTCCGCTGACGGTGGATGAGGAATTCGGCCCCTCCTACACGCCGAACTACCCGGCCTTCTACCAGCCGGTGACGCCGACGCAGTACGCCGGGTTCAGCGGCTTCGCGGTCAATCGTTCCTATACGGAAGACACCCTGGCCCGCGGTCAGCTGACCGACACCGACCTGTTCACCCTGCCCGGTGGCCACGCCGCGCTGGCCCTGGTGGGGGAGAGCGCCAACGAGGGCTGGAACTATGTTCCGGATCCGCTCTATGCCGCAGGGGAGGTCTACGGCATCCAGACCGATTCGGGCACCGGCCATCGCTCGCGTTACGCCGGCACGCTGGAGTTGCGGCTGCCGATCCTGCCGATGGTGAGCGTCACCGCTTCGGGCCGCTACGACAAGTACAACGTCACCGGCGGTGACTTCTCGAAGTTCACGTACAACGTCGGGGCGGAGTTCAGACCCATCGAGATGGTCACCTTCCGCGGACGTTACGGCACCGCGTTCAAGGCGCCGACGCTGGCCGACGAGTTCCAGGGGCCGAGCGGCTACTACGCGACGGTGACCGACTACTACCAGTGCTCGATCGCGGGCTACACCGGCACCAACCTCAGCAACTGTCCGTCGATCTATCTGCAGGACAGCGTTCAGGCCAGCACTTCGGGAAATCCGAACCTGAAGCCGATCACCGCCAACGTCTGGGACGTGGGGGTGCAGATCACTCCGCTGCCGATGCTGACGGTTTCGTCGGACCTGATGTCCTGGAACATCAACAACGAAGTGACCCAGCAGTCCCTCGACACGCTGATGAGGGATGATTCGGCCTGCCTTCTGGGCACGCTCGATCCGACGTCGCCGACGTGCGTGCAGGCCGAGGCGGCCGTGCAGCGCAATGCCGAGGGTGTCATCACCGTCGTCAGCGATCCGAAGCTGAACCTGTCGAACGAGCGCATCACGACGGTGGTCACGGCATTGAAGTACATACGGCCGGCCGGCGCCCTCGGCACCTTCACCCTCGACATGTCGTGGACGGACATGATCAAGCACACCTTCGCGCAGTTTCCGGGTGATCCGTCCATCGACCTGCTCGGGAGCCCGTTCGAAAGCGTCGAGTTCAAATCCAAGTTGAACGCCGCGCTCACCTGGGACATCGGCAAGTTCGGGACCACGATGTATGTGAACCGCGAGGGCCATACCCCGAATTACGTCGCCAACCTGGAGACGACGGGCTTCGCCACGCCGGGGGGAGGCCTGCTCGCCGCCTACACGCAGGTCAACTGGAGCGCCCGCTACGAGGTGTTGCCCGGCCTTGCGCTGACGGCCATCGTCGACAACCTGTTCAACGCGATGCCGCCACACGATCCGACCTATCCGAACTACCAGGACGGGCCGTTCGACCAGGGCCGCTACAACGTCATCGGCCGCACCTTCGCGATCGAGGCGAACTACAAGTTCATGAAATAGGGATCAGGCGAGGCCCTCGACGATCCGCAGGTCACGGTCGGCGCCGTCGCCGAGCACCCGCAGCGCCTGCTGGTACGCGGGGCTGTCATGCGCGGCCAGCGCCTGGGCGAGGCTGTCGAACTCGATGAGCACGGTGCGCTCGTCGAGGCCGCTTTCATAGGTGCGGGCGGGCAGACCGCGCGCCAGGAACCGGCCGCCCGCGCCCTGCAGGGCAGGCCCTGCGAGCTTCGCGTAGGCGGCGACCGCCTCGGCGTTGCGGATCGATCGGTAGGCGGAAATCCAGTAGGCCTTGCTCATGGTCACCCTCCGGGCGTGGTTTCGTCGGTCGTGCGTGGGCGATGAGTGTCGAACACGGCGCTGCGGTCCGGCAACCCGGGGAAGCGCGGCAGCGCCGGATCGAACCGATCCCATGACAGCGCATCCTTCGCGTAGATCACGCTCTGCGGCTGCA
This sequence comes from Steroidobacteraceae bacterium, assembly GCA_035506335.1. Taxonomy (GTDB): domain Bacteria; phylum Pseudomonadota; class Gammaproteobacteria; order Steroidobacterales; family Steroidobacteraceae; genus DAIDKA01. The sequence goes on along the minus strand of DATJPN010000199.1, from coordinate 23,444 downwards.
CCCGGTCCGGGTCATCGAGCGATCCGGCCTGCACCATGACCACCGCGCCGGGCAGGGTTCCGGAGGTGTACAGACGCCCGCCGCATCGGCCGCAGAAATGCCGGACCACATCACCGCCCGAGTCGCCCTTCGACGTGTAGGTGCTCGGCGTGCCCTGCGTGATCTTCAGCTGCCCGCCGGGGACGCCGATGACGGTGGTATGACCGGTGCCGGTCGCCTTGCGGCAGTCCTTGCAGCAGCACTGGCTGACGAACAGGATCGGCCCGCTCAGCGTGTAGCGGATGGCGCCGCACAGACAGCCCCCGTCGAGCAGACCTTCCAGCTGTTGCATGGCTGCAGTCCCTCAGGTGCCCTTGCACCGCAGAAAGGCGTAGGCATCCGGACTGATCGAGCGGATGTAGTCGCCGCCGCTATAGGTCAGGTCCACCGAGTCGGAGCGGAAATTCAAGGTGATGTCGGCGCCGACCACCAGGAGTGACGGCACATAGGCGCCGATCCGGGAATGCCAGCGCGCCGTTCCCTGCTGCACGAGGTCGGCCAGCTTGCGGAATTTCTCCGAGCCGGGCGCAATCGAACAGCGCTCGGCCACCTTCCCGTCCGCATAGACCAGGACGACGAGCTTCTGCGCCGGCAGCTGGACGGAAATCGACCGGCTGCAGCCGCACAGGGTCAGCAGCAGGCACCCGGCAGGCCACAGCAGGATCTTGTGCCGCATGCTCAGGAGGGTCCGCGCTTCAGGGTTTGCTGCCGCCGCCACCACCGCCACTACCGCGAAAGTTGGCCTGCAGCAGGTGGGTGAGCGTATGGACGTAGCGCAGCTTGCCGTTCTCCACCCGGAACAGGTGGCTGTCGGGCGCCCCGCTACCGGCCCCCGGGCCACCGGCGCCGAAGGTGCAGTACACCGATACCGTGCCGAGCACCTCGTCCACGACGAAACGGCGGTTGGCGATATTGACGCCGCCAGGGACCCCGACCTCGCAGCTGTCCGCGGGCGACCCCTTGCCCGTGTAGGCGCCGCCCTCGACGCGCACGCACGGAAATCCCCACGGTACCCGGTCGATCTTCTTCTCGAGGAAGGCATCCAGATAGGCGTTGGCCGCGGCGACCAGCGTACCGCGCGAATCGCGCCGCTCCGCGGGAATCGGCTCCCAGTTCTCGGTGGAGGAGTATTTCAGGTACGCGTCGGCGTTGAACAGCCAGTAGCCGGTCGTGGTCCACAGGATCTCGATCTCGGCGATCTTGTCGTGATTGACGCGCAGGCGCGTGCTGAAGACGTAGGGCGCCGCCTTGTCCGTGACGATGACCTCGGTGATCGACTGGCAGGTGTCGGTATCGAAAAAGCTGCGCTGGTGATCGATCTTCATCGGCTTGGTGATGAAGCCCTTCTGGATGTCGGCGGCAGCCATGTTCTCCCAGTAGCCGACACCCTTCGGCAGCGGCAGGCCCGACAGGTCGCCCCGGGTCTGGGCGGCGATATACAGGTCGACGGCCTGCTGCAGGCCCCCGCGCGTGCAGGACACCTCCGCCCGGCTGAGTGCGGGCATCAGCACTGCGCCACCGAGCGCGAAGCACAGGCCTGCGAGAGTGAAGCGATTCATCGGCGGTTCCCCCTGGATCTACCTGTACCGGATGCTACCTCAGGTTGGCAGGCGCTGCAGGATCACCCGGGTCACGCGCGCATCGGAGGGCAGGAAGGTGTGCGTGACCGGCACCTGTACCACGTCCGTCAGCCACGGCGCGCTGGTCTCCGACACGGTGACGATGCCATCGTTGGTTTCAGGTGGCAGCAACCCGCCGAGCCGCGACCAGCCCTTCACGCCGACCACGGCGGTGACCGGCACGACCGGCGCACCGACGGCGGCCATGCGCTGCGGCGACCCCAGCATGCGTCCGCAGTCTCCCGTCAGCAGGCGGTAGAGCCGGTATGCGCCCATGCGCATGGCAAGGCTCGACGCCTGAACCGGCGATCCGAGCAGGAACAGCCGCTCGGGCTGGCGGACGGTGCGCGGCAGGGCCTGCAGGGCCTGGCGCAGCAGTACGCCGCCGAGGGAGTGGCCGATCAGCACGTAGTCGCCGGCACCGGCGATGGTCGCGAGCCGCCGGCCCAGCCGCTCGACGATGGCGGCGCAGCTCTCGCGGCTGACACAGTGGCTGAAGGTGTGGGTGAGCAGGCCCGCCTGCCGCAGGCGTCGCAGCATGCGCCACCCGGATACCGGCGTGCGTCCCATGCCGTGGACGAACAACACCTGCAAAGCCGATATCCTCCTTCTGACCTCACTGCCCGGGACGCCTCTGGAGTGTAACGAAGCTCATGGCATGGGGATGACGCGCATCGGCCGGATGCAGTTCGCGCGAGGTCTCCTGCCACTGCGCCGGATCGAGGTCGGGGAACCGGGTATCCCCCGCGATGACGGCGTGGATACGGGTGAGGTAGATGCGCGAGGCCTGCGGCAGTGCCAGCGCATAGACCTGGGCGCCGCCGGCGACGATCAGTTCGGCGGCGGTTCCGGCTGCGCGGATGGCTGCGGCCAAGTCCGGCACCGCGATGACGCCGGGAACCGACCAGGCCGCATCGCGCGTGAGCACCAGATTGGTCCGTCCGGGCAGCGGCCGGCCGATCGACTCGAAGGTCCTGCGCCCCATGAGCACGGGCTTGCCCAGGGACAGCGCCTTGAAGCGCCTGAGGTCATCCGGCAGATGCCACGGCATGCCGTTGTCCCGGCCGATCACTCCGTTCTCGGTCGCGGCCACCAGGAGCGATATCAGCGGACCTGAGCCTGCGGGCATCAGATCTCGACGGAGGTGTTCAGGATGACGGTGTCGCGCACCGGCATGCGGAAGAACTCGGTGGCCTGGCTGCTGCGGCGCTGCATGCGCGCGAACAGCCGGCGCTTGAGGCCCTGCCAGCCGGGGCGCGGACGCGCCACGACCACGTGCTGCCCGATGAAGAAGGAACAGTCCTCCAGATACACCCGCAGCCCGCGGGAGCGGCAGGCGCGCAGCGCCTCGCGCACATCGGGGGTTTCCATGAAACCGAACCGCGCCGTGATCGCGAACACGCCCGGACACAGCTCCTGCACCCGCGCCCGGTCCGCCTGGCTCTGCCGTGGCGTATCCATGATCTGGAAGTTCAGGATCAGGATGCGCTCGTGGACGATCTTGTTGTGCTCGAAATTGCGGATCAGCGCCGAGGGGATGTAGGACGGGTGGCTCGCCAGGAACACGCCGGTTCCGGGAACCCGATAGGCATCCTCGAGCAGCTTCGACAGGCTGGTGAGCGGCTGGGCCATGCCCGCCAGCGCGCGTCGCAGGTCCACGCGTCCCGAGCGCCAGGTCGAGAACACCCCGAACAGGCACATCGCCAGGGTCAGCGGCACCCAGCCGCCGGCCGGTATCTTCGTCATGTTGCCCGCGACGAAGACCACGTCCAGGCACAACAGGCCGCTGAACAGCGCGCCGACCGCGAGCGGTGGCCAGCCCCACTGGGTGACCGCGACGAAGGCGCCGAGGATGGTGGTGATGAACATCGTGCCGACGACGGCCGCGCCGTACGCACCGGCGAGGGCATCGGAGGACCCGAACGCCAGCACGAACATGCACACCAGCATCAGCAGCATGGCGTTCACGACGGGCACGTAGATCTGGCCCTGCTCATGGGCCGAGGTCTGCAGTATGCGCATGCGCGGCAGCAGGTCGAGCTGGATTGCCTGGCGCGTGACGGAAAACGCCCCGGATATCACCGCCTGGGAGGCGATCACGGACGCCGCCGTGGCCAGTACCACCATCAGCGGCAGCACCGTCTGCGGAACCAGCGCGTACATGGCATGGTCGGTGCCGCCACCGTGCAGGCGCAGCGCACCCTGGCCCATGTAGTTGAGCAGCAGCGCGGGCCAGACCAGGGAGAACCAGGCCACGCGCACCGGCTGCTTGCCGAAGTGCCCCATGTCGGCATAGAGCGCCTCGCCGCCGGTCACGCACAGGAACACCGCACCGATGAGCGCCAGAGCGGTTCCGGGACTGTCGACCAGCGACCTCACGGCGTAGACGGGATTGATGGCCTTCAGCACCACGGGCGCGGTGATGATTTCGGCCGCGCCCGACACGGCGAGCGCCGCGAACCACACGACCATGATGGGACCGAAGGCCCGGCCGACCTTTTCGGTGCCGCTGCGCTGGATCCAGAACAGCGCCAGGATGACCCCGAGCGTCACCGGAATCACGGCCCGGCCGAAGGTCGGATCCAGCAGCTCGAGGCCCTCGACGGCGCTCAGCACCGAGATCGCCGGCGTGATCAGCGCATCGCAGAAGAACAGCGCGGTGCCGATCAGCGCCAGGTTGACGGCGATCCGCGGCCACAGCCCGATCTGGTTCAACCGGCGCTGCGCGAGGGCGAGCAGCGCCAGTATGCCGCCCTCGCCCTCGTTGTCGGCCCGCATCATCACGACCACGTATTTCAACGTGACCGAGACGGCCAGCGCCCAGAAGATCAGCGACAGCACTCCGAGAATCGAACCGGCGCTGGAGGCGCCGGACACCTTCAGCGACTCATCGAAGGCGTACAGGGGACTCGTGCCGATGTCGCCATAGACGACCCCCAGTGCGCCGATGACGGCGCCGAGGGCCGGCCTGCGATCGGTCTCGGCGTGCGCCTGGCTCACGGGCGGCGCCGCGGGCTCGACCGCCCGGCGCGCCCGGCCGTCTTCTTCCTGCGTGGCACCGGACGCCTGGCCGGCCACAGCATGGTGCCGCGGCAGGTGTCGGCACCGCACCGGCAGGCGTAGATCACGTCGACATCCGGCGGATCGTCGGGCTCGCGGCCGATCTGGTAGTCGTAGGACAGCTCCTCGCCGGGCTCTATGGTCCTGATGGCGTCGATGAACACCCGGCGGTTCTCGATGTTCGACTCGCAGTTCGGGTCGCAGCTGTGGTTGATGAAGCGCGAGTCGTTGCCGTCCACGGTCGCGTCGATGACGACGTTGCGGTCCACGGCAAACAGGAACGTGTGATTGTCGTTCGCGTCGTGATCGTCGTAGCGGCGATTGGCGCGCGCGTGCGAGATACGGTCGCCCACGTACTCGATGATGCGCGTGCCCTTGCGGATGCGCCGCCGCGCGAACACCCCCTGGCCGTGCACCTTCGACTTGCGCACCTTGATGAGCAGCGCCGCCTTCGCGGTGAGCTTGGCGGCGGCCTTGTCGCCCGCGGCGGATCCGGATTTGCGGCTCGCCATGGTCAGACCGCCACCGGCGCCTTGATCGGCGTGTGATGTTGATAGTTCACGAATTCGAAGTCCTCGTATTCATAGCTGAAAAGATCACTCGGACGGCGCCTGATCCGCAGCCGCGGCGGCGCCAGCGGCGCGCGTGACAGCTGCTCGTCCGCCTGGGCGAGATGATTCAGGTACAGGTGGCAATCGCCCCCGGTCCACACCAGTTCACCGGGCTCCAGATCGCTCTGCTGCGCGATCATGTGGGTCAGCAGGGCGTAGGAGGCGATGTTGAACGGCACGCCGAGGAAGAAGTCGGCGCTGCGCTGATAGAGGTGGCAGGACAGGTGGCCATTGGCCACGTAGAACTGGAACATCGCATGGCAGGGCTGCAGCTTCATGCGCTCGAGCTCGCCGACGTTCCAGGCGCTGACGATGATGCGCCGTGAGTCCGGCGACTCGCGCAGCTGCTTCATGACGATGCCGATCTGGTCGATCGTGCGGCCGTCCGGCGCCGGCCAGGCGCGCCATTGCCGGCCGTATACCGGGCCCAGGTCGCCGTCCGGCCCGGCCCACTCGTCCCAGATGCTGACCCCGTGCTCGTGCAGCCAGGCGACGTTCGTGTCGCCGCGCAGGAACCACAGCAGCTCGTACACGACCGATCGCACGTGCAGCTTCTTGGTCGTCACCAGCGGGAATCCCGCCCGCAGGTCGAAGCGCATCTGGTGCCCGAAGACGGACAGGGTGCCCGTACCGGTGCGGTCCTGCTTGGCGACGCCGTGCTCGCGGATGTGACGCATGAGTTCCAGGTACTGTCGCACGGCGCGCTGAACCTAGACCGCCGCGAGGTAGTTTCCGGAAGGCACGCGGCGGCGGTACGCGACGGCCAACAGGATGATGCCGCCCAGGATCATGGGCAGCGACAGGATCTGGCCCATCGTGACCCAGTCGGCCGCGAGGTACCCCAGGTTCGCATCCGGGACGCGGACGAATTCGACGCCGAAGCGCGCCAGGCCGTACAGCAGCAGGAACAGCCCGGATGGCGCCAGGCGCGGGCGCGGCCTGCGGGTGAAGATCCACAGCACCGCGAACAGCAGCAGGCCTTCGAGGGCGGCCTCGTACAGCTGCGAGGCATGGCGCACCTGGCCGTCGACCCGGAAACCCCAGGGGAGCGTCGTCGGCTTGCCCCACAACTCGCCGTTGATGAAATTGCCGAGGCGCCCGAAGAACAATCCGACCTGCGGCAGCGGCGCCGCGAAGTCGAGGACGTCGGCGAGCTGGCGGTGGCGCCGCCAGGCAAAGACGGCCAGGGCGACCAGGGTACCGAGCAGTGCGCCGTGGAAGGACATGCCGCCTTCCCACACCTTCAGCGGATACCAGGGATCCTGGGCCCAGTACTGCATGCCGTAGAACAGCACGTACCCGGTGCGGCCGCCGAAGATGACCCCCATCATGCCGAAGAACACCAGGTCATCCACGTCCAGCGGCTTCCAGCTCGATCCCGGGCGGCCGGCTCGCACCCGGCCCAGCCACCAGGCCGCCGCGAAGCCGATCAGGTACATGATGCCGTACCAGTGGACCTTGATCGGCCCGAGCTCTACGGCGACCGGATTGAACGCTGGGTATTGCAGCATGGGGAAATTGTATCGGTTTCGGGAGTCACTCGCGCGAAACGCGACAGAACAGCGCCTTCAGATAGCGGGTTTCAGGGATGGCCGGGTGCACCGGATGATCGGGCGACTGGCCGCCGAAGGCCAGGATCTGGGCGAAATGACCGCCGTGGCGGGCGGCCGCCTGCACGGCACCCGCCAGCTGGGCTTCCTCGAGGTGATAGGAACAGGAGCAGGACACCAGCAGCCCATCGCCTGCGATCAGGTTCATCGCCAGCAGGTTCAGCTTGCGGTACGCGGCCTGCCCCTGCGGAATGTCCTTGCGCCGCTTGATGAAGGCCGGCGGATCGAGGATCACGACATCGAAGCGCTCGCCCGCCTCATGCAGCGCCTGCAGTGCATCGAACGCATCGCCGCGGATCACCTCCACGGCGTGGCCCGCCGCCGCCGCATTGCGCTGCGCGAATTGCAGCGCCGTCGCCGAGGCGTCGACACAGGTGGCGCGGCCGGCGCCGTGCGCGAGCGCGCTCACCGCCCAGGCGCCCGCATAGCTGCACACGTCGAGGACCCGTGCGCCCCGGGGCAGGAACCGCGCGAGCAGCGCGCGGTTGGCAACCTGATCGTAGAACCAGCCGGTCTTCTGGCCCTCGGCGAGCGGCGCCTCGAATTCGAGGCCGGCCTCGCGCACGCGCAGCGTCGCCCCCGGTTCGCCGAAGGCCGGGCCCGAGAATGCGGGCAGCTGCTCGAGCTCGCGGGCGCCGGAGTCGTTCTTCCAGTACAGCACGCGCGGCTCGAGAACCTCGCGCACCGCCGCCTCCACGAGCGGACGCAGCGCCTCCATGCCCGCCGTGGCGATCTGCCCGACGATCACGTCGTCGTAGCGGTCCAGCACCAGCCCCGGCAGCTGGTCGGCCTCGCCGAACACCAGCCGCCCGTACGATTCGGCCGCGAGGCGCCGACGCAGCGCCAGTGCCAGGCTCAGCCGCCGGGTGATCAGCGCAGCGCCGATCGGGAGATCCGGATCGCGACTCATGATCCGGGCGCAGATCAGCGAGTGCGGATTGACATAGGCGTAGCCGAGAAACCGGTCGCGGTCCGAGACCAGCCGTACCTGCGCACCGGCGGTGAGCGTCGCGAGCGGCGTGCGCGCGACATCCACTTCGTTGCTGAACACCCAGGGATGGCCGGCATTGATGCGCCGGTCCTCGGCATGCTTCAGGCGCAGCACGGGCACGGCAGCGGCATCGGGCCGCGGTGCGGTGGAGGTGGTCAAGATTGCCCCGGTCAAGAATCACGCGGTTCGAGGCCGCGGCCGATTATAGCGGATGCCCCGGTGTATCCTTGCCCGCATGACCCGGATCCGGCACCTGAACGAGGACGGCACGCCCCGCTACACGAACCGGCTGGAGCGGCAGACGAGCCCCTACCTGCGCCAGCACGCCCACAATCCGGTGGACTGGTACCCGTGGGGTCCCGAGGCGTTCGCGGCCGCCCGCGAGTCCGGCCGCCCGGTGCATCTGTCCGTGGGGTACTCGGCCTGCCACTGGTGCCACGTCATGGCCGAGGAGAGCTTCGAGGACGAAGCCACCGCCGCCTTGCTGAACGAGCACTTCGTCAACATCAAGGTGGACCGCGAAGAGCGCCCGGACGTGGACCGCATCTATCAGGTCTCGCAGCAGCTGCTGACCCAGCGCGGTGGCGGCTGGCCGCTGACCATGTTCCTGTGCCCCGACGACCAGCGCCCCTTCTTCGGCGGCACGTATTTCCCGCGCGAGCAGCGCTACGGGATGCCGCCCTTCGCCCAGGTGCTGATGCGGGTCGTGGAGTACTACCGTGACCATCGCGAGCAGCTGCGCGCGCAGGGTGACTCCCTGGTGCGCGTGCTCGCGGAAATGACGCCGCCGCCCGTGGGCGCCGAGGAGACGCTGAACGGGGCGCCGATCGCCGCCGCGCGGCGCGACATGGCCGCGAGTTTCGACGGCGACTACGGCGGCTTCGGCGGCGCACCGAAGTTCCCGCACCCGAATGCGCTGGAACGGCTGCTGCGCGACTGGCATGCGTCGAGCACCGGTGAGACGCCGGATCTGCACGCCCTGTACATGGCGACGCTGACCCTGCGGCGCATGGGCGAGGGCGGTTTGCATGACCAGCTCGGCGGCGGCTTCTACCGCTATTCGGTGGACCGGTCGTGGATGATTCCACACTTCGAGAAGATGCTGTACGACAACGGCTCGCTGCTCGCCGTGTACGCCCAGGCGGCCATCGCCACCGGCGATCCGTTCTATGCCCGCATCGCGGAGCTCACGGCCGGATGGGCGCTGCGTGAAATGCGCTCACCCGATGGCGCCTTCTACAGCAGCCTCGATGCCGACTCCGAAGGTCACGAGGGCCGGTTCTATGTCTGGGACGTGCAGCAGGTCCGGGAGCTGCTGCCGGCGGCGCAGTTCCTGCCCTTCGCGGCCCGCTTCGGCCTCGACCGCGAACCGAATTTCGAAGGCCGGTGGCATCTGCACGCCACGCGGCCGCTGGCCGACATCGCCCGCGAGCTGGACCGCAGCGAGGCGCAGGTCGGCGCCGATATCGACGCCGCCTGCGAGGCGCTGCTCGGCGCGCGCGGCACACGCGAGCGGCCCGGCCGTGACGACAAGGTGCTGGTGTCCTGGAATGCGCTGCTGATCCGCGGCCTCGCCATCGCCGCCCGGGCCCTCGGCCGCGAGGATCTCGCCGCGGCGGCGACCGCTGCGCTCGAGTTCATCCGCCACAACATGTGGCGCGACGGGCGGCTGCTGGCCACCGCGCTCGGCACTCGGGCGCACCTGGCGGCATACCTCGACGATTACGCCTTCCTGCTCGATGCCATCCTGGAACTGCAGCAGGTGCGCGTGCGCGGCGATGAGCTCGATTTCGCCTCGCGGCTTGCGCAGGTGATGATGGAGCGGTTCCACGACCCGCACGACGGTGGATTCTTCTTCACCGCCGACGATCACGAGCAGCTGATCCACCGACCGAAGGTCTTCGCCGACGATGCGACCCCCGCGGGCAATGCGATCGCGGCCCAGGCGCTGCAGCGTCTGGGCCACCTGCTCGGCCGACCCGCATGGCTCACCGCCGCCGAGGGTACGCTGCGCGCGGCGTGGCGCGCCGTGACACAGCGTCCGCAGGCGCACGTGGCGCTGCTGACCGCTCTCGAGGAACTGCTCGATCCGCCGCAGATCGTCATCATCCGCGGCGCTGCCGCGCAGGTCGAGGCATGGCGCCGGCAGCTTGCACGGCTGTACGCGCCGCGGCGCATGATCCTGGTGGTGCCCGATCACCTTGCGGATCTGCCGGCGGCGCTGGCGGACAAGCCGGCGCAGGCGGATACCGTGGCCTACGTGTGTTCGGGCAGCGTGTGTGGCGCGCCGGTGGGCAGCCTCGCCGAGCTCATCGCCTCGCTGCGCGAGCGCTGATCAGGCTCTCCCGGCCGGCCTCACGGCCTGCTGCAGCAAGGTGGCGCCCGCGGCCGCGAGGCGCTGCGGCGCGAGGCTCCCGTGCGCGCCGAGGGCCTGCAGGTCACGCCAGGCCCGTGAGAAGGCGCCGCGCGTGTCGATGGCCCGCATGCCCGCGACGCCGGCGAGTTCACCGATCACCCGTCGCAGCTGCTCCTGGCCCGCGCAGCTCACCGCGGTGATGCGTGCGAGGAGCGCCGCATCGAGCGGTTCTTGCTGCGACACCGTCTGCCAGGCCTCCTCGGCCAGCTCCGACACCGCGGCAGCGGTCGCTTCGACGGCCGCCTGGGCCTGCGCGAAGCGCATGCTCACCGCCGCCGATCCGCCCTCTGCCGATTTGTGTGGCGGCAGCATCCGGGCGAATTCCGCGAGGGCGTGCCGGGCGATACCGATGCCCACCGCGCTGACCGGCAACTCGGTGAGCACCGTGAAGGGCAGCCGGTACAGCGCGCCCGGGGCGCGCGGCGCATCGGTGATGACCGAGAAGGAGTGATGCTCGGGCACCTGCGCCTCGCGCACCTCGAAGTCGACGCTCCCCGTGCCGCGCATCCCCGTCGGGTCCCAGGTGTCCAGGATGCGCACCGCGGAGGGCGCGATCGCCATGGCACGGACCAGCGGCTCCCCATTGCCGTCCAGCACCGCCGTGCCGCCCTCGGTGACCACGCACGCGGCCGTGAATACCGACGCGTAATGCGCGCCGCTGGCAAAGCGCCAGGCGCCCCGGACGCGGTAGCCTCCGGGAACCCGCTCGGCAAAGCCGCAAGGGGCACCGGATCCGGCGACCAGCGCCAACGGCGGACCGAACAGTTCCCGGGCACCTGCGGGCGGCAGATAGGCGGCGAACAGTCCGCCGCCGGCGCCGATCATCACGGCCCAGCCCAGCGAGCCGTCGATGAACGCCGCGGCCTCGTAGATCCGCAGCGCATCGCGCAGGCACAGCTCGAGGCCGCCGTCCACGGCCGGAATCCACAAGCGGAAGAACCCCTCGCGCAGCAGCACCCCGGAGACCTCCGGCGGCATCCGCGCCAGCCTTTCGGCCTCGCAGAGGTGCGGCGCGAATGGCACGGCGAGCCCATCCAGCCGCTTCAGCAGCTGCGCCGCGGCGGCGGACGGTCGGGCCATGCCGGCTCCCCTTGCCGCCGGGCGCGGCTCAGCCCAGCACGTGCGCCACGGCGCGGGCGAAGTAGGCGATGTTGTCGTCGCGCAGGCCCGCGATGTTGATGCGGCTGTCGTCCGTCATGTAGACGTGGCGTTCGGCGCGAATGCGCCGGACCTCCTCCACGGTCAGGCCGAGCAGCGAGAACATGCCCCGCTGGCGTGCGATGAAGGAGAAGTCCCGCGCCGGCAGGGCATCGTGCAGCTGCGCGACCAGCTGCCGGCGCAGGGTGTTGATGCGTTCGCGCATGACGCCGAGCTCGCGGTTCCAGCTCTCGCGCAGCGCGGCATTGCCGAGGATCTCGTTCACGATGGCGGCGCCGTGATCCGGCGGCATCGAATAGATGCTGCGGGCGACCCGCACCTCGTGGCTGAGCGCCGCCACGCCCACGGCCGGCCTGTCCGTCACGACGTGCAGCACGCCGACCCGCTCGCGGTACAGCCCGAAGTTCTTCGAACACGACACCGCGACCAGCACCTCGGGCAGTTCGGCGGCGAACAGCCGGATGCCAAAGGCATCCTCCTCCTCTCCCGTGCCCAATCCCTGGTAGGCCATGTCGATATACGGCAGCAGGCCGCGGCGCCGGAACAGCGGCACCAGCTCCTGCCACTGCTCCCGGGACAGGTCCGCCCCGGTCGGGTTGTGGCAGGAGGCATGCAGCAGCACCACATCGCCCGCCGGCAGGGCCTCGAGCGCCTGACACATGGCGGCAAAATCGATGGCGCCCCGGGCGGCCTCGTAATAGGGGTAACGGCCGAGCGTCAGACCCGTGCCCGTCATCAGCGGCACGTGGTTCGCCCAGGTCGGCACGCTCACGTGCACCGTCGCCTGGGGCGCGGCCAGGCGAACCAGTTCGGCACCCAGCCGCAGGGCGCCACAGCCGCCCGGACCCTGGATGGAGCGGACCCGCTCGGCCGCGAAGACCGCGTGTCCGGGGCCGAAAACGAGTCTTTCCATGGCCTGGTTGAATGCCGCGTTGCCCGCCGGGGCCACATAGGTCTTGCTCGTCTGGCGCGCCAGCACGGCCTTTTCGGCCTGCCGCACGCACTCCAGCACCGGCGTGTCGCCCTTGGCGTCCCGGAACACTCCCACGCCCAGATCCACCTTCTCGGGATCGGGGTCGGCGCGGAAGGCGGCCATGAGGCCAAGGATCGGATCATCGGGGACGCGGTCGAGTCGCTCGAACATGGCTGTGCTTCACGAGTCAGGGGCGGCAAGTGTACCCGCAGCCATGGCGGCTGAGAAATTCAAGCACAACCGCCCGCGAACGGCGAAACTACGCCCCGAAAATCCACTCTCCACCTGAGGTGTTTCGTGAAATCAAGGCATTGCGCAGCCACGAACGGGTCGCGCGTCAGCAAGGCGGCGACGGGCATTGCCCTCGCCGCAGGTACCCTGCTCATGACCGGCGCTCTGACGGCCCACGCCCAGACATCCGGCAATACCACCCCGGCCAAGACCGTGCCGGCGGCCAAATCGAGCGCACCCACGCCCGTCGGCGTCAAAGCCGAGAACAGCTATAGCCTCGGGGTTTCCTTCGGCACGCAGCTGCATGGGCTGGGCGTGACCTCGGATTCGGTGGCGTACGAGCGGCTCATTCAGGGACTCAAGGACGCGCTCGCCGGCAAAGTCGTGGCCGGACCCGCCGATGGTCAGCGCGTGCAGAGCCTGATCGAAGGGGCCCGCACCTCGCAAGGCACCTCCAACAAGGCCGCGGCCGCGAAATTCCTGGCCGAGAACGGCAAGCTGCCGGGGGTCATCACGACCGCGAGCGGCCTGCAATACAAGGTGGTGCGCCCGGGCACCGGCGAGTCGCCGAAGGCGACGGATGAGGCCACGGTGAACTACCGCGGCACGCTGCTCGATGGCACGGAGTTCGACAACTCCTACAAGCGCGGCCAGCCGGCGAGCTTCCCGGTCAGCGGCGTGATCAAGGGCTGGCAGGAAGGCCTGCAGCTGATGAAAGTCGGTTCGAAGGTCGAACTGTACGTGCCACCGGATCTCGCCTACGGCATGCAGTCCCCGCCGCCGATCCCGCCGGGCTCGCTGCTGAAGTTCGAAGTCGAGCTTCTCAGCGTGAAACCTGCGGCCGCTGCGGCTGCCGGTTCGCACCCGAAACAGTAAGGCTCCCGGGTAAGCCGGGACGCGAGTCCCGGCCGACCTCAGGGCCGGACGAAGACGTGGCTCTGGGGCCTGATTCCCAGGTCGCGTTGGAGGTTCTCGGCCGGACAACGGGCCGTGCCGCCACCCTCATCCATCGATGGCGTCGGCGAGCCGCAACGGCTGCAGAATGAACGCTGCTCGGCGGGCTGCTCGGCGCTCGCCGTGTAGTGCGTCACGAGCTCCTGCCCGGCGATCCAGCGGAATCGTCCCTTCGGCACCGACACGTACGTCGCGAAGGCCGTGCCCTGCTGCATGCGGCAGATCGAGCAGTGGCAATGGGACATGACATCGAAGGGTCCGTCGATTTCATAGCGAACCGCGCCGCAGCGGCAGGTGCCGTGCGCCACTTCGATCTCCCGCCGCAGCACCGACTCCGGCGCATGCGGCTCGGCCAGCGCCGCCAGCAGCAGCTCGATGAGCTCGCCATCCCACATGCGCTGCTCGGGACCGTCCCCGGCCGTGGCCGGCACTTCCAGGCAGGCGAAAATCATCGCGCAGGCGGAGTCGACGTGGCGCAGCGCGAGGGATCCGTCCTGCTGCCCCTTCATCAGGATGCGCTTCAACCGCGTGAGCAGCATCAGCTCGCGCTCGCGTATGCGCCGGCGCTGCCGTTCGGGCAGGTCATCACTGACGCGGAACGAGAGAAAGGAGCCACGCTCGCGCCGGATGTCGAGGGCCGCGACCAGGAAGGCCGCGAGCTTCTCCAGGGCCGTTCCGGGCGCCGTCTCCCCGACGAGCAGGCTCTCCTCGAGACCCTGCGCCGTGCGCGAGTAGCACTCGTCCAGCAGCGCCTGCAGATCCGGATACCAGTCCCAGGCCTGCGATACCGAGGGGCTGCCGGCCTCCTTGACGATGGCCGCCCAGCGCAGGGCTCCGGGCCCCTGGCGCGCCACGACGCGCGCGACCGCATCGATGACCTCACTGCGGGACAGTGCATGCGCGGCGGGTGCGCCGGGCGCGGCACCCTGGGGAGTCAGATCCGGATCACTCGTCACAGCCATGGTGTTACCTCTGCCTGGGAATCGAGCAACATTCGTGCCAATGATGCATCTTACGGCTTGCGCGCCTTGAGCGCATGGCGGTCCACGGGCTCCAGGTCCCGCTCATCCGGCGGCACCGGTGTGTACTGGTACAACCAGGTCTCCGTCAGCGGCTGTCCGTTCTGGGACAGGTACAGCCGCAGGTTGATGGGCTCCACGCTGTCATCCGTCAAACGCAGGTCGAACATCGCGCGCCAGCCGTTCAATTCGCGAAACGGCCGGGCCGAGGTGATCTCGACGATGCCGCGCGAGGCGGAGATCACGGGCACGACGTCGGCGTGCGGGCCGAGCAGGCCGAAATCACCGCCGGCGAAATCCACCACGAAGCGCCAGGAGAAGTGCGTGCGCTTCTGGCCGACGATGCCGCCGATGCCGGTGCGCGTGGCGCGCACCGTGGCGAGCCCCGACGCCACCGGTATCTCGCGGCACCAGTACAGCTTGTAGCCGAACAGCAGTTCCTGGCCCTTCTGCGGCTTCTCGGCGGGATTCCAGAAGGCCACGATGTTGTCGAAGGTCTCATCGACCGTCGGAATCTCCACCAGCATGACCTGGCCCGCGCCCCAGCGGGCCTTCGGCTCGACCCACACGGACGGGCGCTTCTCGTAGAAGACCCCGTCGTCCTCGTACTGGCTGAAGGATCGCTCGCGCTGCATCAGTCCGAAGCCCCGGGGACTGTTGTCCAGGAAGCTGTTGGTGCGCAGCACGGCGGGATTCATCAGGGGCCGCCAGATCCACTCTCCGGTGCCGGTCCAGATCTGCAGGCCGTCCGAATCATGGATCTGCGGGCGCCAGTCGACGGCCATGCGCCGGTCGTTCTGGCCGAACAGATACATGCTGGTGCCGGGGGCGATGCCGATGCGTTCGATCTGCCGGCGCGGGTACAGCGCCGCATCGACATCCATGACGAGCGTGTCGCCCACCTCGATGACGAAGCGGTAGGCGCCGGCCACGCTTGGCGAATCAAGCAGGCCATAGACGGTGAGCGCGCCGGCGGCCGGCTGCGGGCGCTCCAGGTAGTAGGCGACGAACTCCGGCCATTCCTCCGGATACGGCATGCCCGTATCCACGGCCAGCCCGCGCTGCGACATGCCGTACTGCAGGTCGCCATCGATCGCGCGAAAATACGAGGCGCCCTGGAAGGCCGCCATGTCGGTCTGCCAGTCGGTGTGATAGTTGACCCGAAAGCCGGCAAATCCGAGATTCTCGGGCACGTCCTGGGGTTTCAGGCCGCTGCGGCTGTAATCGAACATGTCGCGGTCGAAGCCGAGCTCCTGCACCTGGCCGTTCTCCACGACGTACATGCGCACCGGTTTCTTCATGGTGAAACCGAGATGGAAGAACCGCGCCTGGAAGCGCAGATGATCCTCCCCCCACAGTGACTTCTCGTTGCGGAAACGGATCGACTGCCAGTGGTCCCAGTCCATGCCCGCGATGGCCGGCGGCAACGCATCCGGACGCGGCTTGTAGGGCGTGTTGCCGAGCTGGCGGGCGGTTCCCTTGAGCCTCGCGTAGTCGAAGGGTTCGGGTTTGCCGAGCCGGCGGACGGGGGATGCCGGGGCGGCGGCGAAGGCATCCTGCAGCAGCGGCCCGAAGGGCAACCCGGCGGCGGACAGCGCCGCCGCGGTCCGTTGCATCATGTCTCGTCTTCGCATCAGATCATCCTCATTCCATCTTGCGCGCTGGTCGTGCAGGCATTGAACCAATTCGGTGCAATTCGCCGGCACGGCGTTCGCCTGCCACGGCCGCGCTCACCGACAATCAGTCACTTACGCGCATCGCAGCAGAACCGAGCCGCTGGCATCGCATTTGCAACAAGGACCTCGAGCGTCAGATCGTGACGCAGCGGTCGGAATGATCGCAAGGTTGCTAGCAACGCGGTGCGCGCTTGCCGTGACCCCCTCTCGGCAGGGGCGCACCGCGGTTCTTTGCTCAGTAGCTCTCATCACTGGATGGAAAATTCCCGGACCGGACATCCGCCGCGTACTGGCGGAAGGCCTGCGTCATCACCTCGTGCAGCTGTGCATAGCGGCGCAGGAAGCGTGGCGAGAACTCCCGGTTGATGCCCAGCATGTCCTGCGTGACGAGCACCTGGCCGTCGGTGTGGGGGCCTGCGCCGATGCCGATCGTGGGGATGGTCAGCATCTTCGCGACCCGCAGGGCCACCTGCGCCGGAATCTTCTCCAGCACCATGGCGAAGCAGCCGAGGTCCTGCAGCAGCTGCGCGTCGCGCACCAGCTGCTCGGCTTCCTCCTGGACCGTGGCGCGGGCCACGTAGGTGCCGAACTTGTAGATGGACTGCGGCGTGAGTCCGAGATGCCCCATGACCGGGATTCCGGCCGAGAGAATGCGCTTGATGCTCTCGGCGATGATCGCGCCGCCCTCGACCTTGACGGCGTGCGCGCCGGATTCCTTCATGATCCGCACCGCGCTCTGCAGGGCGAGCTGGCTGTCGCCCTGATAGCTGCCGAAGGGCATGTCCACGACCACCAGCGCCCGTGACACGGCGCGCACCACGGCGGTCGCATGGTCGATCATCTGGTCGAGCGTGATCGGCAGGGTCGTCTCGTGGCCATGCATGACATTGGAGGCGCTGTCACCGACCAGCAGGACGTCCAGTCCCGCGGCGTCGAGGATGCGCGCGAAACTGTAGTCGTAGGCGGTCAGCACCGCGATCTTCTGGCCCTGCGCCTTCATCTGCGTGAGGCGCGCGGTCGTCACGGCACGGCTCGCGGTGTTCACTTGCCGCCCTCGTTCTTCGGCACGCCCTGCCATATGGCCAGCATGTCCGGCGAGCCCTGCGCGCGCACGCCATTGTCGGTCAGGATGCCATCCGTCGCCGCGACCATCTGCTGGCGCGGAAACACCAGCGCCTCGCCGCTGCGATTGTCGAACTCGAAGACCACGTGCTCGTCTTTCAGGTCCCGCAGCACGCTCACCAGGTGCGCGAGACTCCTGATGTGCACGCCATTGACCGAAGCGACGACCATGGCGGTCGGGTTCGAGTAGCCTTCGGCCAGCTTGCTCGGGAAGAACGGCGAAGCGACCACCACCAGCTCCTGGCGATCCGGAGTCGGCCTCGCGCCGCGCTCGGTCACCAGCGGGCTGCCCATGTAGCCGAACACCCCCATCAGGGTCGCGTTGCTGGTCAGGAACGAGGCGAACAGCGCGTTCGCGCGGGAGAACACCAGCGGGCCGTATATGAAGTACGGCGGATACTCGCCGCCCAGGTCCGGCACCAGCTGCGGCCGCTCGCGCACCAGCGGCAATGAGACCTTCATGACCTTGCCGTCGCGGACGATCGTCAGCGGCACGTGATTGTCGCGCCCGAGCTTCTGCACCAGGTAGCGGAAGTTGACGCGAAGGTCGGAGCTCACGTTGACCATGCCCTGGTCATCGATCGGTGTGTCGCCGATGCGGGTGATGACATCCCACTCCTTGAGCGGATAGCCGGCAGCGGTCTCGTAGGGCTGGTGCACGACGAGCCCGGATACCGACCGGTCGAGTTTCAGGTAGCTGCGCAGCGCCGGATTCTCCAGGGTCTGCAGCTCATCGTAGATGGCCGGCTTGCCGTCATAGTGACCGTCGGCGACGTCCTGCAGGAACAGCTCGATCTCCTCGTTCGGGATGATATACCCGATGTTCTGAGCATCTCCCAGGCGGCTGAACGCGAGCCCTATCATCCTGTCGCCCGCGATCGCCGGCCCGCCGCTGTTGCCGGGGTTGATCGCCGCGTCGATCTGGATGCGCAGTCCCGCGGTGGGGAAA
This sequence comes from Steroidobacteraceae bacterium, assembly GCA_035506335.1. Classification (GTDB taxonomy): domain Bacteria; phylum Pseudomonadota; class Gammaproteobacteria; order Steroidobacterales; family Steroidobacteraceae; genus DAIDKA01. The sequence continues at coordinate 5,016 of DATJPN010000199.1, read as the reverse complement.
TTGTAGGCCACGAACTCGATCCGCGACACGATGCCCTTGGTGATCGACAGCGAGCTGCCGCCCGTCGGAAAGCCGTAGGCGAGCACGGCGTCCTTGATCTGCGGCAGCGCGCTCGCGCGCGCGATCGGCGCGTGGCTGGCGAAGAAGCCGTCATCGTCGAGCTTCAGCACCGCCAGGTCGATACCCGGGGCGACGAATTGCACCGTCGCCGATATCTTGTCGCCGGCGCCGCTCGCCTGGATCTGCACCTGGCTGGCATAGAGCACGGCGTGGGCGTTGGTGAGGATGCGGTGCCCTTCGATGACGACACCCGAGGCGGTGATGTCCTGGGGCGCCTGCTTCGTCCAGGGCCGGTACGGATCCGGCAGCCGCAGCGTCGCGAACACCTTCACCACTGCATTGCCGAGATTGGCCGGAATGGGCGGTGCGCCCTCGGCGTCGCCGGCGGCACGCGCGATCCCCGCGGCGCCGAGGCCGATGAGGAGGCCCGCGATCAGCACTGTCGGCAGCGACGGGCAGGGACGGGGGCTTCGGTTCATTTCTGTCATGACATCCAGGCGGGGGTACAGGCTCGGGAGTGTGCTCAGGAGCGCGATTCTGACAGCCTTCGCCCGCAGCCGTCGAATTGACAGCGCCGCAACGCGCAAGGACACTGCCGGACCGCGGATCCCGCATATGACAAAGAGAACGCCGCAGGGATGATTCCGGCAAGAGAAGCTCTGCAGCGGCTGCGCGACGGCAATGCGCGCTTCGTTTCCGAAACCCGCAAAGGCGATTCCGCCAGCGGCCGCCGCCGTATCGAACTGGCCACCCGGCAGCTCCCCTACGCGATCATCCTCGGGTGCTCGGACTCGCGGGTGCCGGCCGAAATCGTCTTCGACCAGGGCCTGGGCGACCTGTTCGTCATCCGCGTCGCCGGCAACATCGTCGCGCCATCGCAGATCGGCAGCGTCGAGTTCGCGGCCGAACGCTTCGGAACCCGGCTGGTGGTGGTGCTCGGGCATTCCAGCTGCGGGGCCGTCGTCGCGACCCTCGAGGAGCTGAGCCGCAACTCCCGCGAGCAGTCACCCAACCTGCGCAGCATCGTCAATCGCGTGCGGCCCAGCATCCAGCCGCTGCTGTCGACCTCGCTGGCCGCCGATCCGGAGGCGCTGCTGCACCACTCGGTGCGCGCCAACATCCGCATGTCGGCCGATCATCTGCGCCATGGCTCGGAACTGCTGGAGCAGCTGATCCAGAACGCCGGCCTGCTGATTGTCGGCGCCGAGTACAACCTGGAGACCGGCGTCGTCGAGTTCTTCGACGGCATCGATGACTGACGGCGCTCAGGGCGCCGGCGCGGCGATCGGGTAGTCGACGTTCACCGGCTCCATGCGCAGCGGCGCGAGCGCCGGAGTCTGCAGCGAATCACCGGGCAGCCCCGGCGGGCGCTCCGCGGCGGCGAGGCCGCCGCCGCCCGCGGGCAGCTGCAGGGCGCGGTGCATGGCCGCGAGTTCCGGCGGCGGCGAGGTCTCCTCCGGCGTCAGCAGCAGCCCGTGCCTGCGCAACGCCAGGCCGGCCTGCACCCGGCTGGAGAGCGTGGTCAGGAAGGCGGACAGCAGCAGCCCGGCCAGGACCGGCGTCATCCACCAGATGAACCGCGGCGCGAGCATCAGGATCACCGTTCCCCACGCGATGCCGAGCGCGATCTGCCAGCGGTGCCGGGCCAGGGCGTCGCCGAAGGTCACGCCGCTGTCGCCGCGATCCTGCGCATGCCAGGCCACGGGCTTGCCGGCGAGTGTCGTGACCACGAAGGTCGTGTGAAAGACCATCATCGGCGGCGCCAGCAGCATGCTGAAGAGCTGTTCGAGCAGCAGGCTCGCGAGCAGCCGCGCGGCACCGCCGAAGGCGCGGCGCCGCGCCCCGTTGACCAGCGCCAGCGTGGCGCCGAGCACCTTCGGCAGCAGCAGCACGACGATGGTCGCCAGCAGCAGCGCGGCGATCTCGCCATCGCGGTACTCGGGCCACACCGGGAACAGGGTGTGCGCGCCGGACTCGAAATACTGGTAGCCCTGCACCGCCTCCTGGCAGGTGATGATCGAACTCAACACCAGCACGGCGAACCACATCGGTGAGGTCGCGTAGGAAAGGATGCCCGTGATCATGTGCAGCCGGTTGAGCCAGTGCAGCTGCGGCATGATCAGCACCTGCATGTGCTGCAGATTGCCCTGCGCCCAGCGCCGGTCACGCGCCGCGAACGCGATGATGTTCGAAGGCACCTCCTCCCAGCTGCCCATCAGGTCCGGCACCAGCCACACCTTGTAGCCGGCGCGCCGCATGAAGGCCGCCTCCACGAAGTCGTGGCTGAGGATCTCGCCGCCGAGTGGCGCGCGGCCCGGCAGATGCGGCAGATCGCAGTAGCCGGCGAAGGCCTGCAGCCGGATGATGGCGTTGTGGCCCCAGTAGTTGGCCTCGCCGAGCTGCCACCAGGCGAGCCCGCTGGAGAGCATCGGCCCGTTGAGACGGGCGCCGAACTGCACCATGCGCGCAAACAGCGTCTCGCGGCCCACCGGCAACGGCGCCGTCTGGATGATGCCCACGTCCGGGTTCGCGTCCATGAGCCGTGCCAGGGTCACGAGCGCCTCCCCGGACATCACGCTGTCGGCGTCGAGCACGATCATGTGCGTGTAGGCGGCGCCCCAGTTGCGGACGAAGTCGGCGATGTTTCCGGACTTGCGCCCGACGTTCTGCGCGCGGCGGCGGTAGAAGATCCGCCCCTGCGCGCCATAGCGGGCGACGAGGGTGCGCCACGCGGCCTCCTCGGCCGCGGCGACCTCGCTGCGGCGGGTGTCCGACAGTATGAACAAATCGAAGGCGGCGCTTTCGGCCTGCGCGGCGAGGGAACTCCAGATGGCATCCAGGCCCGCGGTGGTGCGCTGCGGGTCCTCGTTGTACACCGGCATGACCAGGGCGATGCGGCTGTGGATCGCCAGTCCGTCCGCGTCATGCGCCTGGATGACCTGGGCATCGCCGCCCTTCAGGCGGATGACGAACCCGGCGATGGCCGTCCAGAAGGCCCCCGATATCCAGGTGAACAGCCCGAAGAACAGCACCAGGCTCAGCGCCTCGAGCAGCGTCAGGCTGTTGGCGCGCAGGATGTCCAGCATCAGCAGGCTCGCCAGCACGCTCGAGGTGAAGGTGAGCCCGAAGAACAGCAGGCGACGGCGGCGCGCGGTGCGCCTCAGGGCCTGTGGGGAGCGGCCTTGCGGCATCATGTGGGGAGCTGGTAGGTCCAGGTCTCGGACAGCGACTCGCCGTAGAGCTGCAGGAAGCAGTGCAGGTCGACGGTATCGTGCGGATGGGTCGGCATGACCAGGAAGCTCACCCGCCATACGCCGCTGTCGGCCAGGCGCTCGACGGTCACGTTCTCGGCCGTTCCGCCGTTGGCGGTGAGCAGCGCCTTCAGCGGCTGGGTTGCATCCAGCCCGTCGAGGTCGCCGCCGGCGAAATCCAGGATCACGCGCCGCGCGTCGCCGCGCACGAGGTCACGCTGCTCCGCGGCCGTCGCCGTGGTGATCCGGGTCGCGAGCACCTTGCCGCCCGGCGGCCACTGCGGCGAATCGGCGTGTGCGGACAGCAGGTAGGAGAACTTCAGCTCCTGTCCGGCGGCGACGGGTTGCGTCGGCACCCAGTACAGGGCGATGTTGTCGTGGATCGCCTCGTCCGTGGGGATCTCCACCAGCTCCGCGCCGCCCCTGCCCCAGTCGCCGAGGGGCTGGATCCAGTAACTGGGCCGGCGCTGGAAGCGCGCCACCGGATCCTGGTAGTGCGTGAAGTTGCGGTCGCGCTGGATCAGGCCGAATCCCCGCGGCCGCTGGTCCATGAAGCGGTTGATGCGCAATTCACGTGGATTGCTCAAGGGGCGCCACAGCCACTCGCCGTTGCCGGTCTGCGCCATCAGGCCGTCGCTGTCGTGCACCTGCGGACGGTAATCCTCGAAGCGGTGCCCCGACGGGTCCGTGCCGAAGAGGAACATCGACGTGAGCGGGGCGATTCCGAGCTTCTGGATGTTCCGGCGCGGATACAGGGCGCTGCTGACTTCCACCTGCGTGATGGCGCCCGGCCGCACGTCGAACTGATAGGCGCCGGTGATGCTCTCGCTGTCGAGCAGCGCGTACAGCGTCAGCGTGCGCTGCTCCGGATCCGTCGGGCGCACCAGCCAGAAGTCCGTGAACCAGGGAAACTCCTCGCCGGCCTTGGATGCGGTGTTGATGGCGAGCCCGCGCGCGGTCAGCCCGTAATCCTGGTTGCGCCCCAGCACCCGGAAGAACGAGGCGCCGAGGAATACGATCAGTTCGTCCTTGTAGGCCGGCGTGTGCAGCGGGTAATGCACGCGAAAGCCCGCGTAGCCCAGGTCCCGTGGCAGTTTGCCCGGCTGGCGGACCACCCGGCCGAAGTCGAACCAGGCCGGATTGTAGGGCACCGGATGCGCGGCGCCGTCGACCACCTCGGAAATCGCCACGCGCCGGTCGAAGTTGAAGCCGCGGTGGAAGAACTGCACCTCGTACAGCGACTGGTTGCGCCACAGCGCATTGGCGCGCCGGAAGCGGATGCTCTGATACTGATCGTAGCTCAGGTGCGCGATGGCCGCCGGCAGCCGGGCGGAGGCCGCGACGTAGGGTCTTGCGGCGCGGCGCCGGGCGAGCGACTGCACGTCGGCAAAACCGAAACCGGAGCTGGCCGCCCCGGCCGGCACGGCGCCGGCGCCCTGGCCCTGATTGAGCGGCGGCGGTGCGCTCGTCGCGTCCGAACCGCCCGTCCCGAGGGTGCGGTCGATCATCGCCGAGAATCCGCCCTGCGGGTGCGCCGCGCCGCCCGGCAGCGGCGCGCGCATGCGGGTGCCCAGCCAATAGGCACACACGACGGCCAGCACCGCGATCCCGACGACTGTCCAATGTCGCACCTGCACTCGAATCCGTCCCCGTGAAAAGCGCAATGGCCGGAGCACCCGGCGGCGGCCCATTGTAAGCATATGTT
>DATJPN010000198.1:0-4054 GCA_035506335.1 Steroidobacteraceae bacterium | reverse complement strand
TCGTGCCCAATGCGGACGCCCTCGTGAGGTCGCAGCGGGCCCTGTACGAGGGCCTGGGCCGGCTCGTGCAGGATGTGCGCACCGGCCTGCGCTCAGGCGCCGGACTGATCGAGACCCGTCCAGCGGGCGCTGCGGGCCAGTAACCGCTCCTGCAGGGCCACATCGCGGGCCGCGGCCGCCGCGGCCCGGACCTGCTGGTGCTCGTCCAGGTACTGGCCGTGCAGCGCGCCGGCCTGCGGGTCCAGGGCCAGGTACAGCGTGGTGCGCGCGCCCTGTTCCGGGGTCAGGATGAACCGTTTGAACAGCGGTCGGATCAGGTTCAGCCAGGCGGGGAGGAGGTTCGTGGCGACGACCCCCGGATGCAGGCAATTGACGCTGATGCCGCTGCCGGCGAGCTGCCGCGCGAGGGCGAAGGTGTCGAGCACGTTCGCGAGCTTCGAGCGCGCATAGGCCGCGATGGCGCTGTAGCGGGCCCGCCGGTCATCGACGCTGTCCAGGTCCATGCGCCCCTGGTAATGGACCTTCGATGAGACAGTGATGATGCGCGCCGCCGGCCCGAGCGCCGGCAGCAGCAACCGGGTCAGCAGGAAGGGCCCGAGGTGATTGGTGGCGAAGGTGAGCTCGTGGCCATCGACCGAGAAGCGCCGCCGGGTGCTGACGATGCCGGCGTTGTTGATCAGCCGGTCGATGCGCGGATAGGCGCCCAGCACCGCGCGCGCCGCCGTGCGCACGCTCGCGAGGTCCGCGAGGTCGCAGTGCACCACCGCGACGCGGCCGTTGCCTGGCTGCTGCGTGATCCGGTCAGCCAGGAGGTTGGCCGCCGCGACGTTCCGGCACAGCATGACCACTTCATAGCCCGCGCGCGCCAGTTCGAGACTCGTCACGGTGCCGATCCCGTGCGTGGTGCCGGTGATGACGGCTACCGGTCGCTCAGCCATGGTCCAGGGTGAACAGGGGCTGTCCCATGCGCACGGTCGCGCCGGTGGCGATTCCCGCGGCCAGCCGCACGCCCGGCGGGGCGAAGGCAATGATGGTGGAGCCGTGCTGGAACCAGCCCATTTCCTCGCCCCGCTTCAGCGGCGCGGCGCAGGCGATGCGATTCGGACCCCGGTACCGCAGGTGCAGCAGGACGTCCAGGAAGTTCAGGCGGATGCTGGCGACCAGTATGGCCGCCACCGGCACCAGGGTGATGATGTGGCCCGAGGGGGTGAGCTTCAGGCGCACGACGGCCCGTTCGTTCCTGCAGAACAGCCGCTCGATGCGCTGCAGGGCGATCGGATTGACGTTCCAGGTATCTCCCGAGATGTAGGAGACATGCTGGACCTCGCAGTCATGCGGCGCGTGGAAGCGGTGATACATGCCCGCGGTCAGGCGCAGGGTCACGTAGCTTCCCTGCTGGTACAGTCGCACCAGCTCCCGGTCGTCGAGCAGGTCCATGAGCGTGTACGGGAAGCCCTTGGCCTGCAGGCACTCCCCGGCGATCACCTTGCCTGCGGCGCCGACTATGCCGTCGCTCGGGCTCACGAGTGTCATCGGATCCGGATCCACCGGTCGTGCGCCCTCGCGCAGCTGGCGCGTGAAGCCCTCGTGCAGGCTGCGGAAGCGCCGCTGGCGCGCGTCGGCGAGGTCGACGTCGCAGAACAGCCGCCACAGCGCGATGGCCGGAACGCTGACCAGCGGGTTTTCGATCTGGCTCAGCCAGCCGACGAACTGCGTCGCCCAGCGCCGCGGGATGCGGTTCGTCAGCAGGAAGTTCAGGTCCTCCTGCTGCACGACACGGCTGATTGCGGATCGGACCGTCATCGGAATGTCATTCCCATGCAATAGTTTTCCGGGCGTCTTGATGTGATGGAAGAGCTCATGCATTCATACCTCTTTGCCGTTCCGGCGGCGCTGCTCGCCGCGTGGCTGCTGTACCGCGCCCGGCTGCGGCTGGCGCTGTCGGCCGCCAAGCACCGCTCGCTGGCCGGCCATGCCCGCTGGTCGCGCCGCATCGCCCGGCTGCTGCCGTTCTACGAATATCCGGAACAGCGCTTCTTTGCCGCGGACGGGGCGCCGGAGGCGGTGGCCGCGCGGCGCCGCGCCGGTTTCCGTGAGCTCTCGCAGCTGTTTGCCACGCGTTTCCCCCGCTCGGCCGCGATGACTGCCGAGGTGGCCGGTTCGATGTCCGACCTGCAGTTTACCGCGCGTTACCGGGTTCCCTTCCAGTTCAGCCGCATCGTGCGCGAGAACCTCAAGGGCGGCTCCTTCCTGCAGGCCTCGCAGGGCACGCGGCTGACCGACCTCGACGGCAACGAGTTCTACGACCTGGCCGGATCCTATGGCGTCAACCTGTTCGGGTACGATTTCTACAAGCAGTGCATCGAGCGGGGCGCCGAGCGGGTCCGCGAACTCGGGCCCGTGCTCGGCACCTATCATCCGGTCATGGCCTACAACGTGCGGCGGCTGCGCGAAATCTCCGGCATGGACGAGGTGTCCTTCCACATGTCCGGCACCGAGGCGGTCATGCAGGCGGTGCGCCTGGCCCGCTACCATACCGGCCGGCGGCACCTGGTGCGCTTTTGCGGGGCCTACCATGGCTGGTGGGGCGATGTGCAGCCGGGAGTCGGCAACCCGGCCACGGCCCATGACACCTACACGCTCAAGGACCTGAGCGAGCAGACCCTGAAGGTGCTGCGGATGCGCCGCGACATCGCCTGCGTGCTGGTCAATCCCCTGCAGGGGCTGCATCCGAACGCCAATGCGCCCAATGACGGCGCCCTCGTGGACAGCGCCCGCCGCGCCGGCTTCGACCGCGAGGCCTATGGCAACTGGCTGCGCCGGCTGCGCGAGGTGTGCACCGCGCGCGGTATCGTGCTGATATTCGACGAGGTGTTCGTGGGCTTCCGGCTGGCACCGGGCGGCGCCCAGGAATACTTCGGCGTGCGCGCGGACATGGTGACCTACGGCAAGACCCTGGGCGGCGGCCTGCCGGTCGGGGTGGTCTGTGGACGCGCCGACCTGATGCGCCGGTTCCGCGACGACCATCCGGCGGATGTGTGCCTGGCGCGCGGCACCTTCAATTCCCATCCGTACGTGATGGGGGCGATGCACGAGTTCCTCGAGCGGCTGGCGAGCGAACCGGTGCAGGCGCTGTACCGGAACCTGGATGCCCTGTGGAACGGCCGCGCCGATGCGCTCAACGCGCGCTTCGCCGCCGAAGGCCTGCCGGTGCGCGTGGCGAACCTGGTGTCGATCTGGACGGTGAGCTACACCCGCGCCTCGCAGTACAACTGGATGTTCCAGTACTACCTGCGGGCCCATGGGCTCGCGCTGAGCTGGGTGGGCACCGGCCGCTTCATCTTCAGCCACAATTACACCGACGCCGAATTCGCCGAGGTGTGCGAGCGGATCCTGGCGGCAGCCCGGGACATGGACCGCGACGGCTGGTGGTGGTCCGATCCGACCCTCACCAACCGCGCGATCCGCCGCAGACTGCTGCGCGAGGTGCTTCAGGCCTGGTGGACCGGTTCTTCGTCGAGCGCCCCGAGCGTCACGTCATCCATCGGATCGATGAGCTCGCCGCGCAGCAATGCGAGCGGAGCGCGGTAGTACAGCATCACGTCGTGGAACGGGTCGGTGATGATTTTCGTGAGCCACACGAGGCCCGTCTGCACGTCGCGGATGAAGCACAGCTGTACGGTGCGGAACGCGAGCCCGCCCAGGCCCACCGTCAGCCACAGGGTGCCGACATGGCTGATGAACTCGGCGGTCGTCGCCGGCGCCTGGAACAGGCCGAACAGCGTGGGATTGAGCCACAGCACCGCGGGGGACAGCGCCCAGATGGCCAGCAGCACCACCTTGCGCTTGAGGTTGTAGCCGACCTTGATGTCTTCCTTGTGTTCGTGGGTGGCGTGATTGACGTTGTCGTAGCCCTTCGGTTCGAAGAAGAAGTGACCCGACTGGCGGCTCACCATGGCCACGAGCCAGCCGAGCATCGCTGCCAGCGTGGGGCTCTTCCAGACCACGGCATACGATGCGAGGAAGCTCAGCGCGCTGACCAGGTGCAGCGATT
>DATJPN010000197.1:0-10161 GCA_035506335.1 Steroidobacteraceae bacterium | reverse complement strand
CATTGGGAGGGCAACTTCCTGCTCGCGACGTCCTACGGATTCCGTCTGGACACGAACATGGAGGCCTCCGGCCTGCCCAAGAGCGACAAGGCCATCGCCTACGAGCGGATCTGGCTCGCCGACGATGACACCCTGCGCGATGAGTTCACGCTCGTGGACCCCGTCGCTCTGGTCAAACCCTGGACCGTCACCAAGATCTACAGGCGGGCACCGCCGGACTTCAAGCTCGAGCCCTACGTGTGCCTGGAGAACAACCGCAACCCGATCGCGCCGGATGGCAGCATCCAGGTCATCCTGCAATCCGGCGGCAAGCCGGTGAAGTGACCGGAGCGCGCGCTCACCTGACGGACTGGGGCTGGTCCGACATCCCCTGCTCGTAGGTGCTCCAGCCCGAGTTGATGCCATAGGGCGCGCGGTGAAAGATCGCCTCGATGCGGCGAATCCTGCCGTCCTCGATCTTGAAGAGCTCGCCGAGCTGCCACGTCCAGTTGATGGCCTCGTGATCGAAGAAGACGAAGGCGAAGACAATGCCGCGCTCGCGATCCACTGCGACGAAGCGCCGGTCCCGGACCCGCGAGACGACGTTCCTCAGGGCCACTTCGAACTGCTTCTTGCAGCCCATCACTTCCATCTGGCCGGTTTCCGGGTTGCGCATCGGCACGTTCGTGGCGTGATTGCCGTTCTCGTAGCGATCGCAGTCCTCGGTGAACGGATAGTAGCCCTTGCCGTCATTGCGCTGCAGTCCGGAGAAGTAGAAATTGGCGGTCCGGATGAGTTCCTCGCGCGAGGGACGCCGGCCTTCCGGGATCGCCTGCGCGAAGACCGGATGCGGGGCGCCCATCTTCTCGACGCGCTCGCCGGTGGACACGGGCCGCGGCGCCTGGGTGCCGTTGCTCGTGAGGCCGCCTTCGGGCCGGATGACGAGCTGCTCGACCTCGGTGATGACTCGGTCGACGATCTTCAGCCGCAGGACGATGGCGTCGGTGAGCGTGTCGTTGCGTTCCTTCTCGCGGACCGTGCCGAAAATGGCAATCTGTTGGGTCTCCACGTCCGGCACGTAGAACCGGTACGTCCCCTTGCCCGACATGCGAAACCACAGACCCTCGTGCCCGAGCGGCAGGCGCACGCCGTTCTCCGTGAACTTCGTATCGCGCGCGAAGAGGTCGTCGCTGACCTGGTGTGCCAGCATCGCATCGAGGTAACGGTCGACGTAGCCCTGAAGGCAGGCCCGGTCGCAGGTCTCGGGCCTGGCGGGCACCTGGGCCGGAGCCAGTGATGTGACCAGCAGCAGCATGCCGCCGACGATGACGGATTTCATTCAAACCCCTCCTTCTGCTGATTCTTCGCAGCCTCGCGCGTGCGGCCGCAGAAAATGGCAGTATTCGCCTGGCATGGCAAGCGCCGCGCGGCGGCGCCGGCCCCGGAGGCACGGTGGCGGAACACAGCGAACAGGACAAGGCGAATCTGCGGCTCGTGGAGCGGATCTACGAGGAGGTGCTGGGTCCAATCGACTCCGGTGCCGTCGATGGCCTCTTCGACCCGGGATACATCCAGCACAATCCGAACGCTGCGACCGGGTCGCAGGGTCTCAAGGACATGCTCGACCGGGCGAAGATCAAGTATCCGCACGCGGAGCACCGGGTGAAGCGCATGCTGGTCGACGGGGACCTCGTGGCCGCCCATGTCCATGTCATCTTCCATCCCGGCGATGCGGGATTCGCGGTCGTCGACATCTTCCGTATCGCCCATGGCAAGATAGCCGAACACTGGGACGTCATGCAGCCGATTACCGCCGACGCGAAGAACGATAACGGCCGCTTCTGAAGGGGCCGATTCTCGAGGGGGAATCCATGCAAGTGAACATGCCGACCGCCGGCGCTGCGCCGGTGGACCGGAAGATCCTGCTCGGACGCTGGTCCTGGGCGCTGTTCGACGGCGCACGCATTCCGGACAACGTGCTGGTGAACATCTTCGTGTTCTCGGCGTACTTCAGCACCGTCGTGATATCCGATTCGGTGCAGGGACAGATCGTCTGGAGCTACACCAGCGCCGTGGGCGCCATCCTGGTCGCCATCGGGGCCCCCATCCTCGGGGCCATCGCCGATGCGGGCGGCCGGCGCAAGCCCTGGCTGGTCGGCTGCATCGTCCTCGGCCTGCCCTGCATGGCGGCGCTGTGGTTCGCGACCCCGGACATGCACACGGGACTGGGCCTCGTCATGGCGGCCATCGTCGGCAGCATGCTCTTCTACGAATATTCGGCCATCTTCTGCAATGCGATGCTGCCGAATGTCGCGCCTCAGGAGATCGGTTTCTGGAGTGGCATGGGATTTGCGCTGGGCAATGCGTTCGGCGTGGTCCTGTTCCTGTTCTTCCTCTTCGCCTGGAGCTGGAATCCCCACCCGCTGTTCGGACTCGACAAGGCCCTGCACGAACCGGAGCGCGCCGTCGGCATCCTCGCAGCCGTGTGGATGCTGGTCTTCGGACTGCCGCTGTTCTTCTTCACGCCCGATTCCACCGGCACGCGGCTCGGCATGGGCACCACCGTGCGCAAGGGCCTCGCGAGTCTCATCGAAACCGTGACCCGGCTGCGGCATTTCCGAAACATCGGCGTCTTCCTGATCGCCCGGATGATCTACAACGAGGGGTTCGTCGTCCTGATGAGTTTCAGCGGCATCTATGCCGCGGGAGTCCTGCGCTGGAGCGCCGAGGCGCTGATCGTGCAGGGACTGCTGAACAGCGTCGCCGCGGCGCTGGCCGGGGCGCTCGCGGGCTGGATGGACCTCAAGATCGGCTCGCGCCGCAGCGCCATGATCTTCGTCGCAGGCTCCCTGCTCGCCATCGTGATCGTCTGTTCGACGAGTCCCGACACGGCGCTGTTCATCCGGCTGTCGACGCCGCTGCGGAACTTCGGCGGCATGTTCCCCACGATCCCGGACATCGTATTCTGCATCGCCCAGGTGCTCGCCGCGACCTTCGTCACCGGAGGCCTGTCCTCGAGCCGCGCGCTCATGGGAAAACTCGCCCCACCGGCGATGCTGAACGAATTCTTCGGCGTCTACGCCATGTCCGGCACGGCCACGTCCTTCGTGGGACCGCTCGCCATCGGCCTCGTGACCTCCCTCTCCCACAGCCAGCGCATCGGCATTGCCAGCGGCATCGCCTTCTTGGTGGTCGGGATGCTGTTGTTGTTGCGGGTGAAGGAGCCGGAATTGGCGGCCATCTAGGCGCTGGCCCAGAGATGCTGCGCCGCATAGGCACGCCACGGCCGCCAGTGCTCCGCGCGGGCGAGCAGTTCAGGTGCCGACACACGTTGCCCCTTGCTCGCCATGGCGCGCATCAATCCCGCATCGGCGGCCGGGAAGGCGTCCGGCTCGCGCATCTGCCGCAGGGCAATGTATTGCGCCGTCCACTCCCCGACTCCCGGTATCACGCGCAGGCGCTGGACCGACTCCGCAAGATCGCGCCGCGCGTCGAACAGGTCCGGTTGCGCGATCGCGGCCGCGGCCACACGATTCAAGGTTGCGGCACGGCTGCGCGTCAGGCCGAGTGAGACCAGATCCGCCTGCGCCAGTGACTGCGGCGTGGGAAACGCATGGGTCAGATGCCGGCCCGGTTGCCGCAGCGGTTCTCCGTATGCGGCGACCAGGCGCCCGGCAAGGCGGATCGCCGCCGCGACGGTTATCTGCTGCCCGAGCACCGCCCGGACGGCGAGCTCGAAGCCATCCCAGGCACCCGGCACGCGCAGTCCCGGGCGTTGCTTGAGCAGCGGCGCCAGCATCGGATCGGACTTGAGTTGCGCCGCGATGCTCGAGGGATCCGCGGCCAGGTCGAACTGTCTTCGCAGACGGGCGATGATGTTGGGGAGTGCGGCCATTCGTGAGATCCGGATGCTCACGCGCAGTGCATGGCCGGCGGGTCGGACGCTGATCAGGCCCTGCACCCCGTCGATGGCGATACTGCGCGAGTAACTTGCCGCCGCCACATGCTCGATGCCGGCAATGGCGCGTTGCTCCAGAAATCCGAGAATCGCCGGCCAGTCATAGGGAGGTTTGTAGCGCAGCAGCACACTGAGCTCGCCCTGATCCCCGGCGGCAACCTCGGGGCCCGCCAGCCGGCGCAAGGCACCGGGAGGACGGCCGAAGAGTGCGAGAAAGACCTCGTTGAAGCGGCGGATGCTGCCGAACCCGGAAGCAAAGGCGATCTGCGTCATCGGCAGGTGCGTTTCATGGATCAGCTGCTTCGCGAGCAGGATGCGTCGCGTCTGGGCGACGGCAATCGGGGTGGCGCCCAGGTGCTGGCGGAACAGCCGGCGCAGCTGGCGCTCGCCGAGCCCCAGCCGCTCGGCCAGACGGTCGACCGAGCCATCATCGAGTGCTCCCAGCTCGATCAACGCGAGGCCACGGGATACGCAGGCGCAGGTGCCGCGCCACGCCGGCATGTCCGGCGCGGTTTCCGGCCGGCACCGCAGGCAGGGCCGGAACCCCGCCTCCTGAGCGGCCGCGGCGGTCGGATAGAACCTGACGTTCCGGGAAAGCGGCGTGCGCGCCGGACAGATCGGGCGGCAGTAGATCCCGGTCGTCTTCACCGCCGTGAAGAATCGGCCGTCGAAACGCTCATCGCGAAGTTTGATCGCCCGGTAACAGGCGTCGTGGTCGAGGTCCATGGGACAATGTTCCCACCGACCCGGCGCGACAACAATGTCCGAAATCCGCTAGCAGTCAAACATCGCGCCGGCGAGAATGCCCCATGGCAACGGCACCACATCGATCGACGCCGGCGAGTCGCATGAGCTACGTGTTCAAGACCATGGATTCACCGGTGGGTCGGCTGACGCTCGTGGGCGGCGATGCGGGCCTGGCCGCGCTGCTGTTCGGGAATGACCGCGCATCACGGCGGCCATTCGGCGAAATGACCGAGGAAGTGCGCTACCCGGTCCTGGTCAAAGCGCAAAGGGAACTCGAGGAATACTTCACGGGCCGTCGCCGGACCTTCACGGTGAAACTGGACGCGACCGGTACCGATTTCCAGCAGCTGGTCTGGGATGCGTTACGGACCATTCCCTATGGGCAGACCCGCAGCTATGGCCAGATTGCCGAACAGATCGGCCGGCGCACGGCGGTGCGCGCGGTCGGCGCGGCCAATCACGCCAACCCCATCGCCATCATCGTTCCCTGCCATCGGGTGATCGGCAGCAACGGCAAATTGACCGGCTATGCCGGTGGCCTGCATATCAAGGCACGGCTGCTGGCGCTGGAAACTTGACCATGTCCCCGCCGCGTCGGACGCCGATCCGGCAGATCAGGCCGTCGCGCAGCTGGTAACTGACGAGCACCCGCCCCTCGATGTATTCCCCGGCCCGCAGCGCGCCGACGACGAAATCCGGCGCATCCCGGACGGCGGTGAATCGCGTGACGGCATCGAGCTCGATGGCCGTGTCGGTCATCCGCACGCTGTTGATGACGAGATGCTCGCGCACGCGCTCGAACATCGGGCGGTAGAAATCGACGATGCCCTGGCGGCCCTCGATCGGCGGCACCGATCCGAGCTCGAGCCGGACGTCCTCGGTGTAGAAGCGGGGAAAACGCTCGAAGTCCGCATTGCTGAACGCCGACACATACGCCCGGAATGCGGCCTGCTGGCTGGCGTGCGCACCCAGGCGCGGCAGCTGGGTGACGCCCCTGCCCGGCGGCCAGGTCATCGACTTCAATTCGACGATCCGGTCGCCATTCAAGCGATAGGTCACGAAGAACTTGACCGTCACCAGGTCGCCGGGGTGCAGATGTCCGAACGGGAAATCGGGCCGCTCGCGGGTGGCATGGAAGTCCATGTCGACCTCGACGAAGATCAGGTCTTCGCGCCGCAGGATGTTCTGCAGCCGGATGACTTCGCGCACGCCGTCATGCGCCCAGTCGAGGAAGGACTTGAGCGCGGCCTTCCCCCGATAATCACGGGTGCCGCCGGAAAACACCACGTCGTCCGCGAAAAATCGCTCGACGAGTGCCGCGTCGTCGCCCGTATTGAACAGCGCGACGTAATCGTCGTAGTTGAGCATCTGGCCCTAAGCGCCGGACCCTGCGAACTTGATCTGGATCGACCCGCGGCGCTCCAGGAATTTCCACACGCCGTTCTCGCGAACGAAGCGGTCCTGCATCTCGCCGAAATACACCGGGCCGCTGGAATTGAACGGTGGGGAGACGCCCTCCGGCGGCGTGGTCGCGACCATGGTCAGGTAGGAAATCCCCCGCGCGGAGTCCCGGCTCTCGACCTCGATCATCGCGTTCGTGGCCAGGTGCTTCGTCAACAGCGTCTTCGGCCGGGTGAGGAGCGAGGCACGGATCGCTTCCCGGCCCTGGATCACCTGACCGGGATTCATCGGGCGGGCCATGGAGCCGTTTTCCGCGAAGCAGTCCGCCGCGGCATTCATGTCGCCGAGGTCCAGTGCCCGGACATAGGCCAGGGTCAAGCGTTCACAGGCCCGTTCGATCTGCATTCGCTCGACCGCGCTCAAGGCGTCTGACATTTCTTACCCCCCTTTCCGAAGACCCTTCCCGGCGCCAGTGTAACGCCTGGCCTGCAATCCCGCACCGATCCGGAGCGCGTGAGATAATGCGGTATCCGTCACGAGGGGGTGTCAGGGTGAAGGTTCTGAAGGGCCGGACGGCATTCATCACCGGGGGCGCGAGCGGCATCGGACTGGGCATGGCCCACGCCTTCGTCGATGCGGGCATGAGGGTCATCCTCGCCGACCTGCGCCAGGATCACATCGATTCGGCCCTCGAGGAATTCGCGCGCCTGCGCCAGGGAGCGAGCGTCCATGCCATTGCACTCGACGTCACGGACCGGGAGGCGATGGCCGCGGCCGCGGCGCAGGCCGAGCGGGTCTTCGGCAAGCTGCATGTCCTCGCCAACAACGCCGGTGTGGGCATCCAGGGGCCCTTCAGGGGCATCACCTATGCCGACTGGGATTTCGGGCTGGCGGTGAACCTGGGCGGGGTCATCAACGGGATCCAGACCTTCCTGCCGCGCATCCGTGCCCATGGCGAAGGCGGCCATATCATCAACACCGCCTCGCTCGCGGCTTTGGTGCCCATGCCCGCGCAGTTCGTCATCTACCAGACGGCCAAGGCGGCCGTGGTGACCCTGTCGGAGGCCATCCGGGGCGAACTGGCGCAGGAGAACATCGGCGTCTCGGTACTCTGCCCCGGTCCGGTGCGGACCAACATCCATGAGCTGGCGAAGAACCGCCCCGCGCGCTTTTCCGTCGGCGACGCCTTTCGCGCCGCCGAGAACGCCGGCGGGGCGCAGGTGAGCTTCCCCAGCCAGATGGAGCCCGCGCAGGTCGGGCAGCGCGTGCTCGAAGCCGTGCTGCAGGATGAGCTCTACATCATCACTCACGGCGAATGGAAATCCGCCGCCGAAAGCCGCCACGCGGCACTGCTCGCCGCGATGCCCGATAAACTCGACCCCGCCCTCGTTGCCATGCTGCAAGGACGCCGCTGATGCTTACGCTCTACCACGCCGAGCCCGCCGCGAACTCCCTGAAGTCGCTGATCAGCCTCAAGGAGAAAGGCCTCGAATTCACGAGTATCTATGTCGACCTGCACAAGTTCGAGCAGCACGAACCGTGGTTCGTGGCGATCAATCCCGAAGGCCAGGTTCCGGTGCTGGACCACGACGGGCAGATCATCACCCATACCACGGTGATCGCCGAGTACCTCGAAGATGCCTTTCCGGAGGCACCGCCCCTGCGACCGGCCGATGCCCTCGGCAAGGCACGGATGCGGTACTGGACCAAGTTCTGCGACGAACATGTGGTGAACTACGTCTCCATGCACGGCTGGCATCGCATGGTCGGCGCCATCGCACGCGCGGTGGACGCCGGTGAATTCGAACGACTGATGGCGCGCATTCCGCTCTACGAGCAGCGGGAAAAATGGCGCACGGCGCGCTCCGGCTTCAGCGAGGCGGACCTGGCCAACGCCACCCGCAAGATCGAGGTCGCCGTCGACAAGGTCGAAGCACAGTTGCGCAAGACCCCGTGGCTCGCCGGGGAGAGCTACACGCTCGCCGACATCAATTTCTTCGCCAGCGGGGGCATGGCGCTCGAGCGGTTGTTTCCGCAGATGCAGGTTGCCTCGCGCGCACCCCTGCTCAGGCAGTGGGTGGCCCGCATGTTCGAGCGGCCCGCGGTCAAGGCGGCGCTCGCCATGCCCAATCGCACGAACCCGGCACTGCGCACCTTCACCGGCGAGAGCCACTAAAGAGACCGAGCGGGTCAGTGGCGGATAGTCGCGAGCGCTCCGCCGTCGACCGCCCAGGCCGCGCCGTTCACGAAACTCGCGGCCTCGGACAACAGGAAGGTGACCACTTCGCCCACCTCCTCCGGGGTTCCGATCCGGTCCATGGTCGCGACCTTCCCCAGCACCTTCTTGCCCGCCGCGACATCGCCCTTGAACATCATCCGCAGCATGGCCTCGAGCAACGGCGTGTCGATGACGCCCGGCATCACCGCGTTGACTCGAATACCCTGGTTGCCCACTTCGCTGGCCGCGGTGCGCGTGAGGCCGATGACCGCATGCTTCGTGGAGTTGTAGGCGCAGGCCCCGGCGAGGCCCCGCTCGCTCGCGATGCTGCC
The DNA here is from genome assembly GCA_035506335.1 of Steroidobacteraceae bacterium. Classification (GTDB taxonomy): domain Bacteria; phylum Pseudomonadota; class Gammaproteobacteria; order Steroidobacterales; family Steroidobacteraceae; genus DAIDKA01. The sequence goes on along the minus strand of DATJPN010000197.1, from coordinate 1,526 downwards.
GGTATTGACCACCGCGCCGTGGCCCTGGCGGAGCATGACCGGCAGCACGTGGCGCAGCCCGAGGAATATGCCCTTCTGGTTCACCGCCACGATCCGGTCGAACTCGGCTTCGTCGTATTCGTAGATCGGGCCGAGCTTGCCTTCCATGCCGGCGTTGTTGAAGAAGCCGTCGATGCGGCCGAACACCGCAAGCGCCCGCGCCACGTAGGCCTGAACATCGGCGGACTTGCTCACATCCGCCACGAAGGTCTCGACCCGCCGGCCGAGCGCCTCCACCGCCCCGCGGCGCGCGGCGAGCGCGGCGGCATTGATGTCCACCAGCATCACATCGGCCCCGGCTCTGGCCAGGGTCATGGCAGCCGCATGACCGATCATTCCGGCGCCTCCGGTGATCACCACCACCTTGCCTTGCATCGACGACATCACTTGCTCCCGCGAAAAGGCATGGACAGGACGAACAGGATGCCGCGCAGCCCGAGCAGCTTCAGGCCCTCGCGGACGTCCGCGGCGGTGAGGCTGGCCGTCATCGGCATCGTGCCGAATACCTTGGCCTTGATGACCAGCCGGTTGCCCTCGCGCTCGATGCGGCTGACGGTCATCAGCTCCCGGCGGTCCGGACCATACAGCTTCATCCCGGGGTTTCCAGTTTGCCGAAATCGAGTTTCAGGTCATCGCACATGACCTGGGCCGTCGCGCGGCCGGCGCCGAAGACTCCGCCTCCCGGATACTGGAAGGGGCCGACGAGGTACAGGCGCTCCACCCCGGGCACGCGGTACTGGCCGAGATCCGGGGTCGGGCGGTGCGCGCCGCTTTGATAGCTGGTCGTGGCGATGCCGTGCAGGTCGCCGCGCCGGAAGCTCGGCGAGGTGCGCTCCATGTCCACCGGACTGTCGCAGTGGAAGTCCAGGAGCACCTCGTCGAGGTTCGACACATAGACCCGGAACCGGTCGAGCATGCTGCGCGCGAACGCATCCTTGGTCTCGTCCCAGGACTTGCCGTCGGGTCGTACATAGGGCGCGTAATCCCACAGGTGGGCGACACCCTTGCCGGGGGGCGTGCGCGTGTCATCGAACATCGACAGCGATCCCAGACCCAGCAGATGGGTGCGCATGAACCCGCCGTAGCGCAGGTCATCGAAGCACTCGCGCAGCTCCCGATAGGTCGACGGCATGAGCTCGATCATCACCGATTGCACCGGATCCGGGGTGCGGAAGCGCAGCGGGCCGTCGAGCGCAGCGTGCACCGTCACGCAGGCGGCCTCGGTGATGTGCGTGGCCTCGGCCGACGCGCGCACCTGCGGATCGAGCCCCGGTACCACCCTGGACAGCAGGTGAGGATGGATCGCGCCGATGACCGCGTCGCGCGCGCCGTACCGGGTACCGTCCGCCGTGATGACGCCGGCCGCACGGCCGTTGGCGACCTGAACTTCGCGCACTTCCTGGTTCGCGAGCACGACGCCGCCGCGGTCTTCGATGCTGCGCACCAGCGCCTCGGTCAGCCTGCCGCTGCCGCCCACCGGGACGCCG
>DATJPN010000196.1:0-3091 GCA_035506335.1 Steroidobacteraceae bacterium | reverse complement strand
CGGCCTTGAGAAAGCGGCGGCGCCCGGGATCCGTCTGCGGCGCCGGATGCGCGCCGCGTGCCCGGCGCAGGAGCCACCCGCCCGCGCGGATCAGCCCGCCCCCCGCCTGCAGGATCAGCAGGAGCAGGGCGGAGAGGATCGATCCGAAGCCCCAGATCGCCGGGGCGTAGAAGAACACGGCCTGCGCCGCGGCCGAGGGGTCCACCCACCGGATCGGTGTGTTCATGATGCGCCAGTTGGCCGCGAACAGCACGGTGATCAGGATGCCGGTGGCGCCGACCAGCGCCAGGCCCCAGCGCCCCGCCGCCCGCCACTGCCGCACGGCCGTCCGGATGCGCAGGAACAGGTACACCTGGGCGAACACCGCCAGCGCGACGACCACCCACCGCAGAGTCCAGAACGATGCGTTGGCCATATCGGTTTCAGAACCAGTAGGGATAGTACGGGTAGCCGGGATAGTTGGGGGAGCTGCGCCACCACCAGTCGTAGGGACCGCCGTACGGATACGGGTACCCCGGCGGGCCGGCGCGCCACAGTCGCATTTCGCGCTCGCGGATGACCGGGTAGCGGTAGTCGATCTCGCCCAGGCGGCGGGTCTGCGGATCCATGACCTCGCCGGCCACCGTGATGTCCCGACCGGCGCTGAAAACGGCCGGATCCAGGAAGCGCTCCGAGATGATGATGAACCGGCCCTCGGACCGGTCCGTCAGCCGCGGCGCATCCCAGCGGTCGAGCTCTCTCTGCACCACTTCGACTTCGGTCAGCCCGGGCTTGGGAACGGTCTGGACAATGGTCCCGCCGAGCAGCACCATCTTGCCCCTGGCGGCCGCCGGGTCGGCCGCGATCACCCGGTAGTCGAGGCTGCGGTCCACCTGGTCCATGAGCTGCGGCGAGATGACGTGCGCACAGCCGCCCATCGCGAGCAGGCTGCCGACCAGCAGTGCCGTCATTATGGAATGTCCGGGTCGGATCCGCATGGCAGCCGGAAGATGCGCATGGACGCACGAAATGCAATTGCCGATTTGATTGACAATCGGCTGGCGGTGTTTACGTCTCCATCGCGTTCCGACGCTCACGGAGGGCAAGCGGATGTGCGGCATCGTCGGGCTGTTCTCGAACGCGCCGGCCGGCCCCGAAATTTACAACGCGCTTCTCATCCTGCAGCACCGCGGCCAGGACGCCGCCGGAATCGCGACGTGGCAGGAAGCGAGGTTTCACGTCCGCAAGTCCGGGGGGCTGGTGCGCGACGTGTTCCACGCGCGCCACATGCAGCGGCTGATCGGGCCGATCGGCGTCGGCCACGTGCGCTACCCAACCGCGGGCACCCTCAGCGCGGCCGAATCCCAGCCCTTCTACGTCAACTCCCCTTACGGCATCGCGCTGGCGCACAACGGCAACCTGACCAATGCCGCCGAGCTGCGCTCCGAGCTCTTCAGCACCGACCTGCGGCACATCAATACGGGCTCGGATTCCGAGATCCTGCTCAACATCCTGGCCGGTGAGCTGCAGCGCGCCGGTAAGCTGAAGCCCGATGCCGACGATGTCTTCCGGGCGATAGCCGGTGTCCACCGCCGCTGCCGCGGCGGCTACGCGGCCGTGGCGGTGATCAACGGGCTCGGGCTGGTCGGCTTCCGCGACCCGCACGGCATCCGCCCGGCCGCGGTCGGCCGTCGCGGCGAAGGCGGTACCACGGAGACGATGATCGCCTCGGAAAGCGCGGCGCTGGACGTGCTCGGGTTCACCCTCGTCGGCGACATTGCGCCGGGCGAAGCCGTGTTCGTCGATCTCGCCGGCCGGATGCACCGGCGCCAGTGCGCCGAGGCCCCGCGCCTGGTGCCCTGCATTTTCGAGTATGTCTATTTCGCCCGCCCGGACTCGGTCCTGAACGGTGCGTCGGTCTACCGCGCCCGCCTGCGGATGGGAGAGAAGCTTGCGCGCAAGATCCGGCGCGAGCACCCGCGGCTGGCCGTCGACGTTGTCATCCCGGTCCCGGACACCAGCCGCTCGGCCGCGCTGCAACTGGCGGCGACCCTCGGCGTGAAGTACCGCGAGGGCTTCATGAAGAACCGCTTCATGGGCCGCACGTTCATCATGAGCGATGCCGCCGGCCGCGAGTCCGCGGTCCGGCGCAAGCTCAACCCGCTCACGATGGAGCTGCGCGGCAAACACGTCCTGCTGGTCGACGACTCGATCGTGCGCGGGACCACCTCTCGTCAGATCATCCGGATGGTCCGGGAAGCCGGGGCGCGCAGCGTCGCCTTCGCCTCGGCCGCGCCGCCCGTCCGCCACCCAAACGTCTACGGCATCGACATGCCCTCCGCCGCCGAGCTCGTCGCGCACGGCCGCAGCGAGAAAGAGGTCGAGGCGCTGATCGGGGCCGACTGTCTGATCTACCAGTCGCTCGAGGATCTGGTCGCCAGCGTCAGCGAGGAGAACCCGGCGCTGCGCGAGTTCGAGTGCTCTATTTTCGACGGCGCCTACATTACCGGCGACATCGATCGCACCTACCTGGAACGACTGGAAGTTTCCCGCCCGCCGTCGCGTTGAGGCGGCTGGAAACCGCGCAAACCCACGTCCCGCGTGAAAAACAGGGTTGACACCTTGGGGTGGATCCTGTACTCGTTACCCCATCAGCAGGTATTTTTCGGCTGCCTCTTCTGTACCGATTGCATATCATCCGCGCCGCCCCTGGTTTCCGGTCCGCCTGCATTGCTAACTCCAGAACGCCTCCCGGGCCGCACCTGCGCGCGCGCCGGGCAACCAGGCAGATTGGGTGACCTTGACGATTGGGCGATTCAAGCGCGTGTTCCCTCTACTGATCCCGGCCGCGAGTATCCTCTTCTGGATGGTCGTTTCCTGCGCATTGGCAGCAACCGAACCGGACCAGCTGACCGCCCCCGGGCAGCCGGCCTCTTCCGAGCCGCAGGGCACCGGGCTGCAGTTCATTCAGGTGCTGCACACCGAAGGCGGTCGCCAGCAGCAGACCCTGTTGACGGCCGCGGACATAGCCGGCGGCCCGGTACGGGTTTCGGGTTATGTGACCGGAATCCTGGTCCTGTGCGACGATTCCACGATCGCGACCCTGGACGGC
>DATJPN010000195.1:0-5744 GCA_035506335.1 Steroidobacteraceae bacterium | reverse complement strand
GCGCCAGCGAGGGCCTGCGCCACGTCCGTTACGAGATCCGCGGCAAGCTCGCCCGCCGGGCGCACGAAATGGAACGCCAGGGCTACGAAATCGTCTCGCTGAACATCGGCAATCCCGGCGCCTTCGGATTTCGGACGCCGGAGATCCTGCGCCTGGCGATGATCGAGAACCTGGCGAACTCGGAAGGCTATTCGCATCAGAAGGGCATCTTCCCGGCGCGCGAGGCCATCGTCATGCATCAGCAGGCGCGCGGCGTTCAGGGCGTGACCGTGGACGATGTGTTCATCGGCAACGGCGTCAGTGAACTGATCGATCTGGTGCTGCGGGCGCTGCTCAACGACGGGGACGAGGTGCTCGTGCCAAGCCCCGACTACCCGCTGTGGACCGCGGCGGTGACGCTCAATCGCGGCCGGGCGGTGCACTACCCGTGTCGTCCCGAGAACGGCTTCGTGCCGGACCCCCAGGCGATCGAGGCGATGATCACACCGCGCACCCGCGCCATCGTCGTGATCAATCCGAACAATCCCACGGGCGCCGTGTATCCGCGGGCGGTGCTCGAGCAGATCGCGGCCATCGCCGAGCGGCACGGCCTGGTGATCTATGCCGACGAGATCTACGACCAGATGCTGTACGACGGGGCCGAATTCGTGCCCATGGCGACGCTCGTGCGCGACAGCCTGTGTGTGACCCTGTCGGGCCTGTCGAAAGTCTACCGCGCCTGCGGCTACCGCGTGGGCTGGGCGGTGTTCTCGGGCCGGTTGAAGGGTGCCTCGGAATACCTCGCGGCGCTGGAGCTGTTGAGCTCGTTGCGCCTGTGCAGCAACGTACCGGCGCAGTGGGCGGTGCAGAGCGCGCTCGGGGGCTACCAGAGCATTCGTGAGCTCGTCATGCCCGGCGGGCGGCTGTACGAGTCGCGCCGCGCCATCCTGAGCGCGGTGGAGCAGAGCCGCTTCCTGCGCCTGGCGCCGCCACCGGGGGCGATGTATGCCTTCATCGAGGTCGACACGGCCGAGCTGCCCGGCTTCGATGACCAGCGCTTTGCGCTGGATCTGCTGGAACAGAAGCACGTGCTCGTCGCACCCGGCGTGAGCTTCAACGTGCCGTACCGCACGCACTTCCGGATCACCAACCTGCCCGACCCGGTGGTCCTGCGCACGGTGTTTTCGCGCGTCGAGGAATTGCTGGCCGGATACGCCGCGGCGCCCCGCAGCAGCACCGAGCAGAAGGTTGTCCGCGCCGACAAGCGCTTTCGCTGATTCCCCCACGATCGAAGCCACCGCATCGGGGTCGCGTTGCCGGACATTGCGCCCCAACTCGAAGCGGCCCTCGACGCCGGGCAAACCGTGGTCGTCCCGACGGCGCAGCGCGCTGCCGCGCTGCGGCTGGCAGTCGCCGCCCGGCATCTGGCGGCCGGCCGGCGCGCCTTTCGGACTCCGGACGTGCGCAGTCTCGAGGGGTGGCTGCGCGGGCATGCCGTGCACCGCGGACCGGATGGCCGGGAGCTTCGTCGCCTGGGCGCGCTCGAGGAGTGGCTGCTGTGGCATGAGGCGGTGACCGACGCCGCGGCGCGGCTGTCACTGCCGGCGGTGGCCGGCCTGGTCGATGCGGTGCACCGTTCGGCGGCCGTGATGTTCGAATGGCGCATCCCCGCGTCGGCCCTCGCGCACGCGGTGACTCCGGAGGCGGCGCTGCTGCGCGAGTCCCTCGCCGCCATCGACGCACGCCTGATCGACCTCTCCGCCGCTGGCTCCTGGCGGATGCTTCAGGACCTCGCCGCCGAGCCGCCCGCGCGGGTGCCCGTGTTCGCCGGCTTCCATGAGGTGACGCCCGCCCGGCGCGCACTGATGGACGCCTGGGAGCAGCGCGGGCGCGCGCCCCTGGAGCTCGCCTGCGGATTTTCCGGCGCTGCCGCCGCGATCGCCCGACCTGCCGATCCGGCGCAGGAACTCGCCCAGGTGGCGCACTGGTGCCGGGAGAGGCTGCGCGCAGCACCGGCTGCGCGGCTGCTGGTCATCGTGCCGGACCTCGGGGAGCGTCGCGCGGCGGTGCGGCGGATTTTCGAGGCCGCGCTCGATCCGGAATACCTGCACCGTGGCGCGGATGAGGCGGCGGCGTCCGCCTTTGCGCTGGAGGGGGGCGTGCCGCTCCTCGATCATGCCCCGGTCGCCGAGGGGGTGAGTACGCTTGCGCTGCTGTCCTCCGAGATGGAGCTCGGCGCGGTTTCCGCCTGGCTGCGCGGCGGCTTTGCGCCGCGGCCCGCTGCCACGGCGCGTGCGCGGCTCGATGTGTGGCTGCGCACCGTGCTGCCGCCGCGCCTGAACGGCCGGCAGCTGCTGCAGGCCCTGCGTGCCGCGCCGCCCGGACTGCTCGGCGAGGCGGACGAGCTCGCCGCGATCGTGGCTCGCGCGCTCGACCTTCTGGATGCCGGATCACGGGCGACCCTGGGGGCGTGGGGTGGGCGCTTCGCCGGCATCCTGGCTCTGGGGGGGCTTACCGCCGGCGCGGCCCGACAGCGGGGCAGTCACACCCAGCAGATCCTGCAGCGGCTGGATGAACTGCTGCAGGAGTGGGCCGCGCTGCCGGCCACGCTCGGAACCTTCGGTGCGCCCGCTGCCGTTTCGATGTTCGCGCAATGCCTGGCGCGCACCCGCTTCGAGCCGGCGACCGGGGATGCGGCCGTGACGCTGACCGCTTCGCTGGCTGATCCGCTGCTGCGGTACGACGGCATCTGGGCGAGCGGCCTGCACTCAGGCGCCCTGCCTGCCGCGGTGCACTTCGATCCCTTCATACCGGCGGCGCTGCAGCGCGAGGCCCGGGTCAGTGCCGCGGATCCCGCGACGCGGCTGCATCAGGCCCGGCAGGCGCTCTCGACGCTGTGCCGCAGCAGCCGGGAATTCATCGTGAGCGCACCGCTGCACGCGGGCGATCAGCCGCAGGTGGCCTCGCCGCTGCTCGCACCGTATGCGAGCCGGTCGCATGAGCCGCCCGCAGACCCGGCCGACGACCTGGCTCCCGCGATACGCGCGGCCCGGCGGATCGAGACCTACGTGGATGAATCCGGCATGGACTGGCCCGGCGGGGTGCCGCTGCCGGCCGGCACCCGGGCGATCGAACTGCAGAGCCGCTGTCCGTTCCGCGCCTATGCGCAGTTGCGCCTCGGAGCCGAGCCCCTGGAATCACCGTCGCCCGGCATCACGCCCCGGGAGCGCGGGCGGCTGCTGCACCGGGCCCTGGAGCTGTTGTGGCAGCGCCTCGGAGGATCGCAGGGTCTCGCCGGCGCCCGCGCCGCGCAATCCCTGGCGCCGACGGTCACGCAGTGCGTGGCCCAGGCCGCGGGGGAGATACTGCACGGAACGGACCCCGAAGGGCAGGATGAAGGGCTGTCGGCCGCTGCCGATGCGACGGGGCTGCGGCAACTGCGGCGCGCCGCCATCGCTCGCGAGCTCGGGCGGGCCGAACGGCTGATCGGTGCGCTGTGTGAGCTCGAAGCGGGGCGGACGAGCTTCGAAATCCAGGCACTGGAAGCCTCGCGCAGCGTGCAGCTCGGCGGGACGCTCATCAACGTGCGCATCGATCGCATCGACCGGCTCGCCGACGGCACCCACGCCATCCTCGACTACAAATCAGGACTCGCGCGGTCCCCGGACTGGGATGAGGCGCGGACGACCCATCCGCAACTGCTGGTCTACCTGCTGGCCGCCGGCGTACCGGTGAGCGCGCTCGCCGTGGCCCACCTCGCCCCCCGGACCGTCGAGTTCAGGGGCATCGGCGATGAGGAGGGGCGCCTTCCCGGACTCGCGCGGGGCGCCGAGTGGGACCGGCAGCTGGCACTGTGGCGCGAGCAGGTGAGCCGTCTGGCGGGCGATTTCAGCAGCGGCCAGGCGCGGGTGGATCCGATGGACGGGGCCTGTGACCAGTGCCACCTGCACGCCCTGTGCCGCATCGCCGAGAGGGCCGATGTCAGCGCCGGCTGATCTCGCGGCGGATGAGGAGGCCCGGGTGCGGGCCGTGGATCCGTCGCGCAGCGTGATCCTGCAGGCCCCGGCCGGTTCGGGCAAGACCACGGTGCTGGTCGAGCGGCTGCTGCGGCTGCTCATCGAGGCCGACGCGCCCGAGGATATCCTGGCCATCACCTTCACGCGCAAGGCGGCGGCGGAAATGGCCCTGCGCGTGGCGAGCGTCCTTGATCTGCCGCCGGACCCGCAGGGCGACGGGCGCACGCGTGAGCTGGCGCGCCTCGCGCAGGCGGTGCGCGGGCGTTCGCAGGCCCGAGGCTGGCAGCTCGCCGAGAATCCGGGGCGGCTGCGAATCCAGACGGTGGATGCACTGAATCGGGCGCTCGCGCTGCAGCTGCCCGTGGCCGCGCACGGCGCCGGCACGCTGGCCGTCCTGCGCGACGCCGAATCGGCCTACCGGACGGCGGCGCGCCGCACGCTGCTCGATGCGCAGGGCGATGCCGCCCGGCGGGCTGATGTCGAGTTCCTGTTTGAACGCATGGAGAACGACTTCGCACTGTGCGAGGAACTCATCGCCGACATGCTGGAGCGGCGCACGCACTGGCTGCCACACCTGGTGGGGGAGGCCGGCGCGCAGCTCGCGCAGCGCGTGCAGGCGAGCCTTTCGGCCGTGGTGCAGGCGCGCCTCGACCGTGCGCGTCAGGTGCTCACCGCGGCGCAGTTGCGCGAGGGGTTGCGCATCGGCGCCGAGGTGGCCGCGCATCTTCGATCCGGCGTGGATTTTGCCCACAGCGCCGACTCGCCCACGCTGCGCCAGTGGCAGGCGCTCGCGAGCCTCGCGCTCACCAGGCAGGGCGAGTGGCGCCGACGACTGGATGTCCGGGCGGGCTTCCCGCCCGAGGACAAGGCCTTGAAACGCCGCGCTGGCGACTGGCTCGCGGACCTCGGCACGCAGCCGGGGAGCCTGGAACTGTTCATCGAGATGCGGCTGCTGCCCGAGCCGCAGCTCGGCGACGACGAAATCCAGGCGCTGGGCGTGCTCGCACGGGTGCTCGAGCTCGCGGTCGCCGAGCTCGACGTGGTGTTCACCGAGCTCGGCCGGGTGGACTACGCCGCCGTCGCGGTCGCGGCGCGCATGGCGCTCGGCAGCATGGATGAGCCCACGGACCTCGCGCTGCGCCTGGACCATGGCATCCGCCACATCCTCGTGGACGAGTTCCAGGATACCTCGCTGGAACAGACCCGGCTGTTGGCGCAGTTGACCGCCGGCTGGGAGCCGGGCGACGGGCGCACCCTGTTCCTGGTGGGAGATCCGATGCAGTCGATCTACGCCTTTCGGGAGGCCGAGGTCGGCATGTTCCTGGGCGCGCGCACCGCCGGCATCGGTACGGTGCCGCTGGAGGCGCTGACCCTGCGCCGCAACTTCCGCAGCGCCGCGCAGGTCGTGGACTGGAACAATGCGGTGTTCGCGAGGTGTTTTCCGGCCCTTGACGACCCGCGCACGAGCAGCGTCGCGTATGAACACAGCGTGGCCGCGCGACCCGGCCTCGAGGGCGCCGTGCATCTGCACCGCGTGCTGCCGGGGGATTACCCCGGCGAGGCGCGCGGCATCGCCCGCATCGTGGGGCAGCTGCGCCGGGATGAACCGCAGGCGAGCGTGGCCATCCTGGTGAGCAGTCGCGCGCACGCCGGGCCGATCGTCGCAGCCCTCGAGGCCGCGCGGATTCCGGTCGCGGGCGTGGAACTGGTGCCGCTCGGGGAGTTGAGCATCGTGCGCGATCTGGCGGC
>DATJPN010000194.1:0-4923 GCA_035506335.1 Steroidobacteraceae bacterium | reverse complement strand
TCTGATGTGGCACGAGAAGGTGAGCCGGGGTGCCGCCCAGGAGCGCGTGGCCGACCTCTTGCGGCTGGTCGGTATCGCCGACCCGGTCACCCGCCTTCGCCAGTTCCCGCACGAGCTGAGCGGGGGGATGAAGCAGCGCGTCTGTATTGCGCGCGCACTGCTCTGCGGCCCGGCGCTTGTCTTGGCGGACGAGCCGACCACGAACCTGGACGTGACGATCCAGGCGCAGATCCTGGACCTGCTCATCGAGCTGAAGGGTCGGTTTCACATGGCCATGATCCTGGTCACGCACGACATGGGCGTGGTGGCCAAGATGGCCGATCGGATCGCGGTCATGTACGCGGGGCGGATCTGCGAGGAGGCGGACGCCGTGGTGATCTTCCGGGATCCGCGCCACCCGTACACGCAGGCCCTCATCGCCACCATGCCACGCGTCGACCGGAGCTACTCGCGGGAGGGCCGGACGCGTTTGGTCGTCATCCCGGGCCGCATCCCCAATCTGATCGAGCCGCCATCGGGTTGCCGATTTCACCCGCGGTGTCCAAAGGCGGTGCCCGAGTGCAGCGTGACGCTTCCCGAGCCGGTCGAAGTCGCCGCCGGCCATCGGGTGAGCTGCCTGCTCCAGAGCCGAGAGCCGACAGCCGAGAGCCGCCATGGGCACTGAACTATCAGCAATGAATGCGCCACCGCTGTTGCGCATAGAGGAGCTGGTCAAGCTCTACCCGGTGTGGCGGCGCGGCATCTTTCGGTCGAACGCCGTCGGGATGATCCGGGCCATCGACAACATCTCCTTCGAGATCCAGCAGGGGGAAACCCTCGCGCTGGTCGGCGAGAGCGGCTGCGGGAAAACCACGACCGCCCGCAGCATGCTGTATCTCACGCCCCCGACCGCCGGCCGGGCGCTCTTCAACGGTACGGATGTGCTGGAGATCTTCCGGTCCGGGGGCCGAGCGGCGGTGCTGAAGATCCGGCGCCAGATGCAGTACGTGTTTCAGGACCCCTATCTCTCCCTCAATCCGCGCTGGAGCATTGCCGAGACGATCCTGGAGCCCATGCGCGTGCACCAGCACCTGCCCAAGTCGGCCTGGGAGGGACGGCTCATGGAGCTGCTCGGGCTGGTCGGGCTCGAGCGCTACCACGCCTGGCGGTATCCGCACGAATTCAGCGGGGGCCAGCGCCAGCGGGTCGGCATCGCACGGGCGCTCGCGGTGGAGCCCCAGTTCCTGATCTGCGACGAGCCCGTGTCGTCCCTTGACGTGTCCGTCCGTGCGCAGATCCTGAACCTGCTCCTGGACCTGCAGGAGCGGTTGCGGCTGACGTACCTGTACATCTCCCACGACCTCAGCTCGGTCCGGTTCATCAGCAATCGGGTTGCGGTCATGTACCTGGGCAAGATCGTCGAGATCGCCGATGTGGACGAGCTGTTCACGAATCCAGCGCACCACTACACCTTCGCCCTGCTCGCCGCAATCCCGGTCCTCGACCCGGGGGCGGCGGCCCGGGCCAGTGTTCTGAGGGGCGAGGTGCCGAGCGCGCTGAATCCGCCCCGAGGATGCCGATTCCATCCGCGCTGCGTGGCGGCGCTGTCCCAATGCAGCGAGACGGAGCCGCTCCTGCAGCCCGCCGCGGGGGGCCATTTGGTGGCGTGCCACAACCCAAGGTAGCGGAGCGGAAGACCGCAGTGGCGCGGATTTCTGAAGTGCCTGACGTGTAGGCGGGCTCCGCCCGCCCGACAGCCGTTTCGGAGGAGGTAAGAGGACGCATGGAGAACCGACGCGCAGAAAAGGGAGTCGTCCGGGGCCGGCAGTTCGAGATCGAGGTGGACGGGCGGAAGATTCCCGCCTACGAGGGCGAGACGATCGGCGCGGCGTTGACGGCGGCCGGCGTGCGCACGCTGCGCCGGACGGCCAAACACCATCACCCGCGCGGCATGTATTGCGGGATCGGCCTCTGCTACGAGTGCGCCATGGTCATCAACGGCGTACCGAACACGCGGGTGTGCCAAACGCTGGCGACCCCGGGCTGCCGGGTCGAAACACAGGACGGCCTCGGACAATGGGAGGGCGAGCGATGAAAGAACTCGATCTGCTCATCCTCGGGGCCGGTCCGGCGGGGATGGCGGCGGCGATCGAGGCGGCCAAGGCCGGCATCCAGGTGACCGTGCTCGACGATGACGCGCGGCCGGGCGGTCAGATTTACCGGCAGTTCCAGGCCGGATTCCGGGTGACCGATGCCACCGCGCTCGGCCACGACTACGAGCGCGGGCAGGAGCTCTTGAAAGAGTTCGACACTGTGGCCGACCGGGTCCAGTTCCTGGACGACGCCGTGGTCTGGGGCATCGCGCCCGAGTGCGAGGTCGATTTCCTGCGCCAGGGCGAGTCGCGGAGCGTCCGCTATCGCCAGCTCGTGATCGCCGTCGGCGCGTACGACCGGCCGGTCCCGTTTCCCGGATGGACGCTGCCCGGCGTATTCACGGCCGGCGGCGCGCAGCGGCTGATCAAGATGCAGCGGGTCCTGCCGGGCGAGCGGATCCTGCTGGCCGGCACCGGGCCGCTGCAGCTCGCCATCGCCAACCAGATCGTCGACGCCGGCGGGAAGGTGGAGGCGATCGCGGAGGCCGGCAACATCGACAAGTGGATGAGCCTGGCGCGCGGTGCCTGGGGGCAGTGGACCCTGATCGCGGACGCCTGGCGCTACTGGTCGGGCATCCGGAAGGCGGGGATCCCGCTCTGGCGAGAACACATCATCCTCGAGGCGCGGGGCGACGGCCACGTCGAGGAAGCGGTGGTGGCACAGGTGGACGCCGACTGGCGGCCCGTACGCGGCACCGACCGGACGCTCGCCGTGGACACGGTCTGCATCGGCTACGGCTTCATTCCTTCGGTGGAGCTCACGCGGCTCGCCGGCTGCGCGCATCGCTACGACCCGCTCCTGGGTGGGTGGATTCCGACCCGCGGTGAGGACATGGAATCGACTGTCTCGCAGGTCTACGTGGCGGGTGATTGCGGCGGGGTGGCCGGCAGTTTTGTCGCGATTGAAGAAGGGCGGCTCGCCGGCATCGCAGCCGCACGCACGCTAGGCGCGCTCGCCGCGGATGAGGCCCGGCGCCGGATGGGGCCGAGTCGCGACCGGCTCGCCGGGCTTCTGCGGCTGCGGCAGACCCTGGACGAGATTTCGCGGCCGCGGCCGGGCCTGTACGAGCTGGCGAAGGACGATACCATCGTCTGCCGCTGCGAAGAGATCACCTTGGGCGAGATCAAGGCGGCGCTGGCCGACGACCTCCAGGACCTGAACGAGCTCAAGCGCGCCACACGCACCGGCATGGGCAATTGCCAGGGGCGGATGTGCGGCCCGGCGCTGCAGGAAATCGTGGCGCGTGTCAAGGGCGTCCCGGCGGCGGAGATCGAGCCGCTTCGCCCACGCCCGCCGATCCGCCCGATTCCCATGACGGCCCTGGCGGGCCACGCGGAACTGGCCTAAGCGATGTCGAGGCACGTTTCGCTTTTCGTGGTCGCCTTCGAGCGAATGTTTCCAGGGGGCCATTTATACCCCGGCTGCCTTGTTCGGCGGCCCGACAGGGAGAGCTATCCATGGCAGAGGTGAAGAGTGCGGATGCCGTGGTCGTCGGCGGCGGCGCTCGTGGCTGTTCGATCGCCTTGTTCCTCGCTCGCGCCGGCGTCCGGGTTGTCTTGGTGGAGCGCCGCACGATCGGCGAGATGGCCTCCACCGGCACCGGCGCGCAAGTGAACGTCACGGCCAAAGAGCCGGATCACTACACGGCGATGAGCCTGCGCAGCGCGCAGATGTATCCGGAGTTCATCGCCAGCCTCGGCGAACCCGTGTTCCTACAGCAGCAAGGATTGCTCTTCGTGACGACGAACCCGGCCGAGTTGGACACCTTCCGCAAGCGCGTCGAGGTGCGGAACCGGATCCCGGGACTCGAGGCCGAGCTGCTGACCCCCGCAGAGGCGCGCAGCATCCTCCCCGCACTCGGACCGGAGGTGATCGGGGGCTACATCGCCCGCGCCGACGGCAGGGTGGATGTGCTGCACTTGATGGGGGCCCTCAGTCGAGCGGCCCAGCGCGCCGGCGCCGTGATCCTCCGGCGGACCGAGGTTACCGGGATCAACGTGGCCGGCGGCCGCATTCAACAGGTCGTCACCAGCCGGGGTGCAATCGCCACGCCGGTGGTGGTCGATGCGGCCGGCGTTCACGTTCCACACATCGGGCAAATGATCGGCCTCACGATCCCGGTCAATGCCGAGCATGGGCACATGGCTGTCACGCAAGTGGTGCCGCCGCTCTTGCCCATCCCCACGCAGCACGTCGCGCAGTGGCCCAACGGGACGGTCACGATCGGCACCACGAATAAATTTGTGGGACTGGATAACGCCACACGGCCCGAGTTGGCGCCTCCATTCATTAAAGAAGCCTTGCACCTGATCCCGGCGCTGCGGACCGTGAACGTCCTCCGGCTCTATGCCCACCTGCGCCCCTTGCCGCCCGATAAATTGCCGATTTACGACAAGGCGCCGGGCGTGGACGGGTTCTACATCGCGGTGGGGCACAGCGGGATCACGCTCTGCCCGCTCACCGGCAAGCTATTTGCCGACTGGATCGTCGATGGCAGGCCAGACATGGACCTGGCGCCGTACACGTTGAGCCGTTTTGCCAACCAGAACTGAACCCGCGACACTACGGAGGTGCACATGGCCGAGCAGCCCCCGATCCCCCGAACCAGCACCGCGATCATCTTCAACGACATGATCAACGGCAACCTCCGCACGAAGAGCAATGCCGAGCAGAATGCGTTGATCGAGAAGAGCGGCCTGATCCAGAACTCCGTCCGGCTGGTGGCGGGCGCGCGCGAGCGCCAGATCCCGATCATCTGGATCCGGGTCGAACGCCGCGCCGACTATGCCG